>JAOAAA010000002.1 GCA_026419115.1 Gemmataceae bacterium
GCTTCCAAGCGTAGGGTATCGCGTGCCCCTAAGCCACAAGGGGTAGCCCCTTTCTGCAGAAGGTCATCGGCCAAGGTCGAGGCCAAATCTTTGGGGACAATAATTTCTAGCCCATCCTCACCCGTGTAGCCGGTTCGCGAAACCACACATTCCGCCCCCCGATAGCGGTTGGGCATGGCAAAATAATATCGTAATGCCGACGGGTCTTGCTCAAATAATCCCCGAGATAATTCGAGTGCCTGTGGCCCTTGGATGGCGAGCATGGCCGTCTCGAAGGTACGATCTTCGATTTGTACCTCGCGTTTGTGAGCAAAAAAGCGGAGCCAATCGAGAATTTTAAGTCGATTCGAGGCGTTAACCACCATGGACCACGAATCGGCCCAACGGTAAACCAAAACGTCGTCGAGAATTCCACCGGACTCGTTGCAGATCAATCCGTAACGAACTTGCCCCACTTTCATTTGGCTCGCATCGTTTGTATAAACGTGATCGATCAACGCAAGAGCATCTTGACCCGTGAAATTCAAGCGGGCCATGTGCGAAATATCGAACAGCCCTGCTCGATTCCGGACAGCCTTATGCTCTTCCAAAATACTGCTGTATTGCACAGGCATTTCCCAGCCGCCAAAGGGAACCATTCGTCCCTTATGTTGGATGTGCCAATCGTACAACGGCGTTCGTAACAGACTCACAGTGATTCCTCAAGGGATTAAGGAGATGTTGTAGAAACTCAAATATCAGAAAGCAAATCGACTTGCGAATCCCGAATCGAGAATTGATGAATCGATGGACTGATGAAAGGGATAACTCACCCACTAGCGCTACAAGTTTTTTTCTCAAAGCAATAACTACCTCACTTGGGAGACAAGGGGTTCTCCTCCAAGCGATAACTCCCCCAACTAGGGATACAGGGGGTTCTGCTCGAATTGGGTTTTGAGATCAAAGCGTTTATCTCGCGGTTTCTCGTCGGCCATTTCAGTAATGCAGTGAGGCGGAATGAGCTTCCAACCTGCGGGGCATTCTCCAAAAAATCCTAAAAATGTCAAGGATTTGCCATCCTCTTGGAAGGTTGTTAATAACGATACGGTCAAAGAAGTTCCATCCTTTAATTTCACTTCACACTCAATCGAGCCATCTTTCCCATCCCGAGGACCAATTTTCAGTGCCGTGATCGTATCAAACTCTACCTTCAAAGTTTTCTTGAACATCAAATAGGTCAAAGGCTTTTCTTCCCCAGTGGGGGTTTTGTAAAGAGGTTTCACATTTTTGATGGAATGAATGGTCGGGGGTGGGGTGCCGCCTTTCTTGGTCGGCTCACTGGGAACCGAGAAAAAGAATTCTTTGCCTTCGGGTTCTTTGTCGGCCGCTTTTGCGGAAGGAAATTGGATCGAACGAATGCCCCCCTTCAATACGCCCCCTTTGTATTTCACTTCGGCAATACCAGTTTTCCCTTGATCGATCTCGGCTTCGATGGTGATATTGTTAAATCCTTCGTAGCGAAGTGTGGCCATGAGAGGGGCTTCTAATCCTGCAATCTCCACCTGAGCTACATATTTTTCGGGATCGTATTGAATACCCTTGACGCGAGGGACCGGAACATATGTCGAAATCCCTTGCTTGTAGGCCGTGGAACCCACCTCCCGCATATCAAAAACTTCCGGCTTGCCTTCCAAGAAGTTGAGTTTGCGAACTCCCGAGGTGATTTTCCACTTGGTCAGCGTGATCTCTTTGCCTGAAGCATCGACCAGAGTGGGCGATTTCGGGGTTTCGTCCGCCAAGAGAGTGAGTGTCCCGAGCAAGAGAATGGAAGGAATGATCGTTCGCATAAAAACCCATCAAAATAAGGGGAACTCCATAAACATCCTACAAGATGAGTCTTGTCAAGAAAATAGGTCAAAATCTGGAATGGGAGAGAAACTCGCCGTCTGCCTAAACTTCCTAACCGTTAAAATCGATACCCCAAGCAATCGCAACCTGAAAAAAGGTTTGAAAAGATTTCAAGTCTCGTAGAAGGCCAACGTAAGATCGAAGTGAGGTATTCTAGGAGGAATTACCGATGGGAACCCGTTACCTTGCTTTGATGCTCCTGACGAGCTTACTGCTGAGCGGTTGTTGCCGAAACAATCGCTCGTTGGTCGGTCGCACACCGCCCCCGCCACCGGGTCGCCCGCGGACGATTCCTCCGACGCCGATCCCCGATCTTCCCCCGACACCGGCACCGGAATTCCGCGAAGGTGGAGGCAACACTCCCCGTTACACTCCGCCGCGAGCCGAGTTGTTGTTACCGGAACCGCTTCCTCCGGAGCCGATTCCTCCCGCCAACAAGTCCGATTCTAACTACCCCCCACGTTGGAATGGGAATGAATCGCGTGCTTTCCCACCGAAAACCCCATCGGGATCGGGTTCAGGCTCCGGATCGGGATCGGGTTTGGGATCGAGTCCTGCAGATGGTTTAGCCCAATCTCCTTCTCGGTTGCCAGAATTGCCCCCGAGTCCTTCGGCCAAAAATCGACCATCTGAGTTTCGCACCGAACCGGTTACCCCCACTCCTTTGGTAAAAAACGAAAACCCCGCTCCTCAGGCGAATCGTCCGGTCGGGATCGAAAATTTTACAAGGTTGGATGAAGGGTTGTACGTTTCGCGTCGTCCCGACCTTGAAGGGTTAGATTGGTTGCAACAGCAGAAATTTGCCACCGTGATTTATTTACGCCAACCGCAAGATGACGATACCTCGGATCAGCGACAGGCGGAGAAACGGGGTTTGCAATACTCATCGTACATCATTGCGGCAGAAACGATTAACTTAGCGATCATAAAGGAAATCTCCCACACCTTGGCCGACCCGAAACAACGGCCGCTTTTGATTTATGATCGGGAAGGTTCGCTCGTCGGCACCGTGTGGTATTTGCATTTGCGGACGGTGGATGGTCTGAATCATGACGAAGCATTGACCAAGGCGAGACCCCTTGGCTTGAATCCGGAAGGCACGCCACAACAGCGATCTTTGGCGCAGGCAGCGAAGGAGCTATTCAACCCCTAAGCAGGCATCACTTCCCGATGCAGAAGGGTTTACTTGCTAATGCAGAAGGGTTTACTTGCCAATGCAGAAGCGGGTAAAAATTCGGTCGAGCAAATCATTCGTATAGATCGCACCGACCATTTCCCCCAACTCTTGTAAGGCCAAGCGAATTTCAAGGGCCAAAAGTTCTGGGGCATCGTCAAACACGGCCAAGCGATGGGCTTGTTGAAGATGCTCGATCGATTTATCAATGTGATGTTGGCAACGACTTAAACTGGGGGCCAACGAAGAACGCTGATACCTCTCGGCCTCTGCAAACAAACGATCCCGAAGTTCATTGACGCCAAGAAGGGTCTTTGCGGAAATCAAAAACCTTTCCCAATTCTCGACGGTCGTCATAAGTCCCTCAACATTCTGAGGGGATTGATCGGCTTTGGTGTAAACGGTCCAACTACGATGCTCCAAGTGATATTCGAGGCGAGTCTCCGGAATCTGACCGAACTCGACACACCACAAAATCAGGTTCGCTTGCCGATATTGATTTTCACGCAGGGTTTGCGCCTGTTCCTCGATGGTGTTTTCTGTGGCTTGAATCCCTGCGGTGTCAATCAACTCGAAGCTCAAGTCGCCTCGAACAAGCACATGAGATAAATAATCGCGTGTGGTGCCGGCCACGTCACTCACCAAAGCGAGCGATTGACCGATGAGAGCATTAAATAGGGTGCTTTTCCCCGCGTTGGGCAAACCCGCCAAAGCGACCCGAAATCGTTGCCCACTGAGGGACCGTTGTGAAAGTTGCCGTTGCACATTTTTGAGATGGGCCAAGGCCGATGCAAGGCGGAGCAAAATATCCCGTTGGGGGACGAATTCGATATCCTCCGTTGAGAAATCTAACGCGGCTTCGATGTCGGCCAACAGATTCAATAAATCGTCTCGAACCCTCTGCAACGGGTGAGAAATTCCCCCCGAGAGTTGCTGGAGAGCATTGATGAGATCGTCCTGATTCGTGGCGCCGACGACGGCTTGCACCGCTTCGGATTGGGTCAGGTCTTTTTTTCCCGCAAGGAATGCCCGTAGTGTGAATTCCCCAGGCCCAGCCGCTCGCGCGCCCAAGCGAAGCAACCGTGCCACGAGACTTTCGAGGATGGGGGCACTTCCGGTTGTGTGCAGTTCGGCACAATGCTGACCGGTGTAGGAATGGGGGGCGGGCATCCAATAAAGGTCCGCCGGTAGGGCCGAATGATACTCATCGAGGTGAATTGAAACAGCATAAATCCCCCTTCGGCGACCCTCAAACGGTTCGCCAACAAAGGGACTGAGGATCGAGGCTAATTGGGGGCCAGAAAGACGAATCACCCCGCGCCAACCTCCGCTGGTCGAGGCGACTGCCACGATCGTATCATCAAGGTCGGTCATGATTTTATTCTCGGCAACGTATCATCGAGGTTCGTCATGAATTTTATTCTTGGCCGAGTTTGTACATCCAACGATCCGGCGCCCACTTGGCGCACCACAACAAAAACCGCATCCGACGGGGGAAGTTGAACACTTTTTTCTTTTGGTCCACAGCCCGAGTAATCAGGCGGACGGCTCGTTCCACATCCATGACCAACATCATCTTTTTTTGCTTGGCAGTCATGGGAGTGGTAATGAAACCAGGGCAAACGGTGGTGACTTTGATACCGGTTTTATACAGCGTGATCCGTAAACTTTCGAGATACGCGCTCAGGCCGGCCTTGCTGGCACAATAGGCAGCGGCGCCGGGTAAACCCTTGTAGGAGGCCAAGCTCGAAATGCCCACGATATGACCTGAATTCCGCTGGAGCATGGTGGGGTAAACCGCTTCAATTGCTGCCATGGCACCGAGCAAATTGGTCTGAATCACCTCAACGGCCCCCTCGGCGTTCAGATCGTGCAGGGTGTTGGTGTGCCCGACCCCCGAATTGGCGTAGAGCAGGTCGGTCGGCCCCAATTCGCTTTCCAGTTCCCGAATCGCTTGTATGGTACCGGCTCGATCGCGAACATCGGCCACACGAAAGGCAACCTTCTTGGCCAAGGGGGCCAATTCATTCGCGAGTTTTTCGAGGCGATCGCCACGGCGAGCCAAAAGCCCCAACGAGTTTCCCTTCTGGGCGTACCAACGGGCCAACCCTTCGCCGATTCCACTCGAAGCGCCCGTAATCACCACCACTCGATGATCTAACACCATTCGATGATCCTGTTGCATCAATTAATCCTAATGTTCTCAATGTATAAGGTCTGTGTTCTCGGGCCGATCTATCGTGGGAGAAATCCTCAACAGAGGATTGGCGAAAGATGTTAGAATAAGAAGATGTCTGTAGTTGCCTATCTTTCCAATCTTACCGAGCTTGCCATGAGACTCGTTGCGACGATCTTTTGTCTGTCCCTTTGCTCCAACCCCTTGTTGGCGCAGGTGAAAAGCCCGGCAGCCCCTAAGGAATACGATGTTCAATTGCGCTATCGTATCTCGGCGGAACGGAATCAACGGGTGTTAATCTACGAGGAACTCAGTCGGTTTCTCAAGAAGATCGGCTTCCAAGACATGACCGATCCCGATGAACTCGAAACGGCACCTTTCAATCCTGCTTCGGAACGAAAGACTGGGGTGATCGAATCGAAGGTCGCGATGGACCTTCTGCGGGACCCCCGAATCCAAACCGTGTTATTGGCACCGAAAGGATTCAAATATCCTGAAGGGGGCCGCGTGCGCTTGCGCATCTCCCTGAATCGAGAAGTTCCCAGAAATGAGCAACTGAAATTCTACAAACAAGTTCTCGATCGTTTGAATGTTTTAGGTTACAAAGATGAACTCGGTTACAATCGGGAAGGAAACACCATCCTTCGAGGGACTTTCCCTGCTGATAAAACTGTATTGCTTCTGAAAGATTTGCGGATTCTTCCGGATGGTTGGCTTCTCCCGTTGACCCCGAACGAAGTACTTCCGGAACCCTTCAAAAGTATCATGCCCATCCGCGTTGTGGAAGTGTTAGGTGAAGCGAAGGAAGCACCGGCGGAAGTGACGTTACCGCCCATCCCCGAAGGCTCTCCGCAATTTTTGAAATTCGCCCCTGAAATTCGCCGACTCATGGCCGATGAAACTGAACGCTCCAAGCCGATTCGCGCAGAGGTCCTTCTGGCACGAGAACCTCTTGAATTCGATGAAGCATGGCGGGAATCGTTCGATCTCGCCAAGGTTCGGATTGAAGGTCGGATTGGTAAGTTAGTCACCATCAATGCTGCCCAAGCGAGCCTGTTGGGAGATGTGGCGATGATCGGCAATGTGGTCCATGTTCGCTTACCCGCAGGGGCATTGAAGAAACTCAACGATAATAAAGAACCAAAGAAGGAGCCGGAAGGGAAAAAAGAACCGGAGCCAAAAAAGGACCCCGAAGAAAAGAAAGAGGCCGAGCTAAAGAAAGAGAATCTCCAAGGACCCCGCTTAGGAAACCCCGAGGTAATCGCCTTACCGGCCTTGGCCCCCGATGTGGACCCCGTTAAGGGGCTAGGAGTTGAAGCACTGCACGCGGCCGGTAAGAAAGGGAATAACATTCGGGTGTTAATCATCGCCACCGATTTTGGCAGATACATCGAATTACTCGGGATGGATAAAGATTCGCCCATGCCCATCTTGATCGACTTCACCACAATGAAAAATCGATCCCTGCAAGCCGACCCGATGTCGAAACAAGCGGGGCTGGGAACACAGGCGGCCTTGGCGATCCGACGTTTGGCGCCGGCGGCGCAACTGATTCTGGTTCGACTGATGCCCGATGCTCCGTATCAAGTGCTCGATGTCATTCGCTACGTTCAAGGTCAATTGCACGAACCCGATTTACTCCGTGAACGCCGTCGCGATGTGTTGCTGGATATCGATCTGGCTACCGAGAAAAGAAACGCTGCCCGCGAGGCCTATCGCAAAGCCTTTGACGGGTTCGATCCCAGTGAAGAGGCCAAACAAAAACGGATGGAGGCGGTCAAAAATCTCAAACAAGCCGAAGCCAACGAAGTCGAAGCCTTCAAAGTGCTCGATCGTTTGACCGATTATGAACGAGAACTCAAAAAGCTCGTCGGGGTGAACGTCATTGTGAATTTGATTGGCCACAACAACGGCTACCCGTTAGATGCCAACAGTTGGTTAAGTCGTTATCTCGATGATTGGCTGATGCGAAGTAAGCCCTCGATTGTGAAAACCGGTTTACGCCGGCCCCCCGAGAAACCTCTTTGGTTCCAACCGGCCGGCGATACACGCGGGCAAGTTTGGTACGGTCTATTTCGGGATGCCAATAACGATGGGGTGATGGAGTTTCTGGCACCTGACGAAAAACTTCCCCCCGAGCGATGGAATAGCGAACTGAACTTTTTAGCTCTGCGTGATGAAGAAGGGAAACGAACCTTGGAGCTTCCCGCGAAGGGGCATGTTCGCATCACGGTTCAATGGCGTGAACCACACGACCCGACAGTTCGTGAGGATGAGTACCGCGAACCGATCGCCAAGGTAATACCCACCTTGATTTGGCAGCGTGACCCCGAAGGAAAACAAGTGGCCTCGGATGAGATCGATGTGATTGCCCGACCTGCGACCCCGCCGGTTCGATTACACTCGGACCCCAACTATGGTATTTACGAACAAACCTTGGATGTGATCCTTCCCGTTGCGGGGCGATATGCCCTCCGCATGGAAGGGAAAGTGCCTAAATCGATCCAACCGGTGGGCACCCCCATCATCCCTGCCCAAGAACAATCGTGGGAGCTGAAGCCCCGTATCTTCATCGAAACATTAGGGGGTACTTCCCAAACTTTCGTTTTCCATGATTACGAAGCCGCCGAAGCAGGGGTTGATATTCCTGCCGATGCTCGCTCGGTCATTGCGGTGGCCGCTGCCGGCATTGATAAAAAGCTCAAACCCTATGCCTCGATCGGTGCAGGCCCTTCGACCAGTGTGATTGTCGATAAGCTGCAAAAGGTCACTTCCACTGGTCAAATCCTCACCAAAACGATTACCGAAGGTTATAAGCCCGACCTCATCACTTGGGATGTCTTTGTGAAACCCGAAGATTGGGGGGACGATCCCATTGTGACGGGTTCACCGTTGGCCACGGCCAATGCGGCGGGGGTGGTCGCGGCCATGCTCAGTGCCGGATTACAACCTAGCGGTTTCCCCTCAGGCTTGGGCCTCAAGCCGAGCCAATTCTTCCAAGTGCCTGAAGGATTCTTGAAACGGTGAAGATTGCTCTACGAATTGCCCAATCCGCATTGAGCACATCACAACCAGAAACGGTGAAAATTACTTATTTGATGAACGACCAATGACCGTAAAAAATGGCTCGGAACGGGGTCATAATCAAACGCACTCCCGTGAGGATCACATCTAAAATGAACGGGACCGGTGCCGGTCGAAGCATATCCACAAACAGGCAGTAACGCATCCCGTCGGATTCATTAATCGATTTATGTTGCAAGGTGTCATCGAAGATAAACAATTTTTGATCTTTCCAACGATGCACATGATGGCCGACCTGAATATAAACATTCGGGTCTTCGATCGTGTTGATGTTGTAAAGCACCCGCAAGGTGATCCGTAAAGGACCATAGTGTAATCCGGTTGAGGATCGCTTGTTGAAGATCGAAACGCCAATGGTGCGGATGTATTTGTACTTTTCGTGATACTCGGGCATGTCAACGGAAGTGGGGATATTCTTGCCGTACCATTTGAAAAAAATCATGCCCCGTTTTTTGCCTTCCATCTTCGATTCCAACATTTGAATCAAATTACGAGAATGGGCGGCCTCAATCAACTTTTGAATCTCCGCCTGATGTCCTTGGGGTAATTGATCCAAACGATAGACCCCCTTATTCCAATAGGGCAGGCAGAGAAAATCGAGGAAGAGGTTCACAGGGGATAAGACCCAAGTTAAAACCCCGTTCCCTGCGAAGTAGCGATCGAACGTACTGAGATTTCGGGTGGAATTGCGCAGCACATCGAGCAGCCCCCCGAGAAAGAAAATCCCCGCCACGATTCCCACAATCGGCCAAATCGTGCTGAGATAAATCACCAAGGCCAACGGAACAAGCCGCTTCAGTGCTTTTTTCAAATATCGGAAGGTGAGCCATTTCCGAAAAAACGGTTTTTGGGTTATCATCCTGCAACCACCCTAGGGAAATAAGTGAAGGTGACGGGTTAATTCAAGGCTTCATGCCTCAACAATTTCCCTATCTTACTTATCTTCACGATAAAATGAAAGAGCAAATTTCCAAACACTCTCACATTAAGAAGAATATCGAAAATCGTCCTGAAAGTTCGAAAGGTTGAATCGTCCTGAAACTTCGACGTTTAGAGGGAAAAACTTGAAGGGACCGAACAGAATAATCACGGGGAGTCAAAGACCAACACTTGAACAAGCATTTGTAACAAGCATTCGTATTGAAACATCATGCCAGCCCTAGAGGGGCTTTCTGCAAGCTGTAGTTCTGCACGCTGAGGGAAAAATCAAACACCCCTTTCGGCTCATTCGATCGAACACCTCTTTCAGATTATTCCTCATCCTCACGCAGTTTGGCAAGGACGCTAAAATCTTCCAAAGTGCTCGTATCTTGAGAGGTGGTGCGTCCCGCAGCAATATCTCGTAACAACCGCCGCATAATTTTGCCGGAACGGGTTTTGGGCAAAGCAGGGGTAAAGCGAATCTCGTCGGGGCGGGCCAACGCGCCGATCTCACGAACCACATGATCCCGAAGCTCTTTTTTCAGTTCCTCCGTTGGTTCGATGCCCCCCTTCAAGGTGACGAAGCAACTGATGCCTTCCCCCTTCAGATCATCGGGTTTACCAACCACAGCCGCTTCCGCGACCTTCGGATGCCCAACCAGAGCGCTTTCAATTTCCATGGTACTCAAGCGATGTCCCGACACATTGAGAACATCATCGACCCGTCCCATGATCCAGATGTAGCCGTCATTATCCATGCGGGCACCGTCCGCCGTGAAATATGCCCCCTCGGGAGGATGGCTCCAGTATTGTTTTTTGTAGCGTTCATCATCATTGAAAATGGTCCGTAACATAGAGGGCCAAGGCCGACGAATGACGAGAAATCCCCCTTCATTGGGTCCTACGGGGTTACCCGATTTATCCACAATTTCCGCAACGATTCCCGGTAGAGGTTTCGTGGCACTGCCGGGTTTGGTGGGGATCGCTCCGGGTAGAGGGGAAATCATGATCGCACCGGTTTCCGTTTGCCACCATGTATCCACGATTGGGCATCGNCCCCCCCCTATGATCTGATGATACCATATCCACGCTTCCGGATTGATTGGTTCCCCGACCGAACCCAACAAGCGAAGGGAACTCAAATCGTGAGATTTTGGAAGTGCGTCGCCCCATTTGATAAAGGCTCGAATGGCCGTTGGTGCGGTGTAAAAAAGCGTGACCTTATACTTCTCGATAATCTCCCAAAAACGATCCTGCTTGGGAAAGTCCGGTGCCCCTTCGTACATCACAATCGTTGCGCCATTGGCAAGAGGACCGTACACAATGTAGGTATGCCCCGTGACCCATCCCACATCGGCAGTGCACCAGTAAATATCCTCTTCGCGAATATCGAAAACCAGTTCATGGGTATAGGCAGCACCGACGAGGTATCCGCCAGTGGAATGCTGAATCCCCTTGGGTTTTCCGGTAGAACCCGAGGTATACAACACAAACAAAGGATGCTCGCTGTCCAAAGGCTCCGCAGGGCAAGTTTCGGTTTCTTTGGCAAGCAATTCATGCCACCACAGGTCGCGCCCTGCTTGCATGTTCACTTCGTTCCCACACCGTTTCAAGACAATGGTATGTTGAACGGTAGGCGATTTGGATAGGGCCACATCGACGTTTTCTTTCAATGGGATAATTTTGCCGCGTCGATAGCCACCATCTGCGGTGATAATCAATTTCGATTGAGCATCGTTATTGCGATCGGCCACCGCTTCCGAAGAGAAACCCCCGAAAACGACCGAATGAGTCGCACCGATCCGAGCGCAAGCCAGCATGGCAATGACCGCTTCAGGAACCATGGGCATGTAGATGGTCACGCGATCTCCCGCCACAATCCCCAGCCGTTTCAGCGCGTTAGCAAACTTGGCCGTTTCGCTTAGAAGCTGACGATACGTTAAGGAGCGGGTATCTCCCGGTTCCCCTTCCCAAAGAATGGCGGTTTTGTCCGCCCGCCCTCCTTGAACGTGCCGATCGAGACAATTGAAACTGGCATTGATCTTCCCGCCGAGAAACCATTTCGCATGCGGGGGATTCCATTCTAAAACTGTATGCCATTTCTCGAACCATGTGAGCCGTTCCGCCTGCGTGGCCCAGAATTCTTCGGGTTTTTCCCGTGCCCATGTTGCCAAACGCTCGTAGCCTTCGAGTGTTTGCACACGCGCTTTCGCGACAAACTCGGGACTTGGCGGAAAAGTCCGCGACTCTTTCAGCACACTGGTAATCGTAGGATCGGTTGCAGACATACACCCCCCAGAGAGGAAGAAGGAATATCACTCTATTTTCTATCAGTTTATCAGTATCTTTATGGATTTGAAAAAGGAAATAGCCCCACTAGAACATCTTGCCTTTTGAGGCAGTTTTGAGCCGTTGCTTTGGTTGAAATCGGTTAGTTGCTTGATCCTTTCAGGCTCAGGAAATTGTAACAAAATGATCGGAAAAATCGGATTCAGAGTAAGAAATCATATGGTCTTGTGGTAACGTACTTTAGGAATAGTCATAATCAAATGGAATGCATTGAGGATATGCTTTATACTTAATATAGCTGATCTTCAGTTTTTACCGTTACAGATAGAAGGTTTTTGCAAATTTTGCTGGGCTTATCTTACGGAGGTTTCAAACTTCAAACCTAGATTATCTGCAAGAACCCTTTCTTCAACCGATGACTCGGATGTAGTGAGATAACCATCCCCTAATTCTTGGAGCGATTCCTCATGAGGAACTTCGTTTATTGTACGTTATTGCTTTGCGGGCTTACCCTACAGGCCCATGCCGAGGCCGAGAAATTTTTTTCCGAACGATCCAAAGATTTTGGGGCAGTGACTTTTGGGCAGTTCATGGTCCACAAATTCACGATCACGAATACCAGTAACCAAAATGTTCAAATTGAGAGCGCTCGGGTTTCCTGTGGTTGTGTGTCTGCCACCATTGCAAAAAGGTTTCTCCGTCCGGGCGAATCGACTGAACTCACCACCACAATGGATACTTCTCGTTTCATTGGATACAAACAAGTGACCGTCTATGTCAGTTTCTCGGCCCCTTATCGGGAAGAGGTCAGCGTGGTTGTTTCTGCTACCCGAAACGATCGATTCTCCAAATCTGCCGAGGAATTTTCATTAGGCAAAGTCCCCTATGGCAAAGAGGCTTCCAGCACGGTGATGGTGACGGTTCGCGGCGAACCCAATTTTCAGATTACCCGTGCAGGGTCCGAGACCGATTATGTGAACACCACAGCGAAACTGGTTCGTCGAGATACCAGCGAGGTCGTTTATGAATTGGTCAGCACGATGAAACCGGGCTTGGACGCAGGGATATGGACCACCACGACTTATTTCGTGACTAACTCGACTACGACCCCTACTTTCCGCTTACCTTTGCGAGTCGAAATTCTATCGGGTGCTCCCACGGCCACCCCCAGCGAAATCTCTTTCGATGTTACCAAAGTGGGTGAAGAGAAGACCCTGCGAATTCTTGTCAAAGGGGAAAAGCCCTTTAAGATTACGGAAGTCCGAGGTCAAGCAGATGTTCTGAAATCCGAGTATAGCAAGGAACCAAAAACCACCCATGTGGTGAATTTGACCTACCGCCCCCAAAAGGCAGGCGTTCTGAACTCCCGAGTGGAGGTTCAAGTGGATTCTCAAGCGGCCCCTATCATTATCCCCGTACATGGCCAAGCAGAATAAGCGTGGTTGTTTTCCGGCATCAATTCGTTTTCTCAATCGAAACTTCTACCGGTGGAAAATGAACTTTTCTGATAACCCCGCTTTCAGGAAATGTCGAAAACCGGTTAATCGTTCGTTGGAAATCGATTGAACTATTCTTCCTGCTGACCTCACCCTCGTCACATGCGGATTCCTTTTTCTCCCACATTGCCTAGAGCGACAAGAATTGCCTGAAAAAACCTCGAAGGTGCTTGCGAAAATTCTTCCATACTGAGCTTTATTTTAGGGGGATTGCATGTATACTTCCTTACATACTATTCAAATGAACATTTATGAGTGAACAGAGGGCATCATTATGGCTGGCAGGAATCCGCCCTTGACCGAAACCCAAGCCAAAGTTTTTGAGTATATCTTGGATTCGATCAAAAATCGGGGATTTGCTCCCTCCATTCGCGACATCTGCCACGAATTTAATTGGGACTCACCCAATGGAGCGATATGTCATCTGAAGGCCCTCGAACGCAAAGGTTACATTGTCCGTCCGAAAGACGAACGGATCCCTGGCAAAAAAATTGCCCGAGGGATTGTGATCCCAAGCCATATAGGTCGTAAACCTCAATCCAGCGAAGGTTCGGTCACCTTTCCTGTCTATGGGGTGGTAGCTGCCGGACCCGCGATTGAAGCCATTCCCACGGAAGAAACGGCCGATCTTGGAGAAATGCTCGGCGGGGATGAGCATTATGCCCTTCGGGTGAAAGGGAACTCGATGATTGAGGATCACATCAAAGATGGCGATCTGGTCATCATCAAACCGCAATCGACTGCCCACAACGGGGAACGTGTCGTTGCCATGGTGGATGGTTCGGTTACCTTGAAGAAATTTTATCAACGTCGAGATCGAATCATTTTAGAACCCGCTAACAGCACGATGCCCCCCATTGAGGTCGGTCCCGATCGGGACATCAAAATCCTTGGTAAATTAGTCGGCGTGGTGCGTCGCAGTTAATCACATCAATTCCAGATTGGCGATGTTTTGAATTGAACTATTAGATGACACGTTAGCTCGTTATCGCCTATATCAAATCACATCGATTCTCATTTCCTGAATCAGGGCCTGAATTAGTCTAATTTCTCGAATTAGAGAGATTGCAGAATTAGAGAGAGATTGAAGAGGTTAACAAAATTCGTCAGATTCGGGACTTCAAGATGAGAATAGAATCAATCGGCCCGTTCCGATTGATTCTATTCTTTGGCTTCTTTCTTCTTTCGTTTCGGGGCGGGGGCATCTTCAACCGGTTCGATTTCTTGCTCGGCTGCTTCCTCTAAATCGGCAACGGAGGCATTCACGGGCATAGCATCGGGGTTGAGTTTGTGATATTCGAGGATTTTGTTGCGAAGTTCATTCGCGATTGCTGGATTTTCTTTCAGGAAGTTCCGCGATTTTTCTTCCCCTTGACCGATTCGTTGATCGCCGTAGCTGAAGAAGGCCCCGCTTTTACTGATGAACCCCGCTGCCAGCCCCAAATTCAACAGATCGGCCTCGTAGCTAATCCCCGAATCGTACATCAAATAGAAATCGGCATTGCGGAAGGGGGGGGCAACCTTATTTTTCACCACTTTCACTTTAACTTCGGTGCCTGTAGTTTCATCACCGGATTTAATTTGTGGTCCCCGTTTCACTTCCATTCGGACCGAAGAATAAAACTTTAGGGCTAATCCCCCCGTGGTGGTCTCGGGGCTACCAAAAAAGACCCCCACTTTCTGACGGATTTGGTTGATGAAGATCACACAGGTTTTCGTTCGTGCGATCACGGGGTTCAAAATTCGCAGGGCTTGGGACATCAAGCGTGCTTGTAAACCCACGTGCGAATCGCCAATTTCCCCTTCGATTTCGTTTTTGGGCACCAAAGCCGCCACCGAATCAACCACGATCACATCAACGGCATTCGATTTGACTAACATTTCAACGATTTTCAGACCTTCTTCGCCATTCGAGGGTTGACTGACCAGAAGCTCATCAAGATTCACTCCAAGGCGACGCGCCCAAGAAGGATCGAGCGCATGTTCCGCATCGATATAGGCAGCGACCCCCCCTTCACGTTGAGCGTTGGCGACCGCATGCAAGGCCAACGTGGTTTTCCCACTCGATTCATTCCCAAAAATCTCGATAATCCGCCCGCGGGGAAGCCCTTTGCCTCCGAGGGCAATATCCAAGGCCAACGAGCCTGTTGAAATGCCGACGACCTCTTCATCGCTGGTATTGTTGAGGGTCATTACGGCCCCTTTGCCAAAGGCTTTCTCGATGGCAACGAGGGTATTTTTCAATTCTTTGTCCATTTCCGCCATGTTGGTTCCCTTTGCAATGGTTTTGGAAGAATCGTATCAGATTCGGGATTCTCTCCAACTCCAATTTCTCGATTAGTGTATGGATGTATATTACCCAGAAGGATTCATTCCTGCGAAGTCGGTAGGTGAAAATCTCGTTGAATTGGCTCGAATTTTTACCGCCTTGGAACTTCAAAATTCAACTCAGAAGGGGAACCTTGACCGCGAGCAAGGGCTTGTTGTTTTGAGGAATCTCGATGATTTGGAGGGGACGATTTTCCAACAGCGCGCTCACTTCGGCATCGCTGGTACATTGGGTCGTCAAAAGGAGTTCATTCGGCTTAGCATGTTGGACCAAGCGAGAAACCAGCTTGACGCTCAGCCCAAAATAATCCAACCGCTCGTCGAGCGTTGTCACCATCACGAAGCCGCGATGCAAGCCCGCACGGAAGCGAATCGCCTGATGATCGGGCTGTTTGGCCCACTCACCCAATCGCAGTAAGGACCGGACCCCCGCTACTAACTCACTAAACGAAACAAAGAGTCCGTCCCCCACACTTTTCACGACTGTTCCCCCCTCTGCTTTCACAAGCCGCGAGATCGCCTCGAAACCTTTGTAGATGAGTTCGTAGGCTTTGGCGTCTCCTTGTTTTTCCAAAATTTGTTCAATCGAGGTCACTTCGATTTGGGCAAGGGTCACCAGTGAGGCGGGCGTCAGCTGCCCCGGCGACAAAATTTCGTTGGGGAATAATTCTCGAAAGGCGGGTAAGGTCACCGCCCGATGTGCCGTGAGAGCATCGTTTCTGGCTGCGGTTCTTTCCACCTTCAGGAGAACCTCGTAGGGAAAATTATTTTCAAGAATCAGGTTCTGGGCACCCACACCTAAAGGGGGAATACGTTCTGGTGAATGGTTATCCAAGCTGATTTCCCAACGTCGCAACCCAGCGGAAGGGAGAATTCGCAATTCGGCACTCCAAGGAAGTTGGGGACCACGCAGACGATAGTTCCCTTCGCTTAAGGTCAGGGGAAGTTCCATTCGTTCGGCGGGAGCCAAACGAATTTGCGCCACTAAATGAGGAGAATGGACTGGCCCCCCTGCACAATAAAGTTTATTATCTGCCTGACGAATTTCGGGGTGAACTTCAAACACCATTTCCACGGCCGAGACAAAATCGATCTTAAAGGCTTGATCGCAGGTCGGGCATTCTTCGTGTTCCTTGAGTTCTTTTAAGGTGTTTTTTCGCCCGCTGGGAACGCGACATAATGGACAAATCACATCCCAACGTAATTGCAAAATGCCTACACCCACGGCACGCAAACAGGTATCGATCATCATCTCTTCATCGATTTTCAGTCTCTGCGCCAGCGCTAACGGGCGAATGCGAGCCACTTCCTGAGCCGAAGCATGGATCAGAAAATACTGAAGAATTTGCGTTCCTTTTGGAGACGCCCCCTTGAGGATGAGTTCCTCGATACGTTGTTCCAATACCCTACGACGTGAAGAAGAAATTTGCGTCATCCCTTCAAAAGGATCGACCCAAGGTTGATCCTCACACAAGGCCGAGTCGATATTTTTGTAGACTTGGCCCAACGCTTTTTTCGAGAGAATCCCCATTTGAATTGGGGTAATCAACTTTCCTAAAATCCCTCGCGATTGCACCCGAATGGTGTGACGAAGAGTAGTTCCCCCTTGATTATTGGGATGCAACTCGACAATACTTAAAAACCAAGCAAAAGGCCCCTTATGAAATTGGCGAAGAATCCCCATGCGTTTCCCTTCAATCCACTCAAAAGGGAATTCTTCCCATTCCATGGATAACCCAATAGCCCTAGCCCAAGCCAATCGTTTGGTACCCCCCCCCCGCTGGGGAACCATCTTGTAAGTTGGTGAGGGCAAGCCAATTGTTTTGTTCAATCGTTCTGTATTGGAAACATAAGGCCATAACCGAGCGGGGGAGCTTTTCAACTCCCAAGTAAACGTATAGGTTTTCACATTCGTGGCCCCTTGAGGGTCCAACGGGTGATGATCCAAGGGGGTCGGCTCCCGTTTGAGAATCCGCTCTAGTTGTTCCAGAAAATCGCCGGCATCGGCGGGGCGAGCATCGGGCGATTTGGAAAGGGCTTGGCTTACAAAAGCCGCGACGGCTCCACTCACGGCAGGATTGATTTTTTCAAGATCGGGGGCAGGGTCTTTCATCACGGCTTGTGCCAGCAAAGGGAGCCGATTGGCCTGAAACGGCGGGCGTCCTGCCAGCATATGAAACAACGTTGCCCCCAAAGAATACACATCCGCACGCGGGTCGAGATGATTGGACGAAAATTGTTCCGGCGCCATGTACAAAGGAGTTCCCATTGCACTTCCATCTTGCGTGATTGCCATCGATTCGGATTGATCCACCTCACGGGCTAAGCCAAAATCGGTAACTTTCACGCGCCCTTCTGGGGTTAATAAAAGATTGGCAGGCTTGATATCTCGATGGATAATTCCCAAACGATGGGCCGCTGCTAATCCCCGTGCTGCATCGACAATATAACGCAGGGCTAACGATTCCGCTAGGGGTTTCCCATCCTGTAGCACCTCTGCCAAATTCGTTCCTTGAACAAATTCCAGTGCAATATACGGGGTTCCCCGATCGTGATTCACTTCGATTAACTTCGTCACATATGGGGTATCGATCGATGCTAAAATCCGCCCTTCTTTGATGAACCGAAGACGCACTTTTTCTGGTAATATCGTATTCAATTTCAAAATCTTCAGGGCGACCGATTCCCCAGTAAGGGGGTCTTCGGCACGAAATACAAAACCGGTGGCACCTTCTCCCAGTTTCTCTTTCAATCGAAATCGACCGATCGAATGACCCACGTCCAGAATGTATTGAGCTTGGGCGATCATTGAGGAAGAAACTTTCGTCTGCATCGGTGAGGCAATCTCGCTGGCAACCGTTTGTTGAGGATCGGCCTGAGCAAGTCGCTTCAAAATATCCTCGGCAAGAAGCACTCGTTCTTCTGAGGCTTCACGCATCTCCGAGATCAAACTGCCCCAATCATGACGAAAAGATAAGGGCCGCGTTGATACAGAATTGTCGAGATCGAGAATTTGCCCGAGCAACTCACCCAATCGACGAATATCGTTCGTTTGAGAATCGTTGAGATGGGCAGAACCAGTTCTTTGGGTGTTAGTTAGGTCTAGCGAAAACTGATCCTCTGCCCGTTGTAAAAGCTCCAACGGGGCACTTGCACCTAGTGTTAGTCCCACTCGATGGATTTCTACTAGACATTCGATTAAATCCAGAGCGATTTTTTCACGAATCGCCTTGGGTAAAGCCCCCTTCCAGATAGATAAATGTGGAATAATCAAATAAGGCGGGTCATGTTCTAAATCAAGCTGAATCGGTTGCAAGATTAAACGATTCCGAACGAGTTGTATCAACCGGAAGCGTTTTATGAGGGAATCCCAATGTTCGGGACAATTTCGCGCTTGATCCAGAAAGCGAACTTCCAATTGCGCTCCCGAAGGATCGTGTGCAAGATAAATCGCACCGGCGGGGCCAACACCTAAAATCGTATCAAGCTGGTAGGAAAAGAGTTGCATAAGAAATAGGTAGGATTATTAGGAATGATTGCAATATCAAATTCATCCATAGAATCAAAATAAAAAATATCCAATTCCACTATTTTAATTCGGTCATTTCAAGCCAGTTCGGGCCAGTCGAAACGGCTACCTCGATGGGGACATCCAATTTCATTGCATTAATCATTTCATCTTTGATAAGCCGAGTGATAACAATCGCCTCTTGGGGAGGGGCTTCCAGAACTAATTCATCATGAACGCTCAATAAAAGTTTCGCTCGGAACGAATTTTCTTTCAGCTTTTGCGAAATTCGGATCATCGCTAGTTTGATTAAATCGGCAGCACTGGCTTGAATTTCCATATTGATAATTTCACGCTCGATTCCATTGCGATTTTCATAACTTGAATGGGGCCGAATTTGTGAGGGATCGAAACTCCGTTTACGTCCCATGATTGAAGTAACATATCCCAAGGCGCGAGTTTTCTTGAGCAGGGCCTGTTGATACTCTAAGACTTTTGGGAAGCGAGCAAAATAATCATCGATAAATTTCTTGGCTTCGGTTTGTTTAATGCTAAGCCGTTGGGCTAAACCGGTCGCACTCATTCCGTAAATCACACCAAAGTTAATGGTTTTAGCAACCCGACGCATATCCTTGGTCACTTGATCGGGTTTGACGTTAAACACCTGAGCCGCGACCTGATTATGAATATCTTGTTTCTGGATATAGGCTTCCACAAGATGCGGGTCTTTCGATAAATGAGCTAACATCCGAAGTTCAATCTGTGAATAATCAGCTGTGACTAATTTCCATCCCTTCTCAGGGAGAAAGGCCTGTCGAATTTCACGCCCCATATCACTGCGGGCCGGTATGTTCTGGAGATTCGGTTCCGAGGAACTGAGACGCCCCGTTGAGGCAATGGTTTGATTAAATGAAGAATGAATCCGCATGGTTTTGGGATTGATCAAGGCAGGCAAGGCATCGACATAGGTATTTTTGAGTTTACTAATCTGGCGATGGGTAATAAGTTTGGCAGGTACTTCGTGCCCTTCGGAAGCCAAAATTTCTAGTGTTTCTTGATCGGTACTGGGTTCGTTTGTGGTTGTGGTTCGTTTGTAAACGGGAAGTTTCATTTCATCGAATAATACCGTTCGTAGTTCTTTTAACGAAGCGATATTAAATGTGTGACCGGCACATTTATGAATTTCTTTTTCGATCTGATCGATTTGGTTTTGCATCTGGACCGATAACTGCTTGAGATAATCGACATCGATCCGAATGCCATGATATTGCATCTCGGCCAGAATCGTGATTAAAGGGATTTCAATTTCATCATAAACCTTTCGCAGCTGGTGTTTGTCAAGTTCTGGTTCTAATCGTTGTTTTAATCGCCAAGCGGCATCGGCATCTTCTGCAGCATAATCACACACCTGAGCCGTGGATACCATATCCATGGTGATTTGTTTTTTACCTTTGCCGATCAATTGTTCAATCGAGATATTTTCATGCTTGAAATACTTCAAGGTTAATTCATCAAGACCATGAGTACGCTCCCCAGAATTTAACAGATAATGGGCGAGCATGGAATCACCATGAATTCCATTCACTTCGATATTATGATTCTTGAGAACGATCCAATCATATTTGATATTATGATTTGCCTTTTTAATTTCGGGATTCTCGAATATCGGCTTGAGTTGTTCCAGAATGATAGATTGATTGAGAATCGGTTCCGAGCTAGGACCTTTCACCGGAAGATAATAGGCCTCCTTTGCCGACCAGCAAAAAGCCAGCCCGACTAATTCACATTGCAAGGGGTCAAGCCCTGTGGTCTCTAAATCAAAGACAAATTCACGTTGTTGACAAAGTTGATTGAAAAATCCTGTGAATTTTTCGGGAGTATTGATGAGATGATAGGTCGGGTGACCCCATTCCTCGGCTTGAATTCCTTGGGGATCATTCAAAGATTCAGGAAACAAGGTAACCGGTTGGCTCGAAATCGGTGTTTCCCCTGCTACGAATAAAGCATTCGCATTGCGATTTTGTCCTAATTCTCGCATGATTGATTTCACACGGTTCGCATGTGTCTTGAAACCAAATTCTACGAATAATTCATATAATTTTTCGTAATTCCAAGCTCGTCGATACCAACCTTCCCAATCAATTGTGAGAGGGACATTTCGATTCAATGTCACGAGTTTGCGAGCCAGTTCTAATTCGCCGGATTGATATGATTCTCGAATGGCATCCTGAATCCGCTGAGGTTTCACCTCATTAAGTCGCACAAGGATATTATCAATACTTCCAAAATCATTGAGTAACTTGGCTGCTGTTTTCTCGCCGATCCCTTTTACCCCTTTCACATTATCGGCACTATCACCAACTAAACTTTGGTAGTCAATCACTTGCTGCGGAGTAATGCCCCATTCTTCTTTCAGAGTTTGAGCGTCAAAAAAAAGTTTTTTCCTCAGGTTATAAAGAGAAACATGGTCTGTGATTAACTGCCTGCAGTCTTTATCGGTTGTGCAAAGTACGACCTGATACCCTTGCTCTTCTCCAATACGGGCAATGGTTGCCATCACATCATCGGCCTCATATCCCTCCTTTGCCAAATGGGGGATATTCATACATTTCAAAACTTCTTCGATCATTGGAATCTGAGCTACCAATTCATCGGGGGGCGGAGTTCGATTCTTTTTGTAACTCGGTGAAAGTTCATCTCGAAAGGTCGGCCCCGATAAATCAAAGGCACATAAAAAATACTCGGGTTTCACTTGTTCGAAGATATTCATCAAATCGCGCACCACACCAAATACAGCATTGGTAGGCCGACCGTTTGGAGAGGACATATGCGGGATGGCATGGAACATCTGAAATATAATCGAATGGGTATCGAGAACGTAGACTTTCGGTTGAGTTGGATTCACAGCATTTCCTCTGGAAATAGGGGGGGCATTTCCTTTCCTTCACTATAGTCATAGCTAACAGATAAGGCCTGATTTTGACAATCAGAGTTGCTTCAAAAAATGATATTTTCTCGGGATGAGAATCATTGATCCAATCCTAATCGATCGATCAAAATCGAATTAGAACGATCACCGACAGTTCAATTTTTTGAGATGAGCCACTTGCATATTTTCAATCTGGCACTTGGCCGGAATAGCATGCCACAGCACGGGTATGATCGCCAAGGGCTTCGTAACAACGTCCCAAGGCTTTTAGCCCCGCTTCCCGATCGACCCCCGGAAGAATCATCGCTTCCAAGGCATATCGAAGAGCCTCCTCCTTCAGCGATTTTTTCAAGCATAAATCGACCAAGCGCAACCGAGCTTGAATGCCGTAATTCCCCTGATCGACCGCAGCCACGGCCCGATACCGCGAGCGAGCGGCATCCCATTCACCTTGGCTGTAGTATTGCTCGCCAGCCTCTGCTAGAAAGCGAATCCCGAGCGGCCCGTTGAGTTGCTCGGCTGCTCGATCATACAATTGGGTTAATTTAATATCCAAGCCTGCATCCCGAGCGGCTTGACCCATGAGTAAAAGCCCCGCAGGCCCCAAGGGAGAGCTATCGCCATTGGTCAGAACCGCATGAATCAAATCGTCCATTTCACCCGTAGCGTTGGGGCGTTTGGCCAATTTGAAACGGGCATAAGCATCGACTAACGCCACCGCCTGCCGAGTGTGTCCTTGGACCAGCGATTTCTTGTAGGGGCGTAATATCATCCGAGCCTGACTGGGAGAATCCATTAACACTTCGAGATACGATAATCCCAAAGCGGAGGCCGCGGCCGATTCGCTTTCTGGGTTGGCTTTCATGGCGCGTTGGAAACTCAGGCGTGCTAGGTCTAAATCATTATTTTCAAAAGCCGCACGGCCTGCCCAGTAATGTGCCAAGGGAACCCATTTTCCTTGCAAATCCCTGTCGGCCACATTCTGAAAGGTTTCTCGGGCGGTTTTTCGGTCCCCTAGTCGCAGCTGCATCAATCCCAAGTTATACGCTGCAGGCAGGGCTTCGGGAGTTAACGAGGCTTCGCGAAGCACCCTGTTGTAGGTGGTCATCGCCTCTCGATAATTTTTCAGGCTCACTTCGAGATTGCCTAACTCGACCAAACACACGTTCCGCTCGGGGTGATCGGGACCAATCACTAGCGCCCGTTGAATTAATTTTTTCACGTTCGTATAGGTGTCTTCGGGATCGTCCGACTCGGGTTGAATCGAGCAAGTGCGGTCCGTCCAAGTGAGACGACATCCCAACGGTTCCAGCATCAAGGCCAGAAAGTCCCCGACAGTGATTTGTTTCACATCGACAGGATATTGTTTACCGGAAATTTTTTCCGTAACCTTCGGATCAATCGAAATGGGAATTTGCAAATCCCGTGCGATCCAGCCCAAAACCTCTTGAACAGATAAAGAAGAGGCCTTAACCGTGACCAACGATCGATAGGCTACGCTGGCATGGGGTTTGATTTGCCAGCTGGGGGGGGGGGCATCGTTTTTCTGTTGGGGCAAAGCCTCGGGCATGGCAGGGGGCGGCTCTTGTTTGGGGGCGTTTTCTTCTGCAGGGGGTGCGTTCATCTCCTGTTTGGGGGTGTTTTCTTCTGCAGGGGGCGCGTTCATCTCGTCGAGATGAAGCACATGGTGAATCTCCTCCGTGTGCAGGGGCTTTTTGGCGGCTTTCAAAGGAACCCAAGCAAGGAATCGAGAAATATCCTGATGGCGATGAGCCTTCGCCAATCCCAGTGCCTCCCAAGGCGAGGGTTCCGGAGCGAGTGGAAGGTTCATCAACGCCAAGCGAACTTGGGAGTAAGCCGCTTCGGCGCCAAGATTATGGGCCTTGATATTCTGAGATTCATTCAAGAGAACCAGACCCGCCAAAAGGGTACGGGCCTCTTCCAGACGATTCTCGGCCAAACGGCAGCGAGCTAAGCCTAATCGAGCTGCCCCAGCCACGGGAGAATCCACTTCGGCTAGCTTTGCAAAAATCTCGCTGGCAGCGTGAAGGTCACCCGAAAATTCCAAACTCAGGGCTTCGCGATAACGGAGCGCCGGTCGATCGTTTGTGGGACCCGTTTTGTAGCGGAAGCGGGCGAGCTTTAATGCGGTGGGCCAATCCCCATCGATCATGAGTTCATCGAGACTTCGCAGACTTACGGGTGGGGGCGGCTCCTCCTCGACCATCATCGGGGTGGGGGAAGATCGAGCGAGTTTTCCTCCAACAAAATAGCCACCAAGGCCAAATCCCACTGCGAGTAGGGCTGCGATAATCTTCCAGCGGAAAGATTTTTGGCCCGCTCGCAAAGGTGAGTTCTTACCTAAAAATCCCCCTTTTATGGCTTTATGCTTACCGGTTTTGGCTGGGGACGGGGGCAAACTTCCTTCCTGAAGTCTCTCCGCGGGGGTTTTGATCTTCATCTGAGGGGTATCGGGCAGAATCTCAACGGGATCCGAATTCATAGCAATTCACCACACGGGTTATAAAACGCCATAAAGTTAAGGGGGTTCGTATGTTACGTCGTTCTATTTCAAGGAATCGAACCTAAAACCAACTTAAGTGTGTGATGAATTTCGCAAATCGAAAAGGAGATTCCGACTAAGTGAGAAAAAATATTTCTTGCCCTGAAGCAATTTTGTGCAAGTTTTGGGAAAGCCCTTCGATGATGATTTCAACTCAACAAAATCGTTGAGGACGTTGTGCATTCGATTGTGTTCAAGAGGTTACCATGCGAGTTAATCCTTATAGCGTTAGCAACCCCATCGATTCTGTGAAATCCGTCGATTCTCAACGCTCAACGAATAAGGCATCGGAAATCGACAGTATCGCCAAATCCGAAGGGGATGGTGTGGCTCGCTCGGGTGAGTTGTCTCGGTTGCTGAGTTTGTTGAGCGAAGTGCCTGAGGTTCGCGACGAGGTCATCAACGAGGTTAAATCTCGTTATGAAGCGGGGGACTTCAATACTCCGCAGGCTGCCCAAGATTCCGCCGCTGCGATGATCGAACTTGAGCGGAGCCTGTAAGTCGCGCAAGCCTGCGAGTGATCCGATTTCAATAAACGAGGTCACAGTTAAACATATGTTTATCTGTGACCTCTCTTTTTGAGATCTTTGTGCGTTGCCCAAACACAGTCTGAGCAGGTTGGCTTTTGTGTTGCTGGATTCAGTAAAGGTAGGCTGGATTATTTGCTTAAGGTCTTAACAAATTCCAAAACTTCGGCGGGGTGTTTTTCTGGATTCACTTTGTCGTAAATCTTGGCGATCTTCCCTTCTTTATCAATCACCCAAGTGGAACGGGTTTTCACACCGAGTGCCGTCATCAATTTCTTATCGGGGTCTGCAAACAGTGGAGTCGTAAGATTGTATTTCTCGGTGAATTTGGTTTGCGCTTCGAGTTTATCCGAGCTAAAGCCGATCACCACAACACCGAGAGCATCGAATTCTTTTTTAAGGTCCCGAAAACCGCAAGATTCTTTCGTACAGCCGGGGGTATCGGCCTTGGGATAATAGAACAAAACAACGACCTTTCCTTTCAGGTCTTTCAAGCTCACGGTATCAGCACCTTTCTTGAGAGAGCTGATTTGCGTAGCAGTGAGGGGCACATCGGGTGCGGGATCACCGACCTTGGGAGGATCGGCAGCGAGAGCTAGTAAGGTTGTGCTCAACAGGCTTAAGGTGAGACCCAGTAATCGATTCATGGTGTTCTCCTAATTAGAGGTGACCGTATTTTATCCCCCACAACGTGATTGGGAATAGAAAAAAGGATGGCTTCAGCACGGGGAGCAAGGATAGCAAGGAAAGCAGCGATTTCAATGCGGTATTCGCAAGGGTGGTTTCGGCAAGTGTATCCACCTTTTGATAGATTCTGTAAACTGGACAAATAGGTATTTTTAGGAGATTGTGACCGTGGCGAGCGAATACCCCTACCAGATCGAGGCTCCACCGCGAGAACGTCTCCCCCGTCATGTGGCGATTATCATGGATGGGAACGGGAGATGGGCGCAAGAACGAGGCCAACAACGAGTCGAGGGGCATTTGCAGGGGGCTTCCACCGTTCGGGAAATTGTTGAAGAGGCTAGCGAACTCGGACTGGGTTATCTCACCTTATATGCCTTTAGCAGTGAGAATTGGAAGCGCCCCGCAGCAGAGCTAGAATTTTTGATGGCCTTGCTGCAACAATATCTGGTGGAAGAACGCCCGACTATCATGAACAATAATATCCGCTTTCGGGTGATTGGTCGGCGGGACGGGTTATCGCCCGAGGTTTTGCAAGAAATCGATAATCTCAGCCAAGCCAGTGAAAAGAACACCGGTTTAACTTTGATTTTAGCGATCAACTATGGTAGCCGTGGGGAAATTGTGGATGCCATGCAGCGCATCGCCTGCCAAGTCCGTGCCGGCGAGTTATCCCCCGAGCAGATTACCGAATCGACCATTGCTCATGCGCTTTACACCAACGGGATACCCGATCCCGATTTGCTGATTCGCACGGCAAACGAAATGCGGGTCAGCAATTTTCTGTTATGGCAGATTTCGTATGCCGAGTTTTGGGTCACTCCGATTCATTGGCCTGAATTTACCCGCGATCATTTTCGGCAAGCCCTTTGGGACTATACCAAACGAGATCGCCGTTTTGGCGGCCTGAAAAACTGACGTTCATGAGAGTATCCTCCAGTAACTTGATTGGGTGACGATCCGAAATGATTGGAGTAGTGATCTGTGATGATGGCAAGATTTCACAATGAAATATGATGGCAACATTTGAATGTGAAATATGACAGCAACACTTTATTAACAGTTTTAATCCTTGCGAATAATTTTGACGTTTCGGAATGCAACCGAGGCAGAATTCAACATAAATCCTAATGAGCATTCATTGCCATAGGTATGCTCTTTTGGGAAGGGGTTATTCTTTAAGGCAAAGGTAATGTCTTCTATTTCCGATTCCGGAATATGATTTTTGATACGAATCGGGGGGCAATCATCAATCGAAAATTGTGTGGTTTCACCATCGAGTAGGGCCATGAACTTTCTCCAAGAAGGAACGGGTTTCGCCGGCAATTTCTTCACTAAGTCAGTATGATCGTATTTAAAGACCCGATGCCTAAAATCCTCTGTGAGATGGTACACTTCCGAGCTGGCTTGGAGATGCTGGTTCTTTTCGTCAAGCATATCTCGAATACTAAAAGATCGAAATAAAAGATAAAATTCCTTTTCAGTACGATGGATGAGAGTTCCATTCACAAACGAAAATGTACTATTCGGGTTTGCTACCATTCGATATTCTCCTTGAAATTGAAATTTTCCTGACGGTAACTTCTCAGCAAACCGAATAAATGTGGCTTCAACACTTTGAATGGAATAGGCATTGATCTGAGAGTTGGATTCACTGATCACTCGATTAGAAATTAAATACTTCGGTGGATAAATAGCTTTGCCCGATTCGTCAATTAAGGTCACTTCGCTTTCTTTTTCAAGAATTTCTAACATCGAGGGGGGGGGCGGAGGTTCCTCCACTCGGGCGGGACGCATGGTCGCGAATAATGATCCGGTGCCGAAAATGAGCAGCACCAACAGAATCACGGCCCGATGATGCCAACGATAATACCAGTTTTTCAAATCGCGATGCAATTCTTTAGCAGTTTGATAGCCCCCTTCTTTGGCACAACAGCGAGCAATGATTTTGTCAAAGGCTTTGGGAATTTTTTTGCCCTTTTTGTTTTCGATCGAGAGAGGGGGAATGGCCTCCTCTCGGGTTTTATGCAGATAATCGGCAGGGCTAGTACAAATTGGGGGACGTTCCCCACTAAGCATTTGATACAGTGTCAATCCGCAAGCATGCAGGTCCCAAGTGGGGTTCGCTTTGGTTTCTTCACCGGCCAATACCTCGGGCTTCATGTAGGGAATCGTTCCCGCTATGAAAGTAGACGTCTTACATTTTTGATCTTCCGTATCGTTATTCTCTAATTCATCCAATAAACCTAAATCGCCAACGATTCCTTTGCCCTCCTGATCGATCAGCAAATTGCCGGGCTTGATATCCCGATGAACGTAGCCTCGTTCATGCAGGTAGCTGAGGCCTTTGGTGGCTTGCATCATTAAGCGAACGCTCTCACGGATCGTGAGGTTACCGGCAGAAATACGGTCCAAAAAACTTTCCTTACAAAGTGGCAGGATCAAAAAGGGTCGTCCTTGATAAATTCGATAGTCGGCAATCCGAAGTAGGTGGGGATGTTCCAAGGCTTGCATTTTCTTTGCTTCCACAAAGAAACGCTCGCAGGCCTCTTCGGAAAGGCGATCCTCTCGGAGAATTTTAATTGCCCAAATTCTTCCCAGCCGATCTTGGGCTTTGAAAACCGTTCCGCTTCCCCCACCAGAAATTTCTTCCAGAATCGTGAAATTATCGAACTCTTTACTTTGGTTAGAAGAGGAGAAAAGGGGATTTTTCGATGAATCGTCCCCTGCGGAGGGATGAGCATCGAAAGTCACGGTCTGACCATTCTCGAAATACGATCTGGGGGGCTTGGGCATCGTGTTTGTCGAGTGGGTCAAATTCTCGGATTGCACGGGACCTCCACAAATCAAATGTCTACATTGGGGACTTTATTATTTCTAGGAAATACGTCGATGAGATAACAAATCAAATTGTAATTAGATTTGTTTGAATTATAAAGATTGCCTTTTGGTCATTCAAGAATTTTTTTGATCTTGACTGAATTATTCGATAAATATCGAAAATGATAGCATATAGATTGCTGCTTTTCCTTGCTCAAAATCCCTGCTCTGTCACAACTCACGACTTTGAAAATCAACCATGATTCAAATAAGAGGGGCGTTCGTTAGGTGTTCGAGAAATAGAGTTGGGAAAAGGGGGGGGGCAAAACGAATTGGGAATTAAGCGATAATTTCTTTCACCGGTTTGCCGGCCTTATCAACGATGCGGATAGGCCGTTTGGTGCCGGTTTCGTTTTCCTTGGTGTAGTCGATCCCCATTAGAGTGCAAACGGTCGCCAAAAAGTCCTGAGCGTTGGTTTTGCCTTCTTCCACAACGGCTCCTTCTTTATCGGTGCGGCCATGAACGTAAC
This sequence comes from Gemmataceae bacterium, assembly GCA_026419115.1. Lineage (GTDB taxonomy): Bacteria > Planctomycetota > Planctomycetia > Gemmatales > Gemmataceae > SKW135. The sequence goes on from JAOAAA010000002.1 coordinate 28,917, forward strand.
CTCCTTTCACCCCGCCGCCCATCATGCACAGGCTCCACGCACGGGGATAGTGATCTCGGCCGGGGTTGGCCCCACGATTATTGATGTTCGGGGTTCGACCGAATTCCCCCATCGTAATCACCAAAGTGCTTTCGAGTAGGCCCCGATCCTTCAGGTCATTGATTAAGGCCGAGACCGCTTTATCAAGGGTGGCCGAAAGGTTTTTCACACGGGTAAAGTTATCTTGGTGGGTATCCCATCCCCCAAGGGTCACTTCCACGAAGGGAATTCCGGTTTCGACAAGGCGGCGAGCCATCAAAACCCCTTCCGCAAATTTGCTGGTTCCGTAGGCTTGCTTTGTTTTGGCACTTTCTTGGCTGAGGTCAAAGGCTTTGGATTCTTTGGACTTCATTAGAGTGACTGCACGAGCGTAGGTCGTTTTGTGATCGTTGATATTGTCGGCTTGGTAATCGTGATAGAACGAAGCCTCGAGTTCTTGCAACAGGTTCACTCGTTTCTCGAATTGGCCTTCGCCTACGGTGGCCGACAAACCTTCCACACCGCGAGCGGGATCGGTCACAATCAGGGGTTGATATTTGGGTCCCAAAAAGCCGGCCCCAAAACTGCGATTGCCAATGCTCACGAAATTGGGGAGCGGGAACTCGGTTTTCCCAACTTCTTTGGCAACGATGGAACCGATGCTCGGATACACGACCCCGCCTTGACCTTCCCGATAACCGGTGTGCATGTTGTATTTGGCGCGGGGGTGTGCCCCTTCGGCAGTGCTCATCCCACGAATCAGCGCCCCGTACTTCATCAACGAAGCGTAACCCGGTAGGTGTTCACTAATTTCAATCCCCGGCGCTGTGGTTTTAATGGGTTTGAATTCTCCGGCCCCTTTGGATTCGGGCTTCAGGTCCCACATATCCTTATGGCTGGCCCCGCCATCCAACCAAATGAGGATGCAGGCCTTGGCCTTGGCTTTGGGATTCGCGGGGGTAGTGCTTCCAGCGGCGTGGGCTAAGGTTCCCAACCAACCAGATGCAGAAACACCAAAAACACCCGCAGAGGTCAGCCGGAGAAATTCGCGGCGTGATTTTTCAGAAAGACTGTTGAATGGGAACATAGTACATTCTCGGTTTGGTTTGAATTTTTATTTTCGGTTAAGGTTTGTTTCTATTTCGTTATTTCAGCTTTTTTTCGGGCGATTCTGATTCGTTTGTTCTTGTTTAGCCTTAGCGGTTGAGCGTGAATTCTGCTGTATTCAGCAGGGTCCAAAGGATATCGGCATAAGCACTGCGGGTATCGTTGGCCTTGCTGAGGAAGGTCGTCACTTTCTTCATTTCTTCGTCGGACGGGTGACGATTCAGGGTCGCCAAGTAGAGTGCATCGACGACTTCACTGGGAGAAGTTTTTTTGCCGACAATTCTTTGGCTGGCGGTAACCATTCTTTGTTGGGACAGCATCGGCCCATTCATGAGCCGCAATGCTTGAGGGATGCCCGCTTCGTAATCGGTCGGCAGGGCATTATCCGTACCAAGGAAGAATTGAGCAAAGCGATCGCGATTGCTATTGGGTAAGCCACGCACGAGGCCTTTGGCCATGGGGCGATCGTTGTCGCCTCCGGTGATCGAAACAAGACTATCGTACAATTGTTCACCCGTGAGAACCTTGATGTTCTGGTGGCTATACAATTCGTTATCGTCTTTGTTCGACTCGTTGGGTTTGCTGGTTCGTTGGTAGGCCTCGCTATTGGTTAAGCAACGGACCATGTGCTTGACATCGAAGCCACTTTTCACAAATTCTTTCGTCAGGGCTGCCAACAATTCTGGATGCGAAGGGGAATTTTCATCGCTCATATCGTCAACAGGGTTGACCAAGCCTCGACCGAAGTATTGCCACCAAAGCCGATTGACCATCGCTTTCGCCAAGAAGGGGTTATCGGGTCGGGTCATCCAAGTCGCGAGAACAGGGCGATAAGGTTCTGTGGGGGGTAATTTCACGGTCTCGGCACCGAGCAATTTGGCGGGGACATTCTTAGCCGATTCGGGTAAGGGATTATTTCGAGAACGGCCGGGTCTGTTCAATTCGCTCACCCCAGGCGTGATATTAGCAGCTTGGTTGGCATTCCGAGCGGCTTGAATATCGACCTTGTAAAAGAATTGGGCTAGCCCCCAGTATTCGGTTTGCTTCCAGTGGGTGAAGGGGTGATTATGGCATTGGGCACATTGAATTTGCACTCCCAAGAAAAGTTTGCCGACGCTATCGGTGAGTTTATCGACCCCCTTGTTGGCCATGATGTAGGTAACTTCGGGTACCTTTTCTGCTTCGCCGGTCGCGGTGATGAGTTCCCACGTCATCACATCCCAATGTTTCCCTTCGTTGAAACTTTTAGCCATCCACTCGCGGATGGGAGCTTTGGGCGTCAATCGATTATCCGAATCTTGGGGATACATCAGGTTCGCCCAAATATCCCCGAGACGATTCCCAAAACCTTTGGAATCGATCAATTCATCAATCAATTTGGCTCGTTTGTTCGGGTCTTTCGATTCGAGGAATTCTCGGGTTTTGCTGGCCGAGGGAATCACACCCGTGATGTCAAGATAAGCTCGGCGGAGAAATTCGGCATCGTCTGCCTGAGGAGAGGGAATCAATTTCGCTTCTTTGAGCTTCTTATTGATTTCCTGATCGATCAATTTGGAAACTTCCAGCACTGGCGAAGGATTCGAGGGATTTTCTGGTTTTTGGGGTTTCAATTCAATCGCTTTAGGGTCCACGACGGGGGTATTTTTATCCAGCGCCTTTTTGTTCTTTTTCTGAACGGCTTGGGCCTTGTCTGCGGCAATGGTTGGCGATTGCCAAACTAAGAGTCCGAGACTGGTCGTAAGTACTGCTGCTGCAAGAATTTTATAAAAATTCATCGTCGAACCCTCTGCTCCAAAACGTAACTGATTCTCATCATCCTAATCAGGTAAACACCGATACCCTGAAAAAGTTTCTGACTTTCCCCAGAATTTTCCGATGGAGGTCTTTGGGTATCTCCTTGGCCCCAGCCCTAGTACTAGCCCTAGGTGGTTAGCGTCACACTCTCAACAGGATTCAACACGCCAATCAATCTCCGGTAGGCCTAAACGAACCAATGCTTGATTGATTTTGGAAAAGGGGCGGCTGCCGAAAAATCCGTTTCGAGCTGAGAGCGGCGAGGGATGGGCCGATTCGATCACGACATGACGCGAGAGATCGAGCAGGGATTTTTTCTTACGGGCATCATTCCCCCAAAGAAGAAACACACAGGGCTTTTCGCGTGCCACCAGAGCTTGAATCACAGCATCGGTAAAGGTTTCCCAACCGCGTCCTCGGTGCGAGTTAGGTTGCCCTTCCTGCACAGTCAAAACCGTGTTGAGCATTAAAACCCCCTGTTGGGCCCAACGAATTAGGTAGCCCGTTTTCGCAGGGGGAATTCCTAAATCGCTGTGTAATTCTTTGTAAATGTTCTTCAAAGACGCCGGAAGATTTACCTCTGGCTTGACGGAAAAACTCAGGCCGTGAGCATGCCCAAGTGTGGGGTACGGGTCTTGCCCTAACAGGAGAACACGCACCTGAGAAAAAGGGGTCAGTTGAAAGGCCGTAAAGACTTCCTCGGGGGGGGGGAGGATCGTTTTGGTTTGACGTTCCGACTCTAAAAATTTCTGTAAATCGAACCAGTAGGGTTTTTGAAATTCGCTGGCCAAAATCTGGTCCCATTCAGCTTGTTGAGTGACCTGCATCACACACGCTCCGGAATTTTTGTTGAACAATGTAGTTTACCCGATCAAGTTTTTTCGACAGTGTTGGTTGTTCATCAAAAGGGTTAGCAATGATTGGGCAGTAAAAGTGTCACCATCACTTAGGTTACAAGAAATCAAATTCTCAGTCGAAATGAGAAGGGGGAAATTTTTCGACCAATGCAAAGGGGCACTTACTTTTCCTAATTGGGTCGAAAGTGAAGGTGAACTTGTCTCAATTTACTGATCTGTTTCAGGACCGCAGTTTGGTCGGACAATAGGACGTCGATAATCAAGGTGAACTTCTTTGAGCTTAGCGGGGTCTTTTTCATCAAAGACCAATTTGACATTTCGGCCGACCACAAAACGATCATCCTTAAAGCCATCACCGGCTCCCCCTTGGGGGCCAAAGAATTTGACATCGTCGCCGATTTTCAACGTCATGGGTTTGCCATTCATTTTGAAATCAACGGTTTTTTTGTCGAGATCGACCTTGAGAATCGTTGCCAAGGTTCCCTTGATCTTGGGCCAGCTATCGTTAATTTTCTCGGCAGGGTCTTTTTTCTCCTCGGGTTTTTCTTTCGGTGGGTCTTTCTTATCCTTGGGGGTTACTTTGGGAGTTTCTTTGGCAGGTTCCTTCTTATCTTTGGGGGTTACTTTGGGAGCTTCTTTGGGCGGGTCTTTCTTGTCTTTTTGAGCTATGCGGATCGAAGTCGCATCGTTCCGAGCCGTGGCGGGATCGGAGAGAATCGTAATCCCCAGAGTGATTCCCAAAAGAACTGCAATACGTGTCAGCATAATCGCTCCTAAAAAGAGGGTAAGGAAAAGGTCAAATACCCTTGGTATTTGTACATCTTTACGAATATCACCTTATTCAATGACGTCATGCTGTCCAGTGAGATCATCAAATCTTCCGGCAGGACGACTCAAAATGACTCAAGAACCGATTCTCGACTTGGGGAATTTTGAGGTAGGGCTGGGCGATTCAAGTTTTAAGGGAAGTGGGAAACAAAAGCAACAACGCTGTTTATCTCGCTCAGTTCATTATTCTTTTATTGAGATTACCTGAGAGAAGGAGAACTTAGTTCTTCTCAGGTTCTTTCGGCATCGGAGCGGGGGCATCCCCTCCGGCATACAGGGGAGAATCGTACCGAGGAATATCGGGGTTTGCAGGAGGCTTGACCCCAATGAGCGCCATATAACGCCAAGCAGGAATTATCTGAACACCAAACTCTTTGGCACGGCTTTCAAGTTCGCTCATTTTGGAAGCAATGGCAATAATTTGCTGCCGGCGGGGGTCTTCCGGAGGAAGGCTCAAGGGGATTGTCGGACGTTCCCCTATGATCAAATACTTCGTTCCTAACGAGAGACCTTTGCCCCGAATAGTTTTCTCTTTGAGGTCCAAGAAGGCATCGATGGTGACGTTATTCTTTTCAAGGAGTTTCACAAATTCGACGCTATCATCAAGACCATCACCGTTAATGTCGATGATCCCCGCGATGGCGACCCGATCTTTTTGGTTCGGGGTCCAAGCCACGTTAAAGACCTGATCCTTGGCAGCAATCGGGTTCCGAGTTGGCGAGGCTTCAAACAGAATTTTGCACCGAGAAACGTAAGGTTCGGTGATCTCGACCACCTCGACATATCCTTTGACAAGGGGATTATTTTCAAAGGGGACACGACGGACACTGGTGGATTTTTCTTGGAGGACCTTTTCGCGTTCCAGCACATCGGCAAGAGAGGCATCTTGAGCCACAACGAAGAAACGTTGTTGTGGGCGAAGCCCCACGGCTCGGCCGATATTGATGGTCACAAAGTTGCCCTCTTTGCTGACGATCTCGGCTTTGCGTTCTTCTGCACGGAGTGGATCAAAGCGATCGATCGCACCGGTGGTGGCTTCCACAATCGCACGGAGTTCATCGCGTTGGCGGCGAATATCGTTGAGCGTTTTGGTGGTTTTATCGAGATCAGCCAAGACCGCATCTTTATCCGCACCTAGTTCGGCCAATTTCTTCTGGAAGCCCACCGAGGAAGTATTGGAAAGCGCCAATAGCTCGTTGTATTTGGCGTTCATGTTGTCGGTGGTGGTTTTAAGTTGCGCTTTCAGATCATCGATCGACTTGGCAAAATTAGCTTCGGCGTCGGCCAAGGTTTTTTGAACCTGTGCGGCCTTATCCTGAGAGGTCTTGGCCAAATTCAGAGCATTGAGCTTGGCTTGTTTATCCCGTTGGGCTTGACGGTACCAAGCCATGGCAATGTCCATGATGGTGCTTTCTGGTTTGAAACTTCTGTTCTTATCGATCTTGGTGGGGTCGCCGTCTGCAGCATCAAAGGCAGGCCAAGAGATTCGATTTTCGCCTAGGACGGTTTTGATCGTGTTGTATTCGTCCATCATCGCTTTCGCACTTTCTGGGTCCGACACGCGACCTTTCAGGTTATCATCAATGTCCTTCGAGTTCACGGCCAAGGCCCCGACAATCGCTCGTTGCATGGTCAAGCGTGCCAAGGTGGTCTCTAATTCTTTGCGATCCTTTTTGGCCTCGTCCATTTTCTTGGCGGCTTCGGCCTTGATCGATTCTTGTTCGTCATACAGGCTATAGGTGGTGAACCCTAAACCAATCGTGGTCAGAATAAAGAAGATGAGCACCAGAATTCCAAAAACGCTGGCTCCCCCTTCCTTCTTGGCTTTCTTACTCTTGGCCATACAAAATTTCTCCTTGGTGGTGTGATCCTCAGGACCCCACCTCAAAACAATCCCCTATAGTAGACTGTAACCTGTTCAGAAGATGAGTCAACAGCAAAGGCAGGGCAGATTTGGCGATTTTGATGATTTGGGCAGTTTGTAGGGATTTTGCAAGTCTGGGGTAGACAGTTCTAGCTCAATGGGTGTAAAATAATCGTCCTAATCGCAGGAGAGGATTCCGCGATCTCTAATCATCCCTGTCCGCAAGGAAGCTGAACAGAATGAATCTAGTTCATCTCACGGCCTCCACTTTTTTCGGTGGGCCGGAAAGGCAGATGCTCGGTTTAGCCCCCCCCCTTTCGGGTGACGTTCAATCGATTTACTTGAGTTTTCCCGAAGGCGGAAAATGCTTACCGTTTTTAGAGCGAGTCCGCCAAAATGGTTTTCCTGCTGATTGTTTGGAAAACGACTTTCCAAAAGTCGGTCGTACCCTGAGCGAATTGACTGCCAAACTGAGGCAATTTCGGGCCGATTTTCTCTTGACTCACGGCTACAAAGCAAACATTTTGGGAAGGATTGCAGCGAGACGGCTGGGGATTCCCATCGTTGGAGTATCACGGGGCTGGACGGGCGAGAACCGCAAAGTCCAACTTTACGAATTACTGGATAAGATTCATTTGCGTTGGCTCGATGCGGTGGTTTGTGTTTCGGAAGGCCAAGCTCAAAAAGTGCGTCGGGTCGGGGTACCTGCTCAGAAAATTCGTGTGATTCGCAATGCCGCACGGCCCGAACTGTTCGATTATTCCCCAGAACGTTCTCGGTCGGCCTTGGAACAACTGGCGCAGCATCGCGGGTTGATCGTGGTTTCTGCAGGGCGATTAAGTCCCGAGAAGGGCTACACCATTCTGGTCGAAGCGGCGGCCCGTGTGCTGCGGGTCGATTCGACCATTCGCTTTGTCCATTTCGGAGACGGAGTGCTTCGCGAATCGATTCAGAAACGATTGGAACAATTGCACATCGATAAGCAATTTCGTTTATTGGGCTACCGGAACGATTTGGATCGTCTGCTCGGTGGGGCCGACTTGTTTTGTCTGCCTTCGTTTACAGAGGGGCTTCCGAATGTCGTTCTCGAAGCAAGCGCTCAAGGTGTGGCTTGTGTGGCCACAGCCGTGGGGGGAACTCCGGAAGTGATCGTTTCGGGGGAAACGGGAATTTTGGTTCCCCCCAAGGACCCAGACGCCTTGGCCGAGGCGATCTTATCTCTGTTGCAAAATCCCTATCTGCGAACCCGATATGGTCAGGCCGCCCGTGAGAGAATGCTCAAGGAGTTTACATTCGAGGCCCAAGCCCGACAGTACCTTGAGCTTTTCCAAGAATTGAGAAACGAGAAAGAATCTTCTTTGGCAGGGACGTTGACATGAACACTCCCCGACCGATTCATGTTTCGTTTGTGATCGATCGCCTCAGCCGAGCGGGTACCGAATCGCAATTACTTGCTTTGCTCCAAGGTTTGGATCGCAACAAGTTTCATCCAAGTCTTGTCCTACTCGATGGGACGGATGAAGAATCTCAATCCTTGGAACCTCAGGGTTTACCGATTATCCGCTTAGGTTTGAAGCGATTACTTGGCCCCGAGGCCATTCGCGCCAGTGCGAGCTTGTTGCGATTTTGGCGAAAAGATCGGCCCGATGTGGTGCAAAGCTACTTTCTGGATAGCAGCTATTTTGCCATTCCGTTGGCTCGATTATTGGGTATCCGGAAAGTGGTTCGCGTGCGGAATAATCTCGGGTATTGGTTAAACGGGAAGCATCTTCCCCTCGGCCGACTTATGGGACGATTGGCTCACTGGACCCTTACCAATAGCGAGGTCGGCAAACGGGCACTTAATGAGATTGAACGGGGAAATGCCAGCAAAATTGCCGTGATTGAAAACGGGGTCGATCTCGAACGATTTCGAGAATGTTCCCCAGTCTTTTGGGAAAATCGAGTTTTAACTGTGGGGGCCGTGGCGAACCTACGCCCCGTCAAAAATATCGATGGCCTAATCCGCGTTGCCAGTCAGCTTCGCCATTTACCCTTACGCTGGGAAGTGGCAGGAACAGGCCCTGAACAGAACCATCTTTTGCATCTGATCGAGAGTTACCAACTCGCCGATCGATTTTTCCTGAAAGGGGCCATTCAAGAAATCCCCACTTTCTTAAAGGGGATCGACATTGCCGTTTTGCCATCCCATTCCGAATCGATGTCGAATGCTCTACTAGAATACATGGCGGCCGGTCGAGCGATTGTTGCCACGGATACCGGAGCCAATGCCACTTTGGTTCGACATGGGATAGAAGGTCAAATTGTGCCCCCTAAAACCGATCCTCTCCTTGCCCAAGCAATTGCTTGTTATTCCAAGGAACCGATACTGGCGCATCAGCATGCGAAAAATGCTCAAAAACGGGTGCAAGAACGATTCAGTCGTCAGGCCATGATCCATCGTTTCGAAGAATTTTATCAGGCTTGCCTTAAGGGCTGACCTGCGATGCTTGAGCTGGCCTGAAGGGACATTCACCAACCACGCAAAATTATCGGTCCCATATTCGACCTACCCAATGCTCAATCTGTCCGATACCAAATTGTCCGATGCCGGATATTCAATCTGTCGATTCTGCCCGCTAAATTCCTTGGCCAGACTGGGGGGGCCTTTCTAGTTTATCCTCATGATCCTGTTGATTGATAATTACGATTCGTTCACTTATAATCTGGTCCAGCGCTTTGGCGAGATCGACCCGAGTATTTGCATTGAGGTTCGGCGGAACGATCAAATCAGTTTAGAGGAGGTGGCCCAACTTCAGCCCAGTCACATTGTGATTTCACCAGGCCCTTGCACGCCAAAAGAAGCGGGAATTTCCAACGAGATTCTCCGCCACTATGCGGAAAAGGTTCCGATCTTGGGAGTTTGCTTGGGTCACCAATGTATTGGGCATGTGTTTGGTGGGGAAGTGATCCGGAATTATCGGGTGATGCACGGGAAAGTTTCGCCCGTTTATCACGATGGAAAAGGAGTCTTCGCAGGTTTATCGAACCCTTTCGATGCCACCCGATACCATTCCTTGGTGATAAAAAAGGAAACTTTTACCAATCCTGATTTTGAAATCAGTGCATGGACCGAGGAAGGCGAAATCATGGGGGTACGTCACAAGCGTTGGCCTTTGCACGGGGTCCAATTCCATCCCGAAAGTTTTCTCACCACAGAAGGGCCTATTTTATTGGCCAATTTTTTGAAAATGAGTAAGGGATAAAAAAACGGAACACCCCGAAAAGGAGTGTTCCGCAAGGAAAACGGTTTCCCTTAAACCCAAGGGAGCCTTAGTTGTCTTTCTTGTCGAATTTCTTCTTAGCGAATTCCATCTTGTAGCCTTTGACCACGTCTTTTTCCACGTCGAGGACGAGGGTCGGCTTGGTGGGAGCTTTTTCCATGAATTTGCTCATTTTTTCGAGGGCTTCACGAGCGTTGGTTTCGGTTTCGTTACCATCTTTGCCTTTTCGTTTGATCTTCAGATCGGCAGGGACGGTGAACTCTTTTTCTTTGTCGTCCACTTTGATGGTCAACTTGCCATCGGCGTACTTGACAAAGGTTCCTTTGACTTCTTCAGCGAAAGCAGCGCCGAGAGCCAAGACAGCAACAATAGCGATTGCAGCAAAACGACGAATCATTTGAGACTCCATTTTGGACCTTTCAAGGTCCGTAGGTGGTGGATAAACTGACCTTCATAATTTACGGATGAAATTCTGAAAATAGCATGAATCTTTTGCAAAATCGGCGAACATCTTGGGAGAATTTCAAACGTTTAAATTATCTGGTCTGACTACATTCCTATCCCCCAAAGAACAGAACGCCAAGTAGTAACGTACCAAAATTATTAAGAAACCAAACCGAGGGGGTTATTGCACCTCACAACGGAATTGGTAGGATAAAAATTCACCAACTGAGCAAAGAGAGAGTGGCGTGCTGGGACCGATCTTCAATCGGGAATTTTTAACTGTTCCGCGTCGAGAAAAACATCACGCTGCCCGCTTAGCGGTACTCGTGTTACTGTGGATGCTCGGCATTACTGCTTGGCAAGCCAGTGTGGGCTTCACCCGAGAGGCCTATTTGGGAGAGACGGCTCGCTTTGGCCTGTTGCTGTTCCAAATCAGCGGTTATCTCGAACTGACCCTTCTGATCTTTTTTGCGGCTCTTTCTGCTGCCAGTACCGTCTCTCAAGAAAAGGATCGCCGGACCTTTATCCTGCTCCTTTTGACCGATATGCGGGATTACGAAATTGTTTTGGGAAAGATGTTGGGCAGTTTACTGCCGATCCTCATTTTCTTCGTTGTGACTGTACCCTTTTATGCCTTATGTTTGCTGCTCGGAGGAGTCGAACCGATTCAGGTTGTGCAGGTCTGTTTGGTGATGTTGGGCACCGCTCTCGCGGCAGGATCGGTCGGTGCTTTAGTGGCCCTTTGGCGTGAAAAAACCTTTCAGGCGTTGGCGCTTTCTGTACTCGCTTTGGTGTTCTACTTGTTCATCGCGCAGGGGGTGGGGCTGCTCTTCGGTCCCGAGGTGACCTCTTGGCTGGACCCTTTTTCCGCGTTGCGACGAATTCTGGAACCCCGTGAAAATGAATCGGCCCCACCTCCCATCTGGGGATTCGTGATTTGCTCGTTACTGCTGACCGTTTTGTTGAACACCTTTGGGATATTCATGCTGCGTAAATGGAACCCCAGTGGGGAACCGATTATTCAACGAGATAGCGAAAGCGATGAAAAAGTTCTCTCGCCGGAAGAACGTGCCAAAGCCCATGCAGCGCCGGGGCAAGCCCGTGAAGTCTGGGAAAACCCCATTCTCTGGCGGGAGATTCGGACCCTTGCTTATGGTCGGCGACCTTTATTGGTTAAACTCGCCTTCGGCATTATCTTTGCCCTGATTTGTTACTACGCTTGGGGTGAACTTTCTCCGGCGAGTGGAAAAAAGACCGCTTTTGCCGCCGCCTATGGCTTGGTCCCCATTTCGATCCTGAGTTTGCTTTTGGTCAGTACGCAGGCGATGACCTCCATCACCTCCGAGCGGGATGGCAAAGCACTCGACCTCTTATTGGTGACCGACCTGAGTCCCAAAGAATTTATCTTCGGTAAACTCGGCGGTATCCTGTACAACACCAAGGAGTTTATCTTACCCACCTTGATCCTTGCGATTGCCTATGCCTTTAAGGGGGCGTATGCGTTTGCTCGGGAAGATGAATCGCTATTACTGCAGAATTTCCTACCGTTGATCTGCGTTTTGGGAACCCTTGTGATCTTCTTTGCCTTTGTGATGATTTTGGGGCTGCATATTTCTCTTCGGGTGGAGAATAGCCGTTTGGCTGCGGTGCAAACTTTGGGTACCGTCTTTTTCTTGTGTGTGGGCACCCTAATTTGTATTTACCTGATCATTGTGAATGGTGGCAGTCTGGGCAATCAGTTGCTTAGTTTCAGCGGATTTTTGTGCTTGGGGATTGGCGGATTGTGGTGGGTTCTCAGTGCCGATCGTCCTTCTCCTGCTTTGACGTTGGCCTCGATTGTCGCTCCGCTTGCGATGTTTTATGCCGTGGTGAATATCTTGATTGCCAAACCCGGTTCTGAAGAATCTTCGGACCCGTTGGTTCCCTTTTTGACCTTGGGGGCTGCTCTTGGCTTTGCGATTGCGGCGATGCTGATTCCTTTGCTCAGCGAGTTCGATGTCAACACCGGCCGAACCACCGTGGCCGAGGAATAAATCGTAAATGATAGGCGTTTCACCACCGAGAGCCAGTTGAAGATTGGCGTAGCGGATCTGATGCCGTATCATCGGCGGATAATGGCGGCAGTGTGGACTGTAATCGCTACACTCAATAGGAACTGGCCCTAGAGCCGATCGACCTAAGAGAAGGGGAATTAACTTTTCGAGAATTCCATCAGAATTTGTTCGAGCAGTTTTTTAGTGGCCTTGATTCCTTCGGGTTCGCTCAATCGAGACCCTTCGTATTCGATTCCTACCCAACTATGATACTTAGCGGCCAGCACAATCCGGAGCATTTTGTGGAAGTCGATTTTGGTTTCGTTACCCTTTTCATCGAAATCGTAGCTCTTGGCGCTGACCCCCTTGGCAAAGGGCATTAATTCTTCGACCCCTTTGTAGCGATCGTACTCTTCATCTTTAGAAATGCGGAAGTTGCCAAAGTCGGGCAAGGTGCCACATCGTTTATGGTTGACCTTCTTGATAGTGGCAGCCAGCCAAGCCCCGTTGCTGGATAGCCCCCCATGATTTTCGACGATCACATTAATATCATATTTGTCGGCATGTTCACAGAGCATTCGCAACCCATCAGCGGCGCGAGACATTTGCTCATCGAAGGTGCCCGAACTTTGAGCATTTACGCGGATGGAATGGCAACCCAAGGTTTTGGCCCAATCGATCCAAGCATAATGGTTCTCGACTGCGGTTTTGCGTTTTTTCTCATCTGCATCGCCAAGAGCACCTTCCCCATCGCACATAATCAGAACGCTCGTCACACCGAGATCATCGCACCGTTTCCGAAGTTGTTTAACGTACTCGTTGTCCTTTTTCTTGTCTTTGTAAAACTGGTTCACATACTCGACGCCCAGAATTCCATAGTCTTCCTTGGCAACCTTGGGGAAATCGAGAGGGTCCAATTTCTTGGCAAAGAGCGTTTTGTGCAAGGACCACTGAGCCAGTGAGATTTTGAACAGGGGTTTCTTGGGTTCGTCGGCCAACAATTCGGACGACAAAAGCCCTGCACTGGGGAGAAGCCCCAACGTCTTCAAAAAGTTACGACGATTCAAAGGAAACATAGCAGCACTGGGGATAAAGGTAGGGAATGACAGCAGTATTTTGCTATTGTAAACCACGATCCCAAGGGGACAATACCATTCCGTCTGATTCTCGCTGGAATGAGAAAGAAGTGAAAGAAACGGCCTCCAATCCCGAGTGAGCGGCTTTGCTATTCTCTTACAATGGTTGAATCCCCTAGGGTCCCTAGCAGCCTTGGGAGCGTATTGCTATCATTGAAGTTTTGGTTATTGCGTTTCGGTCTTTCATTGGGAATCAACATGCGAAAGAAATTCATTGCGGGTAATTGGAAGATGTACACCTCCAAGGCCTCTTCCGTGGCCCTTGCGAAGAGTGTGGCCGAGGGGGTGAAGGATGACCGAGTTTCGGTGGCGGTGTGTCCTCCGGCCCCGTGGTTGGTGGCGGTGGCAGAAATCGTCAAAGGATCGTTTGTTCACGTCGGTGCCCAAAACTGCCATTACGCTTCTGAAGGGGCCTTCACGGGCGATATGAGTCCGCAAATGATTTTGGATGCGGGTTGCCGCTATGTGATTATCGGCCATAGTGAACGACGTCACGGTTTAGCCGAACCCGATTTGTTTTTGAACCGTAAAGTCAAGGCGGCGACGTCGGCTGGTTTAACCGCCATCTTCTGTATCGGCGAACTTCTGGCCGAACGGGAAACTCAGCAAACGGAAGCCGTGTTAGCCTTTCAACTCGATGCCGGTCTCAGTGGTTTGACTGCCGAGCAAATTTCGCGGGTCGTGCTAGCCTATGAACCGGTCTGGGCGATTGGCACAGGGAAGGTAGCGACCCCTCAACAAGCTCAAGAGGCCCACGCCTTTATTCGTCAACATATTGGCAAACGATTCGGCAACGATGTGGCTCAGCAGATGATTATCCAGTACGGCGGAAGCGTCAAGGCAGACAATGCCCAAGAAATTTTGAAACAACCCGATGTCGATGGGGCGTTAGTCGGAGGGGCTAGTCTGAAAGCCGAAACCTTCTTGCCGATCATTCAAGCGGCTTCTTGAATGTGAGTCATGAAGATCATTTGGATTGCCGAAGCCTTCTTACCGATCATTCAAGCGGCTTTTAAAATGAAAGATTGATCGAAAAATGGCCTGAATGACGAGGGTTTATTCCCCGCGATACCAAATTTGGGGTTGGATTCTTTTCCAAAGGGTTTCGACAACCTTTTTGTATTCCCTTTCGCTGGAAATGATCTGAATTTTTCGTCGAATTTCGCTTTGAACTTTCTCATCGAACTCGCGGTAGCCATCATAGGTACGGGTCACCACTTTGACAATATGGAAGCCCGATTCATTCGGGATAATGGCCATATCGCCTGGTTTGAGTTTGAGCAAAGTCGGTTCGAGTTCCGGCGGGAAAATCTCGCCCGGTTTTTCTCCCAATCCCTCACCGCGACGATCTTTGCTATCTCCCTCGGAAAATTGGCTCGCGAGTTCCGCAAAATCTTCCTTGCGTGCTCGATTGACGAGGGCCTCGGCAGCAGCCCTCGCCTTCTGAGGGCCTCCGTGTGTTTCGTTGTACAAGAAGATATCGAGCCATTTGATTTTCGCTTCCGATTTGAACTCCTCCTTGTGGGTATCGTAATAATCGCGGATGTCATTCAAACCGATGTTTTCCACCCGCGTGAGATACCGATCGCGGAAGTACATTTGCATCATGAATTGCCGCTCGATCTGTCGGCGGATGCCACTAACGGTTAATCCCTGACCATTGAGAACTTGACGGAACTCCTCTTCACTACTGACACCTTGCATTTTCTTGAATTCTGCCAGTTTATTATCCGCCTCTTTCGAGGCAGCCTCTTTGAGTTTCGTCAACAGGTTGGCTTTCTTTTTTTCACTTAAGAAAGCGTACATCTCATCAAGGATTAACTCACGTTCAACGATTTTTCGCAATTCTTCCTGATAAAGTTGCTTGTATTTTTGGGGGCGTTCAAAATCGGGAACCCGCATATATTCCGCAAATCGGGCCGAGTAAATTGCCTCCCGAACTTCGCTATCGTAGATGGGTGTTTGCCCAATGTTGGCCACCACACGAACTTGGCTATCGCCAATCGCTTCAGGGAGTTTGACCTTTTCGCTGGCAGCAATCGGTTTGATCTCACTGCCGGCAACCGGTGTGAGACTCTCGGCGGGTTTCGTGTAAGGGGCCACGGGCTTGGTCAACTCAGCAGGAATAATTAACTTTAAGCCCCCCCCCTCCTCCATGGGAATCGGAGGTTGCAACTGAGGTTGGCTCGGTGCGGATTTCTCTTCAGGTGCTAAATTTGTGGGAAGCCGCGGGGGTTCCTTGGTACGTCTCCGAATAATCAACGGATCATCATCAAACGGGTCCAGAACACTCCCTGGCGTTGTCGGTTTGGTGGATGGGGAGTCTGGTTTGATAGGAACCGTTGGCAAAACCTCGGGGGATTGCGACCGTGCCAAATAAACAGCCTTGGCATCCCGTTGCATGAGGATTCGTTCGGTTTGGGCCACCGTTTCTGCTCGGTCTCGCTCGGTTCGAGACAATCTCGGGTCGGGTCGGCTCGATAAGCAACCCACCATCGAGAAGGTCAGCAAGCCGCCCCAAAAAAGCCGACAAGGTATCATGTGCATGTTGAGGGCCATCCGTTGCCTCCGCGCACGTCTTCCGGACGTTGCGTTGGGAATGTTCCCACCTCGTCTATAAAGATCGGCTCAAAATAAAACAAGATGAACCTTTATCAGAAAAAACCGCTCCAAAGAATGGCTTGGCCCGTTCCCAGAATCCTTCCGGAACAAGCATAATTTCTCTCGATTCTCTAATCTTCGTGAATTCACNCACAGCGTCCGAGAAACGAATAGCTCGCACCCCGAAACGAATTCACAACAAGTAGACATTCAAGATGATGGACTTCATGTAGGGTTGGAGCTTCGTTCGACCCCTCGCTAGACATTCTCGCGGGGTTTGTCTAAAACCTCATTCTTAGGATGAAGATTATTCAAAGGAAGGATCAACGGTGGACTCATTACCGCAGAGAAAATGGTGGCGTGAGCCGGGCCTTTTTCTCGTGATGGCTTTAGTGCTGGTGGCCTATGTGGCTCGGATCCAGCAAATTCCTGTCCGTGGTGAGGAACCCCGTCGGGCTCGCGTTGCTCAAGAAATGATCGAGAGCGGGAATTGGCTGGTCCCCACTCAACAAGGGATCATCTTTCGGGATCGTCCCCCGTTACAGAATTGGGTCATTGCCCTGAGCATCCAAGCGTTTGGGGATAATCACCCCGTGGCGATTCGCTTCCCCTCTCTGTTAGCCTTGTTGGGCTTGACCTTCATTTTATATGGGCATGGGCGACAGTTTCTCAATCAAACGGGGGCCACAGCTTCGGCCTTGGCGTATGCGACCGCCGGTGAAATGTTCCAAATGGGGCGGCAAGCAGAAACCGAATCGTTGTTTGCCTTCTTCCTCGGGGGGGCTTTGCTGCTCTGGCATTGGGGCTTTGTGAAACAATGGCCCCGAGTTATCACTTGGAGCGTGGCCTACACCTTTTTTGCGGGGGCGGCCCTGTGCAAAGGGGGGTTGCAGCCTCCCGTTTATTTTGGGGGGGCGGTTGGCCTTTATCTGATCGCTCAACGAAAACTCGGCGAATTGTTCACCTTGGATCATCTGATTGGCTTACTCGTGGGAGCCGTTTGGATTGGTGCTTGGTTATTTCCTTTTGCTCATGAAGTCGGTTGGCACGATACCAAACTCACTTGGTTTCAGCTTACGGCAGATCGTTTCAAAGAGGATCAGTGGCAACCCGCGAAAGTTCTACGACATTTACTGCAGTTTCCCTTAGAATTATATGGCTCGTTAATGCCTTGGTCGCTTTTGCTTATTCCGTATCTATCGCGATCCTTCTGGAAATCGTTGCATTCTTTGAAGGGGGAAGTTTTCTTCCATGTTGTTGCCTTTGGGATTGCCTTTCTGACCATTTGGATACCAACGGGTGGCCAAACCCGATACATGATCCCCGTTTATCCTTGCTTTGCCTTTTTGGTGGGGGTGGTCGTGCATCAAGTGGCAGGAAAATTGGCCCCTGTTTCGATCCAGAAGGGCTTTACTTGGTTCGTCATGATTCTTGCGGGATTATTTTTGGCAATCGCGATCCTGTTACCTTTTTCTCAGTTCATTGCCACACGATTGAATAAGCCCGATTTTGCACCGATCTCCGGCCATGAATGGTTTTATGCTCTTGGATTTTTTGCGATTTCGGCGGGCCTGTTTTTTTCTCGAACTCAACGAGACTCGTATTGGGTCCGGCAACAGATTCTTTTGATCGCGGCAGGGACCGCTCTGATCACTTCGGGTTTGATGGTCGATTCGCGCTTGCGGCGCAGTGAGAATACGGCCCTACTGGTTCGAGAAGCCACAAAGATGATCCCCAACAATGTCACTTTGGTTTCGATTGGTGAAACCGATGCCATCTTTGCCTATTACTACCAAAAGTTTATTCCCCAGCTTCCGTTGAACGCCAGCCGTGATGATCTCCGCGTGGGGGATTATTTTTGCTATCTTTCGTTCGATGATAAAAAACCGGAGCTTCCCTTCGAGTGGGTCGAACTCAGTAGCGTGCCAATGGATCGGTTCAAAAAGCCCCATCCCCACGCCAAGATTTTGATCTGTCAAAGGACCCACTGATTGGAACCGACGCTCCGGCATTCTGAGCATTCTGGGCGATCCCGACCCATCAGAACCGCGCGTTTCAAGCTCAATCGAGCCAAGCTGAATTGAGCGATGTTTCTCACGCGATGTTCATCCTGCCAACCTCAATCGAGTGATGCTCATCCCGCGATGCTCATCCCGTCATGGATTAATCCAGCCACGAGTAGGGATATTTCGGGTCATCCATTTCCAGAGCGTATTGGGTGAATTGCAAAGGTCGGAAGGTATCGACCATGACGGCCAATTCATCGGTTCGTGTAGCTTTATCACTGGCCACGATGGTTCCCGGATGTGGCCCGTGAGGAATCCCTCGGGGGTGCAAGGTGAAGGAGCCAATTTCCACACCCCGACGACTTTTGAAATCGCCCCGAACGTAGAAAAGCACTTCATCGGATTCCACATTGCTATGAGCATAAGGAACCTTGATGGCATCGGGATGATAATCGAGCAGGCGGGGAGCAAATGGGCAAACCACGAACCCCGCCGTTTCAAAGGTCTGGTGAATAGGGGGGGGCTGATGAATAGCACCGGTAATCGGTTCAAAATCATCGGCATTGAAGGCAAACGGATAAACCATCCCATCCCAACCCACCACGTCGAACGGATGATGGGCCATCGTGTAACGGGTCAATCGGGAACCATCTTTGATCAAAATGCTCGTGGGTTGTTCCTGATCGAGAGTGACCAATGAACTGGGGCCGCGAATATCCCGTTCACAAAACGGGGCCCCCAAACGAAATTGGCCATCGGGATTATGGTAACGGGGGGGAAAACCGACCATGTGAGGGGTTTCGATCACCAACAAATCTGCGGGCATCTCGTTGGCAAAATCGAGTCGATAGGTGAATGTGCGGGGAATGACCAAATAATCAAACGGTTTGAAGATAATTTCACCGAGCATCGTGACGAGTTTCCCCTGTCCGGAATGGACAAAAATAATCTCATCAGCAGCGGCATTGCGGTACAGTTCCTTCTGTGGTTCCTTGGGGCGACAACGGGAAATCAGAACATCCGCATTGCCATAGATCGGGATACGTCCTGTGAACATATCTCCTTGTGAGGGGAGTTCCTTGGTTTTGGTGTGCAGGTGGCGGAGTTGATCGCTTAAGACAAAAGGAATTTCAACCTGTCCTGCTGGTTCGACTTTGGTCACTCGTGTGGGGGGCTTGAGGTGATAGGCAATCGAATATGCCCGCGAAAAACCCATCGTGGTTACAACTTCTTCGTAATAAATTCCCTCGTTTTTGTAGCCCCCTTCGCGCCGGTGTTTGGTGTGGCGCTTCGGGGGCAATAAGCCCAGTTGTCGATAATACGGCATAGGTTATTTCCTCAATGTTGTTTTGGCACCAGACAGCGGGCATAGCCCAAAATTTCTGGCCCCGTCTTGAGCAAGGAAGGGGTCGGCACATATCCCCGATCTAATCGCCAACGTAAAAGGTCGGCAGCAGTTGGACACGTATCCCACACGGAGATTTCAGTAATCACACCGAATCAGGTCATGCCAAAGACATACCACTTGGACCGATTTGTTAACGGAACGATCAGGTCATGCGAATACTCATCTTGGGCGATCAGATCGAGTTTCGATAAATCGACCCCCACACTTGGAAACCAAGCTAACAGATGTTCGAGTGTCGTGAAATGTTGGAGGGTCTCCGCGAGTTGAGGTTCTTTTTGAACAAACTCGCTCCAACCAATGACGTCGTTCACAAGCTCATTCCTACCGAAGGATTATTTTACAAGGGATGTTCCGTTGACCTTGTTCACACGCTCTTTCCTGTTGCAAAATTATTTTACAACAAAAGGTTGGCTTATTTCTTCGGGGTCGAGGCGTTTTTAACGTATTTGTCGAACCACGCAAGGTCCCATTCCATTTTGGCGAGACGATGGCTGAGTTTCGTCAGTCCGTGAGGTTCGTTAGGATAAACCATCAGTTGGGTAGGCACCTTCAGGTTTTCTTTCAAAGCCCGATACAACATCCGCGAGTGGCCGGGCGGGCAACGCTCGTCCCCCCCCCCGACATGAATCAAAGTGGGGGTGACAACATTGCCTAACCCGTAAGTAGGGCTGGTCTTTTTGTAAATTTCGGGTTGCTCCCAAGGGAGGCCTTTCTTGAACACAATGGGGTAGGCAGGTTCATCGTTAAAGCCCCATTCGGCAACAGTATCTAAAATTCCAGCGCCACTGCTGGCGGCTTTGAATTTCACAGGGGGATTTTTCAGGGTAATCAAACAATTGGTCAAATATCCTCCGTTGCTCCAACCCATGCAGGCAATTCGTTCCGGATCGGCAATACCCTGACTCACCAGATATTGAATTCCCGCCAAAATATCTTTTACCTCAACATCATTTTCGTGCCCAATCAGGTCGGTCACAAAGGTATCGCCGTAGCCCGTTGAGCCGCGATAGTTGGGAAACAACACAGCATATCCCTGAGCCGCGAAGTATAACCCGCCATTGTGCGGATCGAAGCGCAAATCGAGATAGCTGGCGGTGGTCGGTCCCCCATGAATCGCCACGACGAGGGGGAGTTTCTCCTTAGGTTTCGCATCGGCGGGCAATTGCAAAATGCCCCCAACGGTGGAACCATCGCCGGCCTTCCAAGTGATGTGCTGATTGGTGGGCAATTTCCATTTCTCCGTATGCGGGTTGGGATCGACCAACACTCGGGTTTCCGTGCCATCCGTCATTGTGAGTTTGGCGAAACTGCGCGAGGTTCCTTTGACTTCGTACAGAACCCCTTTGTTGTCAAATGTCATGGCATAGATATATTGCTCTTTTCCAAAGGTCAAAGGGAGGGTCAGTCCCTTCTTCTCTAAAGAGTAGTATTGAGGCACGGTGCTACCTTCTTTTTCAGCCAGAAACACGAGAACTTGGCTTTGAGCATGTGCAAACAAAGGTGAGCCGTAACCGCGTATCATGAATTTTTCTTTTCGTTCCGTAGTGCGGGGCATTAGTTCTGTCGTCCAACCCACATCGGTCCGTTGACCGATGACGATCTCTGCGGGGTAAGCATCGAACACGGCACAAAAGGCAAAGGCTTTCCCGTCATTAAGGAACACTAAATGTTCCAACCACGCATAGGGGGAAGCTGCTTTGGCTCGGTAGCATTCGGTAGGAGGAGTCACGATCTTACCTTGTTCCCAAATATCCACCCGCGATTCCCCTTCGCTCTTCACGACGGTATCATCAAACGCGGTAATCATGCCAATTCGTTGACCATCCGGAGAAACAACAAACTCCCGAATGTAACGGGTATCGCTCACCTTTTTCTCGATCCGCCAAGTATGTAAATCGAGCCGATAAATATCGGTCACTTTACGATGACCGTGCCCATACTCGACTTTGAATTTACTTCGCAGAGCCGAAAACTCATCGGGGTCCGAATGATCCCGATCCTTACTGAAGTAGAGGTGCCCTTCTTGTGTACTATAAGCAAACGCCGAAATCCCCCCCGCCTCACGAGTGACCGGTCGCAATTCCTTTCCGTTGGCCTCGATTTGCCATACTTGCGTGGTCCCATCGTAGGGGGCTTTGGTTTCCCCTGCTCGTTTCCGATTGCCCAGAAAATAGATGGTCGAACTATCTTTAGACCAAACAATCGAACGGTCGTTAGCGCGATCAAACGTCAACCGTTTCGCTGGGGAAGATTGATCGACCGGAACAACCCACAGGTCCGATTTGCGATTGTCTTCGGCTTTATCCCACGTTGCCAAGGTATAGGCCAAATGTTTTCCATCCGGTGAGACCGCAATTTCGAGGATCGTATTCACACTAGCGTAATCCTCAAGGGTAATCGCTTGCTTAGCTACCTGTGCAGAGAGTGTTTTTGAGAGGAAGAATAAAACCAAAGTGGGTAAGATATATCGTTTCATAGCGGCTCCAGACAGGGAGTTATTAACAACATCACTTTATGAATTGGTGTTGATTTTTGAAATGCCCCTAGGAGGATTTGGCTGGAGAAAAATACTCACACGAAAGGGTTATGAAATGAAGTGATGTCCCATTATTCGTGTGAGTATTGATTGTGTTCAGTCGTGTCCAGCGTCAACGGGTGGCCTTGTTCCCCAAACGAACGGCAGGGGGTAAGTCGAAACGGTCGAGGTTCATCACTTTGACCCAAGCCGCGACGAAGTCACGCACGAATTTCTCTTGGGCATCTGCGGAAGCGTACACTTCGGCCAGAGCGCGTAACTCGGAGTTGGAACCAAAGACCAAGTCCACAGAACTGGCTTTCCACACCACTTTGCCTGTCTTGCGATCTCGACCTTCAAAGAAGTGTTCGCAAACTGGGGATACTTTCCACTCAACGTTCATGTCTAACAAATTGACAAAGAAATCGTTGGTCAAAGTTTCGGGTCGTTTGGTGAAGACACCCAAGGGAGATTGGGCCGTGTTCGCGTTGAGAACACGCAATCCGCCAATGAGCACGGTCATTTCGGGAGCCGTCAGCGTCAGCAGATGAGCCTTATCGATGAGCAGCTCAGGTGCGGGTCGATCCAATTCCCTTGGGAAGTAGTTGCGGAACGGGTCCGAGGTCGGTTCCAACACTGCGAAGGAGGCCGGATCGGTCTGTTCTTGTGTGGCATCGGTACGGCCCGGTGTGAACGGTACCTTGACCTTGTGTCCCGCTTTAGCGGCTGCATCTTCTATGGCAGCGCATCCACCGAGGACAATAATATCCGCCAGCGAAACTTTCTTCTTCCCAGTTTGGGCTTTGTTAAAGTCCTGCTGAATCTTTTCAAGAACGGCAAGCACCTTAGCTAATTCATCCGGATTGTTTGCCTTCCAGTCCTTTTGCGGAGCGAGTCGGATTCGTGCTCCGTTTGCCCCCCCCCGTTTGTCGGTACCGCGGAAGGTCGAGGCCGACGCCCAAGCGGTCGAGACAAGTTGCCCATGCGATAACCCCGAAGCGAGGATTTTGGTTTTCAACGCAGCAATGTCGGCTTCGTCAATCAGTTCATGATCCACCGCAGGAACGGGGTCTTGCCATGGCTGCGCCGGTGGCACTAAAGGCCCCAAGCAGCGGGTGACCGGCCCCATATCGCGATGGGTCAGTTTGTACCATGCTTTGGCAAAGGCTTCGGCAAACAGCTTGGGATTTTCGTGGAATTTCTTGGAAATTTTTGCATACTCGGGGTCCATCTTCAGCGCCAAGTCGGTGGTGAACATCATGGGAGCATGGCGCTTCTTAGGATCGTGGGCATCAGGAACAAGGTCTTTGGCGTCCTTATCGGTGGGGGTCCATTGCCAAGCACCCGCAGGACTCTTGACCAACTTCCACTCGTACCCCATCAAATTGTCGAAGTAATTGCTCGACCACTTCGTTGGTGTGATCGTCCAAGCGCCTTCAAGGCCGCTGGTGATCGTATCGGGGCCATTCCCTTTGCCGAATTTGTTCAACCAGCCCAGTCCTTGAGCCGCAAGCCCTTCGGCTTCGGGTTCCGGCCCGACATTTTTTTCGGGGCTAGCAGCACCATGAGCTTTACCGAAGGTGTGTCCCCCTGCGATGAGAGCAACGGTTTCTTCATCGTTCATCCCCATTCGAGCAAATGTATCTCGAATATCCTTGGCAGCGAGGAGCGGATCAGGCTTGCCGTTGGGGCCTTCGGGATTGACGTAGATCAGCCCCATTTGCACAGCGGCCAACGGTTTTTCGAGCTTTCGGTCGCCGGTGTAGCGTTTGTCACCCAGCCACTTGCTTTCTGGTCCCCAGTAGATGTCTTCTTGGGGTTCCCACACATCCTCACGTCCCCCCGCGAAGCCAAGGGTTTTGAAGCCCATCGATTCTAGGGCACAATTCCCCGCGAAGATCATCAGGTCGGCCCAAGAAATACGTCGGCCATACTTCTGCTTGATCGGCCAGATGAGTCGGCGGGCTTTGTCGAGGTTGGCGTTATCCGGCCAACTATTCAGCGGGGCAAATCGTTGCAGGCCATAAGCGGCGCCCCCGCGACCATCGAAGATACGGTAGGTCCCTGCGCTATGCCAAGCCATTCGGATGAACAGCGGCCCATAATGGCCATAGTCTGCGGGCCACCAATCTTGCGAGGTGGTCATCACCGCAATGATGTCTTTCTTAAGCGCTTCGAGATCGAGCTTTTTGAACTCCTCGGCGTAGTTGAAATCTTCGCCCATCGGATTGCTCTTGGTCGAATTCTGTCGAAGGATACTCAGATTGAGTTGGTTCGGCCACCAATCGCGATTTGACAGGGCCGAGGCCACTGTGTGGCGATTGGGGACCGGATTGCCTGCCATCACGGGGCATTTATCGATCGGTTCTTCCTTGGCAGGCGGATTCGCTTTCGGAACGTCGTTGACCTTGTTTTCGGTCTGCACTTGGGCCTGCGCGGGAGGCCAAAAAGTGTACCCCACTACAAAAGTGGACGCCGAGGCTAGCACTAGGCAGCCCAGCGAAAAACGGGAGAGTCGCATCAGTCAGCTCCATTGAGATTGAAAAAATTCGGGCGAGATACGCACTGAACTCGAACAAGGACAGTGCATGCATATAGAATGGTAACGAGTTAAATGC
The DNA here is from genome assembly GCA_026419115.1 of Gemmataceae bacterium. Classification (GTDB taxonomy): domain Bacteria; phylum Planctomycetota; class Planctomycetia; order Gemmatales; family Gemmataceae; genus SKW135. The sequence goes on from JAOAAA010000002.1 coordinate 53,409, forward strand.
GATAGGGGAAATACTTAATTCTTCTGCAAACGATAGGAACTTCCTATGGAACTTCACCAACTTCGATATTTCGTTTCCGTGGCGAAACTCGGCAATTTTAGTCGTGCCGCCGAGGAGTGCTATATCTCACAACCCTCATTGAGCCAGCAAATTCAAAAACTCGAACGAATACTAGGACAACGACTTTTGGACCGTTTGGGCAAACGCGCCGTGTTGACCGAAGCAGGGCGCGTGTTATTCGATCGCGCGGTGAGTATCCTTGCTGCCGTGGAGGACGCAGAGCGCGAGGTCCGCGATTTCGATCAAGAGAAAGGACGACTCACGGTAGGGGCCATCCCGACGATTGCGCCTTACCTTTTGCCAAAAATTGTTCAAGATGTGACGAAACACTACCCATCGGCAGATTTGATTCTCCACGAAGATTTCACGCCGCATTTACTCTCCTCAACCGTCTCGGGGGAAGTGGAACTCGCGATCCTTGCCCTACCGATTACCGATGAGCGTTTGCATAAAGAGGTCCTGTTCACCGAACCTTTGCTGTTGGCGTTACCGAAAGGCCATCACCTGTGTGCGAAGAAAAAAATCACCATGGCGGATGTTCGTGAGGAACGATTCATTGTTCTGGATGAGATGCATTGCTTGGGGGAACAAATTCTGCATTTTTGCCGAGCGGAAGGATGCCGACGCCTCGTCTGCCGAAGTTCCCAGCTTTCTACGGTTCTGACCCTAGTGGCTTTGGCGCAGGGGATTTCCTTGGTCCCACGCATGGCCCGTCCCACGCCGGATAAGGCAGGGCTTGTGGTTTTCCGTGAATTGGCTGAGGATGAGCCGACCCGCACAATCGCTGCCATCTGGCACAAGGATCGCTACCACAGCAAGGCAGGCGAACGCTTTTTAGAAATTCTTCGAGAACACTCCGCCCGCTGGGAGAACTCTTGAGTTAAGCTGGTACTGTTGGGCGGAAAAGTGTTTCATGGAGAACAAGCGGTAGAGCGTTGTGGAGGGGCTTGCTGATTTAAGCTAGTGATGTTTGTGGAAGACGAATAAACGAATCCATAATCAAGTATTGGTCTTAGTTTGAAAAAAACTACGGTGCTGCAACCGGCTGGTAGCCCTATCTCGATTTTCCTTGCAGCACTCCCGAAACCGCTCAAGCCACTCTCTCACCTTCAACCTCGCCTATACTGGGCTATCTTGATACTCGGCCATGGGCTGCTCGTACCCTTGCAGAAAAACCTTATTTGATGCAAAATCATCGATGCTCGATACCATCATAATGCACAGATCACGCTCTTGCTTCCCAATAGCCTGCTTGGGTCTGCGTGTTGGGCCGAGCCTGCACCTGAGAGCCATGCTGCCATAATTCTGAGCCTCCTTAAGAATAAGCAATACGATTTCGACCGATTTGGGAACAAAAAAAGAAAAAAGTGTCATAACTCGATAATCCCCAGCCTAATCCTTTCAAGCTAGGGACGTTTCCAGATACTCAAACGGGTTTCATGGCAATAGTCCACAGAGATAGAACCCGAAGTGGAGGGAATTAAAATTTATGAACTTGGTATTGATCGAGACGAGCGGCAACCAAGCCTTCATTTTCGCCACGAATAAGCTGCGCGAGAATGTTGGTGCTTCGGAACTCACGTTTCAAGTCGGAACCCAATTCGTTCGGTATGCTGTAAAAGCCGCAGGTGGTAGCCTTCCCTCAGACAATCGCAATCCAACCACCTATCCCGAAATCAGCGGGCAGAACCCGATCGAAATCATTCTGGCCACTTCTGGGAAAGCTCTGTTACTGGTGCAAAATAAAGAACTTGGTCAAAAGATTGTTCATTCGGTTACACTTAAAGCACTGAAGGAAGCTCCAGGTCTTGAAGTGCGAGGTGTAGTGAGTCGCGATTTTGATTTCGACAAAGAAGGATTACACAGATTAATTGGCGAGGTCCATCGCGATTTCGAGAAGGTCCGATCGAAGCTGCCCGGCCCAGCGGCTCGGTTCCAGCGATTACCCATTATCGCGGAATGTGCCAGTAGTGGGTTGCCGGCGAGTGTGTACGACAGTTTGGGCAGTGAACCGAGCATGCGTTCGCGTGTCATCATGGCTAAACGAGAGGTTGCTCAGGACGGCCTCAAGCGTATCCGGAATCTCGTAGGTGAAAAATATCGTCTCCCCTACTCCACAACGGAAATCGAAGACCTTGGTTGCGACTGGCTCGCGATTGTTCATGCCGATGGCAACGGACTGGGGCAGGTGTTTTTGAAGTTCGATCAAGTTGCCAACACTCAAAGCAACCGAGATTACATCACGAAACTGAGAAGTTTCTCGCTGGCCCTAGACGAATGCACCGAGAGAGCCTTCTGTCGGTCGCTGGACGTGATTCGTCTTAGACGAGATCGCCTCCCCATTGTTCCTTTAGTTCTCGGTGGCGACGATCTCACGGTTGTTTGCGATGGCCGACAAGCGTTGCAGTTCACCAAGAAATTCATCGAGTGCTTTGAGGAAGAAACGAGCAAGCATCCCAATGTGAAATCTATTCTGAGTAAGGGGCTATCGAGTTGTGCGGGGGTAGCGATCGTCAAACCCCACTTCCCCTTCCATGCAGGGTATGAACTGGCAGAGGAACTCCTGAAATCCGCTAAAAAGATCGCTAAAAAAGATGAACACGGTAAAAAACGTGAACATCCGCTTTCCACCATCGACTACCACATCCTTTACGATGCCAGCGGGCCAGACCTCGAGCGGATTCGCCGCGAATTAACCTTGGATAACGGCAAGACGCTTCTGATCGGCCGACCCTACATCATTAGCAAGAACCAAGGCCCCCAAAATCGCCACTGGGATGACCTCGTTAAACGAATTCATGCGGTCCAAGCTCAGAATGAAGAGGGAGATAAACGGCTTCTTCCTAATAGTATGTTACACGAACTACGGGAGAGCTTGTACCTAGGACGTGAAGTAGCCGAATCTCGGTTGGCGTTGGTCCGCCAACGCTATCAACCCCATATCAATCCGTTGTTGGTAGGGAATAATCTCTTTTGGTCTGAAGGTGAGCAACATCGCACAGGTCTGCTTGATGCCATTGACACGGCGGAGTTTTGGAAAGCGAGAGAGGAGGCTTAATCATGAGTAAACATTGGCCGTTGCCAGATTCATTCCGCATTCGTTTGACTATGGAATCCGATTGGCATATCGGGTCGGGAATGGGACGTCCGGGCAATATCGATCGATTGATTGCCCGAGATGCAGACGATCTCCCCTTTGTGCCTGCTAAAACACTTCGCGGTATTTGGCGGGATGCTTCTGAACGTCTGAGTCACGGGTTAGATGAGGGGCAAACGGGTGCTTGGTCAAAATTAGTGAATCATCTGTTTGGCAGCCAACCGGCGCTCGGGGAGAAGGATCCCACAAGTCGGCACCGCGACCCAGCCGAGGTTCCTCTCGAATCGGCGATCCAGATTCGATCGGCCACGTTACCCTCTTCGCTACGGGAGAAACTCACCGGCGACAAGAATCGTCGTCTGCGACAATTTCTCACTTTTGTGAAGCCCGGTGTTAAGATCGATCGCCGCAGCGGCTCGGCCCAAACCGATATGTTGCGATTTGAGGAAGTAGCTCGCAAAGGAACCGTGCTGGAAGCAGAGTGTCAACTACATCTCAAGGATACAGCAACACGGGAAATGGCCAGCGCGCTGTTGCTAGCCTCAACGAAGCTCGTGGAAAGGCTTGGAGGGAAACGTCGTCGAGGATCGGGACGTTGTCGCCTTGAAATTCTCGATGGGGATACCGATAAAGCGATTCAGTTTCTGGAACGAAATGCATCCCCTTCGGAGTGGAAATCCGTTTCGGAAAGCAGCACTGCCTCTGATACGACACAGGTTGTAAACGCGACCGATTCTTGGTTGAGCGTGCCGCTTTTGCTTCATCTTCAAGGGCCGCTCTCCATCTCGTACCGCACTACGGGGAATGTGGTCGAAACCTTGGATTTTGTACCCGGATCGTTTTTGCTGCCGCATGTGACCCGTACACTGAGCGGGATGGGGCTTGATGTTCGATCGGCCCTTCAGGCGGGCGATATGTGCCTTTTACCGGCCTATCTCGAAGTCGATGGGGAACGGGGGCAACCGGTACCAATCGCGTTGTTCGCACCCAAGGAAGGAAAAGGTTTAGAAGAGCCAACCGAGGTCGTGAACCGGTTGCTTCAAGCCGAACCGAGTGACAACAAACAACTTAAGCAACTCCGCGAAGGGTATATTTCCTCTCGATGTAACAAGGCCCACAAACCACCTACTACCGTGCGAACCCATAACACGGTGGAAGATGATTCGCAACGACCCACAGAAAATGTCGGTGGCGTTTACTCCTACGAGGCGATCTCTCCGAGTGACCACGGCTCACCAGTCGTCCTTCGCAGTGAGCTGCGCATTCGCAAATCCTTGGCCGATCGGCTTGCTCAAAAACAAGCCCATTGGTGGCAAAAGCTCAAAGGCGAAGTGGCATTGGGGCGTTCCAAAAAAGATGACTATGGCTCGGTTCGTCTCGATGTGGAACCCGCACAGGAATGGAAAACCTCTCCTACATCCAGCGGAAACGAACTATTCGTCTGGCTCGTATCGGACACACTGCTTCGCAATTCCCGTTTACAAGCCGAACCGACGGCGGCTTGTCTGAGCGAGGAGTTATCACGGCAATTAGGCGTCACGCTCAAACTGCGAGAAAACACTGCTGGTCAACTGGATGAACTCGTTCGTTTGCGTCGGCTCGATACTTGGCATGTGGGCTGGGGATTACCGCGCCCCTCGCTCGTGGCCCTGCAGGCCGGTTCGTGCATGGTGTTTCACGTTGTCGGGGGCACACTTGACGTAGCGAAACTCACCCAACTCGAAGCGAGCGGGGTCGGGGAACGCACCGCCGAAGGTTATGGACAAGTGCGATTCAATCATCCCCTACTCACCCAGCCATTGACTAAAAAAGAGGGTAACGGCCAAGCATCCGTTGGTAAGCCGGTGGCATCAGGAACCAAGACCATCGCTTCGGGTGATTCGGCCTTCGCATTTGCCCGTCTGTTGGAGCGGGAGTGCTGGAAGCAAGAGATCCGTCGGGCCTGTTTGACGATCGCTCAAGAAAAACGGAAGGAACTACTCGGCTGGGATCACAAAAAAGGCTCCCCACCGATGAGCCAACTCGGGGGCCTACGGGGGCAATTGCAACTCATGCAATCGAAGGATCAACGTAAACTAGTCCTCGATTGGCTCACTCATCTCGCGGATAACAACCGCCGCAAGGAGAAGTGGCCATCGATTCCCAAGGTCAAAGATTTCATCGAAAAGGCTACCCGCATTTGGGATGTGATTTCAACAGACAGTTGGCCCACACTCACGGAGGGAGCCGCGACAGAACTTCGGCAGGAACTGTGGGCGTTTGCTGTCCGCACGTTCTTCGATGCCTGTATCCGAGCTTACAAACGAGAATTAGAATCGCAATCAACTCAGGAGGTCAAACGTGGCGCGTAATATCCTTAGTCGAATTCACCTGAGCGGTACGTTGGTCGCCCAATCTCCTTTGCATGTGGGGGGTCACGGCGAGGATGTCGATACCGATATGCCATTGACTCGGAACGGAGCAGGGCAACTCTACGTTCCCGGTACGAGCCTTGCCGGCGCACTGCGGGAATTGGCCGAGCGACTCTTCAGCGAGAATGTCATCGATGAACTTTGGGGCTTTCAAAAGGAAGACCAAGGCCACGCTTCTTTCGTGGTGGTCGAAGATGCTGTGATCGAGAATAACGATTCGCTCTGCATTGAAATCCGCGATCATGTGGGTATTGATCGAGAATTCGGGGCGGCCGCCGAACATATCAAATACGACCGGGCCATCCTGCCGCGAGGCTCGAAACTCCCGCTGCATTTGACCCTAGAGGTGCTGAAAGAGGAAAAACGGAATCAGGCTCTAGCGATGTTAGCGGCTCTGAAGCAGGCACTAGAAGAAGGGGAAGTTCGTCTCGGAGCGGCCAAAACCCGTGGCTTGGGATATGTGCGACTTGAGAAGGGACAATTGACGGAACAACGTTTTAATGCTCGCGCAGGGATATTGGCCGTTCTTCGCCAAACCCAAGGGGGGGCGATCTCGGAGGACGAGATCAAGCACGCCAAACAAGCCCATCCTTCACGGAAGCGGCCTCGGCTCAAAATCAAGATTCACTGGAAACCGGTCGGTCCGTTGATGGTCAAGGCAGGCTTTGAAGGAATCGCTGCCGATATGGTCCCTCTCCTAAGCCAGTCGGAACAAGGTTTGGCATTAGTTCTGCCCGGCAGTTCCGTCAAAGGGGCATTCCGCAGTCAGGCCGAAAAAATTATCCGAACCATTCGCCAAGACCTTCAGCCGCAATGGTTAAATCAAGAAGGGAAGAAAAAATTCCTCGATGCGGTTCGACTGGAATTGGTCGATCAGCTGTTCGGAGCAGCCAAACAACACAAATCGCAAGAATCTTCTAATGCTCCCACCAAGGAACAACGATCGCCAAAATCTTCAAACGATTCGGCAAATGATTTGGGATTGAGTGCCCTGAGTATTATCGATTGCTACGGGAACCAGAAAATCAAACCCGAATCTTGGCAAGCAATCCAAAGTGCTTTCAACGATAAGGAACTCCGTCAGGCACTCAAGAATGCTGGTTTCGCCGCTTGGTCGCAGGCCTATCATGTTGCGATTGATCGCTGGCTAGGCTCCGCAGCAGAGAGCATGCTCTACACGGTGCTGGAACCCCATTCGACCCAATGGGAGACGCTAACGCTAGAACTGAACTGGCAGCGCTTGCCCGAGAAAATTCAGCTTCCGTGCTTGGCCTTATTGCTACAAGTCATCCGCGATCTCGCCCATGACCGCCTACCGCTGGGCTTTGCTACCCATCGGGGGATGGGGAAGGTTCAAGTGACCGGTTTCGAGATTTATCCTCACGATCTCGAAGGGGAGCTAGCTTCGCTTGGTAACATCCGGTTAGAAAATGGCCGTTTCCAAAATCTGTCCGATAGCTTGAAATCGGCTTGGCAAAATTGGAGCCAACAGGGGGTGTCCCGATGAGTGCTTCGTTTTTCATCTACACACAGCAGAAACTTACTCTTCCCGAGTCGTTGGCTGCATTCAGCAAAATCCTCAACTCGCAGGAAGCCATCGCGATTTTGTATTCACCTCAACGCTGTGTCCTTGCGAAGTTGGTTCAGGGGGAATTACGCGATGGTCAAGGTCAACCCGTGGAAACGAGCAGTGTCTTCGAGGCACGGATTTTCAACGAGATGGCCGAACTCCGTTGGCTGAATGACCCCCGACCTGAGAAACACCATCGCACCGTGATCCTGACCGAGCACGAACAATCGACTTTGGGGAACTGGCAGCTAGAGAAAAAGGAATTGGCCCATTCTCAACCCCATGCGAAGGATGCGAATACGGTTGATTTCAAATGGAATCCGAATGTCATAACCAAGCTCAATCAAACGTATTTGTTATGGGGCGAAGGAACCGGCAAAACGCTGAGCCTCGGTTGGAGCGAACTAGCAACCGCCCGAATTGGGAGCTTGCTTGTGCCCGTAGCTGGTCTGAAGAAAAATCAGCGTGTCTTGCTACACAGCGTGGAATATATCGTTGCAGCGGATCATGGCAACGCAGTGATCTTCGACGAACGACTAACGAAATTGGAGGTGGATCATGGCTGAGGGAAAACTGGAAGTCACCAAGGCGAAAAAGCTAATCGTAAAATACAACAACTCGCGCGGAGTGGCCATGACGGGGCAAATCACTGAGGGACAGCTTTCTGCTGACCTTGTTAAACTCCAAGATGATAAACGTACGATCGACCAGCTCAATGGTGTCGAAGTCGAGTTTGAACTGGAAGGAACGACCCTGAAGCAGATTCGCCGCAAAGGAGAATCGTTCATTGCTGCAGCATCGCAACCACAACGTCAACAAGGACCACACCACGGGCAGCAAGGACGAGGCCAACAACAACGCGGGCGACATTGGAACGCCCCACAACCGCAAGGTCAAACGCAACGAAGCTCGCAGAATGTTCGCGGGGACTTCCACAATCCCTACAACTTCGTGCCGGCGCTGCCGCGTGATCGTGTCACGGGAGAGCTGGGCGATCACGAACCGATCGGCCATCACGTTCTGCATCCAGATCGTTTCACTGGTGTGATTCGTGTGAAGATGACAGCCGTCACGCCTCTACTGCTGCCCGATGCCGCGAGGATGACCGAGTACGATCGAGATGACCCACAACTTGGTATCAAGAAAGATCACAAGAGCTTCCCCGTTCGTGTCGATGCCGAGGGCAAGCCGTACATCCCCCCCACGTCGATCAAGGGGATGCTGCGATCGGCCTACGAAGCAGTGACCAACTCACGCATGGCGGTGTTTGCTGGGCATGATCGAAAGCTCGCTTATCGAATGGCTACCCAAGAAGGGTTATCACTCATTCCCGCTCGGGTAGAAAATGGCAAAATCGTCCTCATGCTAGGTACCTCGACCATCGGTAATAATGGTCCCCAAGGCCCGATGTACGCTGCTTGGCTGCCACGCTATTTTCGCGGCAATCTCGATCGCAATGCCGTTCATTATCCTAATGGTCAATTGCCCGCTCATCGTGATGAAGTCGAATGCTGGATTGAACTGATTCAACACTGGCGCTGGGACCGACGCAATAACCGTCATCAGCAGGATTTTCAATACTGGCGGGTTCGACAGATTGTTCTCAAAGGTCAGAAACTTGGTCCTCAGCCGAATGCTTCCCACGATTCGGGAAAGCGTGATCGTAGCAGTTACCATCAGCCTCTTGGCCAATTTCAACGCATCACCGGCTTCGTTTGCATCACGAACCCGAATATCGACCGGAAACATGATGAGCGGGTGTTCTTCACAAATTCACAGCAATCCCCAGCAATTCCGATTACTGCACAAGACGAACATGATTGGGAAACCCTGATTCTCAACTACCAACAAGAACACGAGGAAGAAATCTGCCAAGGCCGAACATCGCCTCCGGCACTATCCCATTCCGAATGGTCAAGGCAAATCGTCGGAATAAATGGTCAAAACGATACAGAAACCGAATTGTCGGGAGGAACTCTTCTCTACGCTCAAGTACAGCAGGTTGACGGACGCTGGGAGATTTGTGGTTTATACCCAGTAAATATCTCTCGAAAGCTATACGAAATCTCACCGATTGATTTGCTCCCCACCTCGCTGCGTCCGGCTACTTCGCCCCAAGAACTCTCGCCTGCGGATCGAGTTTTTGGTTGGGTGAACCAAGACGGACACGGAGCCTACAAAGGGAACCTCCGCATCGGACCGGTGACGTGCCTCACTCCCAAGGAACAAGCCCTCGAGAACTTTGGCACGCCCGGTTTGCCGTTAGCGATCCTCGGCCAACCGAAGCCCCAACAGGTTCGTTTCTACGTCGCGGCTTCTCAAAAGGGCGAGGCCCAACCCAACGGGCTACCCAAGGAACAAGCCGGTTACTCCGCTAAAAAAGGTTTGCGGGGCCGAAAGGTTTATCCGCATCATAACGGATTGCCAGCAGGTCACTGGAACAACGCCATGGAAGATCGCACTCAAAAGCCCGTTAATGGGCACTTTCAAGAATATCGCCGACCAAAACTCAAGGAAGAGCAACGCGACGATCAAAACCGCTCGATCCAAGGCTGGGTCAGGCCTAGCACGGAGTTCACCTTTGATATTCACGTTACGAACCTGTCGAAGGTCGAACTCGGGGCCTTGCTCTGGCTGCTGAGCTTACCAGAAAAGCATTATCACCGCTTCGGCGGCGGCAAACCCCTTGGTTTTGGGAGTGTTCGTCTAGAAATCGATGCAGAAAACACCCATCTTTACGACGGCACAGCTTGGAAGCAAATTTACTCCACGCTGGATGAGTTCCAACCCACCGAGGCCGATCACAATGTCCTTGTTCAAGCCTACAAGGATGCCGTGAAAGCGAGCTACGAAAAGTCGTTCGAGCAGGTATCGTTCATCGCGGCGTGGTTGAAGATGGCGACCGGACATGCGGACAACTTACCGACGCACTACCCAAGGGCACGCCAACAACAAGGTGATTCGGTGCCCCCCCATCCTGAGGGCAAAGCCTTTGAGTGGTTCGTCGCCAACGATCGCACGGGACGAGATGGCGGGCCGCAGGTAAGCCTACCCGATCTCGCGAATGATACCGGCCTACCGTTGCTCGAGGCAACCAAAGGAGGAAAATGAGATGCCAACTCTACCAACTACGGTTGTTAGTTTTCTTGGCACGGGGCAAAAAATCTCCCCGTAGAGTGTTTGCGAGGAATTTCGGTATCCGAAACTATTCGTACTTTACAAATAAAAACTCTTTTACACCTCACAAATAAAAACTCTTATACACCTCGAAGGCTTCGCAGTACTGAGCCGTTGAACGATGGAACAATGCCCAACTCGATGCTAAACCCACGGTTCGAGCAAGTTTCATAAAAGGCTTGTGCTTTTGGCTTTCGTGCATCTGCAATGCTGCGTTTTTCTCTTTGATATATTGCTCGGTCAAATTGACGAAGAATGTGGGTCGAAAGAGATTCGGTTTGGTCGAAGGGGCCTGATAAAGCAATACGGTCCCGTTAAAATCGCGCAAGGCCGAGATGCTCGCTTCGTGAACCTCACGATGATCGGCATGGGTATCTTCGGCGGCATGAGTCAGCACAATATCAAGGGGTTGATGATAATCAGGATGATAAATCCGACGTTCAATTTCCCCAATCAGTTCATGGCCACATTCATGCAAGCCACAATCCATAAAACGCAGAACTTCGACATGTTCGGGTTTCACGCCAAGGGCCACGGC
>JAOAAA010000300.1 GCA_026419115.1 Gemmataceae bacterium
TGAATGAGCATGGCCGAATTGAAGCATGGTTAGCCATGCCACCCCGATTGATGGGGTCTGATTTCCATGCTTGAATGAGCATGGCCGAATTGAAGCTTCTCTGTATCTGAAACGACTTTTTGAGCACAATCTTCATTTCCATGCTTGAATGAGCATGGCCGAATTGAAGCGGCCCCCGAGGCAACCAGCCCCGCCAAAATGCCAACCATTTCCATGCTTGAATGAGCATGGCCGAATTGAAGCTCGTCCGCCCCGAAGATGAGGACAAATGGATGTTTGTAATTTCCATGCTTGAATGAGCATGGCCGAATTGAAGCGAGTAAAACGCTCCATGAGATTTGCACTCATGACAATTTCCATGCTTGAATGAGCATGGCCGAATTGAAGCAGGTCGGGGTATTCCCGGACGAGAACCCGAATGCTCTCATTTCCATGCTTGAATGAGCATGGCCGAATTGAAGCCCCCCAGATTTTGGTGAGGAAGTCTGGGCACTCAACGATTTCCATGCTTGAATGAGCATGGCCGAATTGAAGCGTGACGGTCAGCGGCATTAAATAGAACAAATTTTCTCATTTCCATGCTTGAATGAGCATGGCCGAATTGAAGCGTTC
>JAOAAA010000301.1:0-298 GCA_026419115.1 Gemmataceae bacterium
GACGTAGGGTGAACTTAAATCCATGAAGTTTATGGCGGTCAGGTGCAGCGACTGGGTCGGCCTCAAGCCACCGCAAGAATTGTACGCTCTGTTGACCAATAACAATACGTTCAGATCACTATTTGTGTTTTAGAGCATTCAATACCAACTGATTATCGTTTCAATGACTCACAATTTTTGTTATCTGCGTCACGCTCAAAGCGCCGAACGACCAAGCTCAGCTGCCGCCGACGTGACGACAACAGAAACCCCAACCACCTTGTTTACGGCGGTCAGCTGCAGCGACTGGTTCGGCCTC
>JAOAAA010000301.1:307-609 GCA_026419115.1 Gemmataceae bacterium
CTCACACCGAACGACCAAGCTCAGCAGCGGCGGCCGCACGCTGAACAGGAATGTCACCAAGAACCAGTATCGCGGCCGCCGTCAGCTGCAGCGACTGGTTCGGCCTCAAGCCGCTGCTAGTGTTATACGTTCTGTTGACCAATCACCAATACGTTCAAACCACAATTTGTTTTTCAACGGGTTGAACACATTCTATACCAACACATGTTTGCTTCAAAGAATCACGATATTGGCTTGTTATCTGCATCACGCTCGAAGCGCCGAACGACCAAGCTCAGCTGCCGCCGAAGGGACTATAGGAG
>JAOAAA010000302.1 GCA_026419115.1 Gemmataceae bacterium
ATTGAAGCCATCGTACACCTCTCAAGTACAGCTCCCAGTTCCAATTTCCATGCTTGAATAAGCATGGCCGAATTGAAGCACTCCAATATGCTAGGGTCTAAATTAGACTATTTCCATATTTCCATGCTTGAATAAGCATGGCCGAATTGAAGCGAACGCCAAACGTGTACCGATGTACACGTTGACTATCCACATTTCCATGCTTGAATAAGCATGGCCGAATTGAAGCCTGTGGCACCAGTTCCCATTGCACACCTAAGAATTCAACGATTTCCATGCTTGAATAAGCATGGCCGAATTGAAGCGACTCTCTCAAGGTGAAGGTACGTACCTTCCACCTTGAATTTCCATGCTTGAATAAGCATGGCCGAATTGAAGCTCCCAGCTCGTTTCGTGGGAGTTGGAGCGGAGGGCGGTATTTCCATGCTTGAATAAGCATGGCCGAATTGAAGCGCTTCCTTAGCCAGATAGTAGCGGATGCAGTTGTTTGATTTCCATGCTTGAATAAGCATGGCCGAATTGAAGCGGGGTTTATTGGCGACAAGGTAGGCCACTCTCTCAGTATTTCCATGCTTGAATAAGCATGGCCGAATTGAAGCCTTGGCC
>JAOAAA010000303.1 GCA_026419115.1 Gemmataceae bacterium
GCTTTAGGGGGAGAAAAATCCAACGCAAAATCCAACGCACTCCCCCCCGAAAAGGCAACGCAAAACACAACGACGCAACCAACCGCAACCGTTGGTATTCTTTCGAGCGAGGAGACGGAAGTTCTGAAAAAAGAAGCAGATACGCGAGGGGTTGCGGGGAGGATCGGAGGATTGCCAGAAGAAAAGACTGGCCCGAGAGGGACTCGAACCCACACGCCTTGCGGCACAGGATCCTAAATCCTGCGTGGCTGCCAATTACACCATCGGGCCGATTATCTCAACCTAACTAAATTAGAGAAGTTACTATTTATTGACACCCCCACTTGCAAAAAGTTCCCGAATTCGTTAATAAATCTTTATAGTATCTACTTATCTATTTTAGGGGTTACCATTATGTTTTCCCTCTCCATGAAAACTCGAAAGGGCTTTACGCTCATCGAGTTACTGGTGGTGATTGCGATCATCGCCATCCTCATCGGTCTGTTACTTCCTGCCGTTCAAAAAGTTCGTGAAGCCGCCAACCGAGCAACGAGCCAAAACAACCTCAAACAAATTGGCATTGCCATCCACAGTGCGAACGACTCTCGCGAAATGCTCCCCTGTGC
>JAOAAA010000304.1 GCA_026419115.1 Gemmataceae bacterium
GCTAGGGATATTGTTAAGAATTAGTAACGTCAAGGTATAGTTTGCTCGGTAGCGTAGCAACGTGCCGGCGTGCACTACGAACGGGTCGCTGCTTAAGAATTTGATCTTTTCAAATTTGAATATTGGTCACTTTCCGAGGGGATGCTCTCGACTACTGATATTATGTTATTGCAAATTTTAGAATGATTGGCCGTAATTAGACAAACGATATAACATATAACAGATCGATAATTCCTGTTGAGATTTGTGGGATTTTCGGAGTGACACAATTTTTCACATAGGAAGCATGCTCATTCAAGCATAGAAATATCTCTACGGCGAACCTAAGATCGCTCCTACCACCACTTCAATTCGGCCATGCTTATTCAAGCATGGAAATATTCCAAACGGGCTACGATATTAAATACCGTAGCCCTTGCTTCAATTCGGCCATGCTTATTCAAGCATGGAAATCATTGGGAACGAGAGCTATATTACCATTGACCGAGAGCTTCAATTCGGCCATGCTTATTCAAGCATGGAAATGAGGGTTGTGAGGTGATCTGGGCAGCTAACTACTGCCCGCTTCAATTCGGCCATGCTTATTCAAGCATGGAAAT
>JAOAAA010000305.1 GCA_026419115.1 Gemmataceae bacterium
GATTTCCATGCTTGAATGAGCATGGCCGAATTGAAGCTGGTCTAGTTGCTAGTCGCTAGACCAGTCTAAGTTAGACTATTTCCATGCTTGAATGAGCATGGCCGAATTGAAGCTCGGCAGGTTATACAACGGCCTCGGTTCGCTCATCGCTATTTCCATGCTTGAATGAGCATGGCCGAATTGAAGCATCGGACGCGGTTCTGTTCCATACAGAACCGTTTGTAATTTCCATGCTTGAATGAGCATGGCCGAATTGAAGCGAGCACCTGCTGCCATTTGTTGATGTGCCGCTTGAACGAATTTCCATGCTTGAATGAGCATGGCCGAATTGAAGCGCTTCCTCGATTAACTCAGGGTTCAGCGTCATCTCATTTCCATGCTTGAATGAGCATGGCCGAATTGAAGCGTTCATATAACCTCCTCATAATACCAAACTCGGGCGAATTTCCATGCTTGAATGAGCATGGCCGAATTGAAGCTCTAGTAGGCGAAGGCGTATGAGAGGTGTTTTGTGCTAATTTCCATGCTTGAATGAGCATGGCCGAATTGAAGCATTCCATTTGGTCTGATGGTGATTGGCAAGCCGCTATATTTC
>JAOAAA010000306.1 GCA_026419115.1 Gemmataceae bacterium
TTCAAGCATGGAAATCTTGTTACCGACACCACACCAAACGAGCTTTTAGCCTGCTTCAATTCGGCCATGCTCATTCAAGCATGGAAATGATATCTCCGTCGATTGGCAATGGAGAGACCACGCCGGGCTTCAATTCGGCCATGCTCATTCAAGCATGGAAATGGTCGCTGACCGATTCAACTTTCTTGATCGCCGTTTGCTTCAATTCGGCCATGCTCATTCAAGCATGGAAATCCAGCGATCCGGACGAAGATCGACAACGAGATAGCGAGGCTTCAATTCGGCCATGCTCATTCAAGCATGGAAATAGAGTTGCGTTCTCGATTGCATCCCCTCGGCTTGATCGCTTCAATTCGGCCATGCTCATTCAAGCATGGAAATCCCACTAAATGCAACGAGTACCGAATCGGTTTTCTTTCGCTTCAATTCGGCCATGCTCATTCAAGCATGGAAATGACCTCGAAAAAGGTTTCCCGATTTGCACAACGAAGGCTTCAATTCGGCCATGCTCATTCAAGCATGGAAATCATTCTCATGGATACACGGCCGTTGCCCTCTGGGCGGCTTCAATTCGGCCATGCTCATTCAAGCAT
>JAOAAA010000307.1 GCA_026419115.1 Gemmataceae bacterium
ATCACATGGTGGATCAATATGCCCCCACTGTGGATAAAATCCTTGAAGAGCTTGACGAAATTGAATCAACCATTTTTCAAGAACCCAGTTCAGGCACATTGAATCGGCTCCTTCTTTTGAAGCGTCGGATTGTTCATCTGCGTAAAACCCTGATTATGGAGCGTGAGGTACTGGCTCGTTTGATTCGCGGAGAGTTTGAATTGGTGGATGATCGAGAAGTGGCTTATTATCGGAACGTCTATGACCACTTAGTGCGTTACGCCGAACTATTAGAAACTTCACGGGAAATGGTTTCGGACCTGATGCAAACCCAATTGGCAGCCGTTTCTAACCGCCTCAATGGGGTCATGAAAGGGTTAGCTACTATCTCGACGATCATTTTGCCGATGACATTGATCACAGGAATTTATGGCATGAATTTCGAGTTTATGCCGGAACTCAAATGGGTGATCGGCTATCCTTTTGCTTTGAGTCTGATGGTGTTGGCTGCGGCCGTTTCTTTGTACTTTTTTAGGCGGCAAAAATGGATTTAGAATCCCGGCCCGATTTCCCTACAAAGATACTCGAGCCACTTTTTTCAATATAGTTC
>JAOAAA010000308.1 GCA_026419115.1 Gemmataceae bacterium
CCCCTGGTGTCGAACTATCGACGTGAGCCATCATCTTACTCCCTTTTTGACCTTTGGGAGCATTTTCGATCTCAATGACCTCAGCCTCGACCTCCTGATATTTCATGAGTTTATCTAGCTCGTAGGTGCGATCCTTCAGAACGACTTGATCATACTTCTTACCAGCGGGAAGCGGTTCGGGATTTTTATAGAAGTGAACCTCAGTGATACTGGGGTTCTCGCTAGGTTGTTTGGGGGTTTTCGAGTCGGCATTGGGGGTTTTCGAGGTCTCGTTGCGGACAAGGTAAACTTCGCGATCAAAATAAACGAACATCCGTTCGCTTTTCGTATCCGATTGTTCCTGTTTCGCTTGGACGTTCCCCGAGAAAGAAACAAACTTGCCAAGTCCTTGAAAATCCATGCGATCGTTCCACCAAACCGAGATATTCGAGGGTTTCTCTAATTTCTTCCCTTCCAAGTTGGTTTCGGAAACGATGTCCATTTGTCCGACGCCGGGAATTTCGACGGTGTGGTTTCGTTGATCGATCCGAATATCAAACCCCCATAGGGTGAGTTTGTCGAATTGGGTGTGTGCCCATTTATGG
>JAOAAA010000309.1 GCA_026419115.1 Gemmataceae bacterium
TTTGGAGGAAACCCGTTTTCCCATTTTTGGGGTCACCATCTTGGTACAAAACCGTTCCCCGTTGATAGCGAATCAAATCGACCTTCGATCCTAATTCCTCTGCCAAGGTGGTGTGAGGATTTTTGACCTCTAAATGAACCCACATGGTTCCTTCCGGTGTGAGTTTCACGAGTTTGGCCGTGGTCTTATTGAATTGTTCCCCGACCTTATCTCGCTTCGCTTTGATCCGAGCAATTTCGTTAGCGGGCAAACCGAGTTCGTTCATCTCTTCGTCGGTAATCAACAAGGCCTGTAAACGACGAGAGTCTTTGGCAGCCGTGGCCGCTAAAACTTCTTGGCTGACCTCTTCAGGAGAAATCACAATCCAAGTATCGATCGTGCCGTTCTCGTCTTTATCGACACCCCATTTAGAACCATTCGGCCCCAACCAACGATACTGATCCGCAATGCCGTTGCCGTTGGTGTCGATTTCCCGATAGGCCTCGACCCCACCTACGTAATAGGACCAGATATGGACCTTGCCATCCCCTGCGGTATCCATGAATTTCCGAAGGAGTCGACCGTTCCCATCCTTCAGCGCCCA
>JAOAAA010000030.1 GCA_026419115.1 Gemmataceae bacterium
TGTGTATAAGAGACAGAAACAATGGTGCGGCCTTCCGAGGCCAATTGTTCGATATTGTCCAACAGATAGGCCCGCGATTGCGGATCGACTCCGGCAGTCGGTTCATCGAGGAAAATTATCATAGGGTCATGAATCAGAGCGCAAGCGAGGTTCAGCCGTTGTTTCATCCCGCCGGAGTAAGTGCCGAGTCGATCCTGTTTGCGTTCCTCTAACCCGACGAATGAAAGAACTTTGGCCACACGCTCTTTTAAGATAGAACGGGATAAGCCATAAAGTCGCCCAAACAAACGAAGGTTTTCTTCACCCGTCAGTTCATCATAAAGGGAATCGGATTGTGGGGCGATGCCGACTTTTTTTCGGGTCTGCGGACGAGTCGGGTCAGCCAAGCCATCGAGCGTGACGGTTCCCGAATCGGGTTTTAATGCTCCGGTGAGTAAATGAATCGTAGTGGATTTGCCGGCTCCGTTCGGCCCCAATAAGCCAAAGGTCTCCCCTTGTGGAATCGTCAACGAAATTTCGTTGACGGCCACGAGTGAGCCAAAGGTTTTGCGGAGTTTCACAGCTTCAATCATAAGACCATTTTCTCAACAGAGTCTGGGGTTATATTTAGCATTTTGTCACACAGGACGAATAGAAAAGTCCCAAGTACCAAAAAGATTTTTTGGCAGCGGGCGGCCCGATGCTTTGCTTAGAACTTTCACTACGCTCACGTTAGGCTAATTCAAAGGACGATCAGAGCGAAGCATTAGAACCGATCTGGCGTAGAGCCTTTGTTGTTTCGAGGAAGGAAATGGGTTATCTGTGGGTTATTTGTTTCACAATTGTCGAAAGAGGATGTTCTGCTAAGTTAGAATCAGTCAGATTGTTCGATGATCGATTCCTATAAGATGTTCGATGTTCGTTTCTATGAGTCCAGTCACGCTTCCTGTCAGTCGATCCCCTTGGTTTGCCGAATGTATTTCTCGTTTGTGCGAGAATCAGCACCTGAATGAACAACAAATCACAGCCGCGTTTGATGCTTTGACGCAGGGGAATTTTCATCCGGTAGAGGCAGGGGCCTTTCTCGTGGCCTTACGGCAAAAAGGTGAAACGGGTGAGGAATTAGCGGCCGCAGTTCGTTTGTTGCGAACCAAAGCCCTGACTCTTTCTACGGAGCGTTCCCCGATTCTCGATACTTGCGGAACCGGAGGCGACCATTCGGGAACGTTCAACATCAGTACGGCGGTGGCATTTGTCTTAGCGGGTTGTGGTGTTTGTCTTGTGAAGCACGGCAACCGAGCCGTTTCGAGTTTATCGGGTTCTTCAGACGTTTTGCAGGTTTTGGGAGTGCCCATCGAAGCGGGTGTGGCTTGGGCGCAGCAATGCCTTAACGAACAGGGGCTGGCCTTTTGCTATGCGCCGCATTTTCATCCTGCCTTGGCTCACATTGGGCCAATCCGCCGACAGTTAGGCATTCGTACTACCTTCAATTTGTTGGGGCCATTGTTGAACCCTGCAGGGGCTAAGTATCAGTTGATTGGAGTGGGGCCTAAAATTCCCTTACCTGAATTGGCCAAGGCCGCTCAGTTACTCGGCACGACACGAACCGCTCTTGTTCGTGGGCACGATGGCTTGGACGAAATTACCCTCGAAGGACCGACCGACGTTTTGTGGGTCACGGCCGAGACAATCGAAGCTCGCATTTTGAAGCCCGAGGATTTTGGGCTTCCGATCACTCCGAAAAATCAGATTCTCGCGGGCAATGCTCACGAAAGTGCCCAAATCATTCTTGATGTGTTTGCGGGCAAGGATCACCCTGCATTACATTACGTTTTGGCGAATGCTGCGTTTGCCTTGCACCTAATCAATCCGAAGCTAAGCCTTCCAGAAGCGGTTTCGCGTTGTCGAGAGGCGATTCAGTCTCAGGCGGTTTGGCGAATGTATCGAAAATTAACCGAGATACGCCCTGAGCTTACCCCCCCCTCTTAAAGCGAAGGGGATTTTGCTTGCAGGCAGCGATCCGTTTTGTTATGCGGGGTTCTATGAGAAGATTACAAACATTGTTGCTGCTGTGGGGAATCGGTGTGCTGACCGGTTGCTCGAACGCTCCGTTAGCGAATCTCATGGATGGGATTTCACCAAGTCGAGTCCGTCCGGAACCGAATCTGCGACAGGAACGAGGACCTACGCCGCCGAGTATCCCGCCGGTCGATACCGAAGTTCCGGTGCCTCCGCGTCCTCGGGTGCGTTTGGATAACGAGCCAGTTTCTCCCGTTCCCCCAAAGGGCCGCAGCGATGATACCAGTTTACCTCCTTTACCACCTCCCCCTTCGGATCGGGAGTAGTTTCTTCTCTTGACCGAGTGGAGCCGACCCGTTATGAGACCAGAAGCGGGGAAATTTTGAAGGAATGATTCGCCAAGGATGGCGGGGGATGCCGTGCCAAAATGTTCGTCACGATGCCATAAGTTTTTCGGGATGCTGCTCGTTGGTTCCTTACTTCCCGGCTGTGCAGGGACGTGGGATTTTCTGACCAGCGAACGATTCAAATCGCGTCCGGTGGGAAGCCTGTTCGATTCCAATGGGGATCCCCTCACGATATTGGAAACCTCGAATGATGGTCATCAGCGCGCGTTGGCCTTGCGAGATTTGCGTGAGCCGAAACGCAAAGGGAAACCCGAAGCGGAACAAGAAAAAGCGCTGGCTTACTTGCGCACCTCGGCCGTGAATGATTCGCGGGCCATGTGCCGACTTGAAGCCATCGAAGCGTTGGGACGTTTTGAAGACCCCCGAGCGGTCCCCATCCTCATCGATGCTTACAAAAATGCCGGCTATGAAGGAAGTTCGGACCCCAATGTGAAACCTGCAGGGGGAGTTTTGGCTCCGAATGCCGCTTCGACTTTCACACCCGATACCGTGACCGATATTCAAGTGCGAGCGATTCGGGCCTTGGGGAAACATCGCAAACCAGAAGCCTTACCGTTCCTTTGTGAGATTGCCTCGATGCGGATCGAATCGTTACCTGGAGAAAAATCCCTCATTAATCAAACCGATTATCGATTGGAATTAACCCCCAGCGAAGGGGATCGGCATCGTCTCAAAGCCGAGGCCATCCGGGCCTTAGCAGGATACGAAAAGAATCGACAAGCGATTCAAACTCTGATCGATGCTCTCGCGAATGATCGGGATGTGGCGATCCGTGGGCTTGCCCATACCACCTTGCTCAAAATCACGGATCAAGATTTTCCACCGGAAGCCAAACCTTGGCAAGAATGGTTTGCAAAAATGCCTGTTGCACCCGAAAAGAAAAAGTGATAGGGTACTAAGGCAGAGGCGGTTTAAAGACGATCCTCAGCGAAACGCAAAGGTTTTTTAGCTCAGCCCCGTTAAGGCTCCTGTGCTATCCCCAAGGCGGCTCATTTTCACATCCATACGATCGAGCATCGACAACCACAGGTTGTTCAATGGGGTCTCTTTGGGGAATTTAATGTGCCGCCCCGATTTCAGGGTGCCACATCCGCCGCCGGCCAAGAGAATTGGAAGCTCATCATGATTGTGTCGATCACCATCGGAGTTACCACTGCCGTAAACAATCATGGAATGATCCAGAAGGTTCCCTTCACCTTCAGGGATCGACTTCAGGCGTTCCAAAAGATAAGCGAACTGCTTGGCGTGGAAGCTATTAATATCGCGGATTTTGGCCAATTTCTTGGGGTCTCGCCCGTGGTGAGATAGGTCGTGATGCCCTTCGGGAACGCCAATGAATGGATAGGGTTTGTTGCTCCCTTCGTTGGCAATCACAAAGGTGCAAACCCGAGTAATATCGGCTTGGAAGGCCAGAACCATCAGATCGGCCATGAGACGAAGATGTTCTTCGTATTTTGCGGGGATGCCATCGGGTTTCTTGGTATCGGGGGTTTTCACGGGAGGCAGCTTATCGGCTTTTTCAATCCGAAGTTCAATATCGCGAATGGAGGAGAAGTATTCGTCCACCTTGCGTTTGTCGGTCGATCCGAGTTTATTGAGAAGGTCGCTCGAATCTTCGCGAACAAAGTCCAGAATGCTCTTGCGACGGGCATCGCGTTTGGCACGTTCGGCATCGTTGCCCGAACCAAAGAGTCGTTCAAAAACGAGTTTTGGATTTACTTCTTTCGGCAGAGGTTGGGTCGCACTCTTCCAAGACATGGTTGAGGAGTAGACACAAGAATAGCCGGAATCGCAATTGCCTGCCATGGCGCCGGCTTCCCCCCCAATTTCAAGAGAGGGTAATCGGGTTTTATCGCCGATCCGTGCGGCAGCCACTTGATCGACCGAAATGCCCGCACGAATGTCGGCCCCGTCGGTTTTGCGGGGTTGGCAGCCGGTCAAAAATGCGGACAAGGCTCGGGCGTGGTCGCCTCCACCATCCCCGTTGGGGCGAGCTTTATCGGCTGTGAGATTGCTCAACACCAGCAAGCGATCTTTGAAAGGTTTGAGCGGGTTGAGGATCGCGGGGAGATCATCACCTAAAGCCCCTTCCGTTTTGGGGGTCCAATCGGCCATGTTCACGCCGTTGGGAACATAGATAAAGGCCATTCGATTGGGAACCGTTTTCCCTTGCGATTGTGCAGTGGACGAGGCCCAAGAAACAATCGGTCCCATAGATTCTAACCAAGGCAGGGCAATCGCAGTGCCGAGACCTTTTAGCATCGTTCGACGTGAGATGATTTTATTCATGTTCATTAGGTGGGTTAGGTGGGTTAGTGGTATTATTTTATCGAATCTATCGGTTGTTGTTCGGCTAATCGCTCGGTTTTTTCTTACGCAATTCTTGGTTGTCTCCCGCTCGGGTATTGGTTACGCTTCGGATTAATCGGGTGTGCCTCGCCGTTTTCGGAATGGATCACTTTGCACAATCGCTAATACCAGCGACGAAAATTTATACTCTCCTTTGGCGGTTTGACTTACAATCGTATCGAGGGGGCGTTTATCGTAGTATTCCAATCCCCGCCCGAGAGCATAGATCAAAAGTTTTTCGGCCATTCCGCGAGTCACTTGTTCTTGCTGTTGTTTGAGAATCTTTTTGAGTTCTGCAGCTCCTTTGAACTTCACACCGTTAGGCAGTTCTCCAGAAGCATCGATCTCATCATCGCCATCTTTCCAACGATAGGCCCCTACGGCATCATAATTCTCGAAGGCAAAGCCGAGGGGGTCCATTTTGGCATGGCAATTGGCACAGGCCACATTCTCGCGGTGGACCTCCATTTGCTTTCTTAAAGTTAGAGGTTTCATGCCCGCTTTGGTTTCCAATTCAGGAACATCCGGTGGGGGGGGCGGAGGCGGGGTTCCCAAAATTTGCTCAAGGACCCACTTGCCTCTTTTCACGGGGCTAGTCCGTGTTGGGTTGCTGGTCACGGTGAGGATGCTTCCTTGAGTTAAAATTCCGGCCCGAGGGCTATTTTCTGGTAATTCAACCCGAACGAATCGATCCCAAGGGATTTTCTGTCCCCCAGCGATTTTCTCCTTGGGGTTGGTACTCCAGAGATTACCTTTGGTATCCGCAATGCCATAATGCGCCGCGAGACGACTATTCAAGTAGGTATATTTCCCATCGATAATATCGAGGATGCTGCGGTCTTCCCGAATCAACTCCGTGAAGAAAAGCTCCGTTTCGGTGAGCATATCCTGTTTCAATCGCTCATCGAATTTGGGGAAAAGTTTCGCATCGGGCGTGAAGCTGGAAAGGCGTTTAAGCTGTAGCCATTGCATCACGAAGTTATCCACCAAAGCCTTGGCCTTCGGGTCTTTGAGCATGCGCTTGACTTGGGCCTCCAGATTCTGTGACAGTTTCCCTTGTGCAGCGAGTTGGAAAAGTTCGTCATCGGGCATCGATGACCAAATGAAGTAAGAGAGTCGCGAAGCCAGTTGATATTCATCGAGCGGTTTGGGGTCGGAGCCTGCCGGACGATTATCTAATTCCACACGGAAGAGGAACTTGGGGGAAATCAGTGTGGATTGGATCGCCAGTTGCAGCGCGGTTTCGTAGCTGTCCCCCTTGGCTTGAGCGTTCTCGACCAGTTTGAGCAAGCGATTCACTTCCTCTGGGGTCGCCGGTCGCCGGAAGGCTCGGTTTAAGAAACGGGTGAGAATTTCCCGAGTTTGTTCGCTTTTGGGTTTGCTCGTATCACATTGGGTGAAATCGCGGTGGGTTTGCGGACGGGTATCACTGGGGCCATGAAGTAAAAACCACTCCACATGCAAGGTCCGTTCGGTGTTGTCTTCTTTCTTTCCAGCGTTAAGTACCGAAACCCAAATCCGGCGATCTCCTTTCTCCAGTTTCAGTTTGAATTCGTAGACCTTGGCCGATTTCTCATCGCTCACTTTGATTTCTTCTTGGGCCACTTCTTTATCATCGACTTTGATGCTCACCTTCAAAGGTTCATTGCCCTGATATTTGGCAAAGGCTTTAAATTTGAACACATAATCCCCAGAAAGACCGAGTCGATAGGGGGTATTCAAAAAGCCCTTTTCTGCGAGGCGAAATTTGGTCTCGGGCCAATTGCCTCCCGGTTCGAGGTAACGTCCCCCCATCCAACGGTCCGAAGGTTTTGGAAGAGGCGAGGCAATCACCCGTTGCGAGATGGCCTCGGCGGCGTTGAGATAGCGTTCCATCAGCACCGGAGAGATGCTCAAAACATCGCCGATGTTATCGAAACCGTAGCCAATATCGTCTGAAGGAAAATCTTCGGTAGGATTAAAATCGACCCCCAAAAGGTCCCGCACGGTGTTGGCATACTCCACTTTGTTCAAGCGACGAATCGTGACCCGACCGGGATCGGGCTTGGCTGTGGCATCGTGTTTGTCGTAGATATTTTTGACTAAGCTCAGGAAGGCTTCGCTCTCTTGCACCGTGGGTCGAGGCTTATCTTTCGGGGGCATTTCTCCCGAAGCGACCACCCGCAAAACGGTGTCGAAAAGTTTTCTTTCTTTGATGAGGCTAACATCATCTTTTATCATGTGAAAAGCAATTTCGCCTCTCTTTTTTTCGGCCCCATGACAGGAGTAGCAATGCTTCGCGAGGAAGGCGACACCTTCTTTGGAAAAGTCAGCAGCTTGAGCGGGGACAGCAAGCGAGAGCAAAAGCAAACTCAGTCGAGTTCGAGACATTCGATCCACTCCAGAAACGAGATTGGGCAAGAGAATGGGCCACTCTCAAGGTAGGAGAGTTATTATGAATATTTTAGCCCATGAAAGAAGGCCAAGGCGAGCAAGGTCCCGAGATTTCTGGTCATACGGTTGAGCAGGGTCTGGCAAATTTTTCAGGCAGACCTAAGAGTCTGTTGGTAAATATAGGGGTGAAGCAGTCGAATTATCCACAAGTTTGGGGAGAGTGGGTAATTCTTTAGATTTTGATATTCTTTTTGTCATAAGATCAATTCCGCCAAGGTAGATTAGACCCTCACTGCTTTTGACGCTCCGTTCCTAGTCTTTTGCCAGTCAGCGAGCAGCTCGGCGCCATGAATTTGTTCTCTCGACAATCCCCCTTTGTGCCAAAACTTGGAACCCTTTTTGACCTTCTTTTTTCTGAACGATTTCCAAACGGTACGGAGCTTCTGTTTGTTTGAGGTAATCAGCCAACTCGTCGCGGCGATAACCTTGATCAGCGAACATTAGTTCCAAGACGTAGAAAATGGCATTAAGAATTTCTCGCTTGTTGGTTTTGGGAGGACGTCCACAGCGGTCAGATGGCAACAAAGGTTGTATCCGCCTCTATTGTTCGTCGGTGAGATCAGAGAGATAAGTAAGTCGGGTCTAGAGAGTCATTTCTAGATTCTGGGATGGTCAGGGTTTGTTTGATAAAATTGGGCTTTGTCAAGACCAACCAATACCAACTCACCTCGAAAAATCTACCCATCTTTTCCAACAGGCTCTTAGATCAGGAGATATGACACGAAAATTATAAGAGAGATAGAATTTAGCCTATCGTGCTTGAATCGCTTCGACTAGATAATCAACCGCTCTAAATGAGCGATCAATAATCGCAATAGAAAATGACTCAATCGTTTGCTGGGAAGAGTGCCCGATTGCGTGACTATGTGAGCAGTGAAGAAGTGATACAAAAGGAATCTTTTCAAAATCACCTATCTTGAATAGAATATCTTCCAAGGCAAGGAGGCCGACATCATGATCACACAACTCAACCGAAATTTTATTCTTCCATTAATGACTTGGCGGAGTGGGAATCCTCTATTCTCTCATCTCAAACAATTACAGAAAAACCAATGGGACCCACTGGAAACCATCCGCGCTAGGCAACTGCTTCAGCTCAGACGCATCCTACGCCATGCTTATGAAACCGTTCCCTTTTATCGAAAAAAATGGACCGAATTGGGGATAACTCCCGACGCGATTCAATCGTTTGATGACCTCAAGAAAATGCCCATCCTCACGAAACAAATTGTGCGTGAGAATCTGACAGAGCTAAGGTCTCAACACTACACCGATAACGAAGTTTATTGGAAATCGACTTCGGGTTCGACCGGCGTTCCTCTTAAGGTGGCGGTCGATTGGCCAGCGGTTCGATGGAAGCAGGCTTGCACTCTCTTGGCCGATCTCAACAGCGGGTACCAACTCGGGGGCCGCGTGGCCAAAGTGTGGGGAAATCCGGAATATCGTCACTTTGGCTGGAAAGGGAAATTACGAAACTATTTCGTCGATCGGGCCATGTACTTGGACACCATCAAACTCGATGAAAATCGTCTCAAAGAGTTTACCAAACTCCTGAAACGGAAACGACCAAGCCTACTGTTTGGACATGCCCATTCCCTTTATTTATTCGCGTGTTATGTGCAGAAACACGCACCGAATTCGATTCAGCCCGATGGGATAATTTCAACCGCGATGGTGCTGCACGATTGGCAACGAAAAGTCATCGAACAGGCTTTTCAAACCCCCGTTTGTGATCGCTACGGTTGCGAAGAAACTTCAATTATTGCTTGTGAAAAGCCGAATCAATCGGGGCTATTTCTTGCTACGGAGAATGTCTATTGTGAAATCAGTCCCGATTCATCGTTATCGTTGGAAGACAATCAGGGGCGATTGCTCATTACAGACCTGACGAATAAAGCCATGCCCTTAATTCGTTATCAGGTAGGGGATGTTGTGGAAACAACCGATGAACCCAGCCGATGTGGAAGTCAGGTCCCGCGATTTGCCAAAGTGTTAGGACGCGAAGCAGACTATGTTCTCACACCAGAAGGGAAATTAATTTCCGGTATTTCACTGACAGAAAACTTTGCCATGCACATTTCCGGTACAGCACAATTACAAATTATTCAAGATAAACTAAATCTTTTGAGATTAAGGCTTGTCCGCAGTGATGAATTTAGTCCGAAATCATATGAACAAATCAATCAATTAGTTCAAGAATTATTTGGCCCAGAGATGAAATACGAAATCGAATTCATTGAAACCATTCCCCAAGAAACAAATGGTAAGTATCGATTTTGTATCTCACCCGTTGCAGTAGAGTATTTACGGAACTTGGCCTGATGTCCCCTCCCTTGATTAGCATCGTGCTGGCGACCCGTGATTACGGACGTTTCCTCGGTCAGGCTATTGATTCCGTTCGGGGTCAAACTTGGACCAACTGGGAATTGATTATTATTGATGATGGTTCACAAGATCACACACCAAGCCTTGTTCAAGATTATCTGAGAATTGATGATAGAATTCGTTATTTTCGCACAGAAGGGCTTGGGCAACCCCGCGCAAAAAATCTTGGCATCGGATACTGCACCGGAAAATATATTGCATTTATTGACGGCGATGATTGTTGGAAACCTACGAAACTAGAGAAACAAATTTCATTATTTCGTTCTGATTCTATAGGTGTGGTTTACTGTCAACGAGAACTCATCAACGAAGATGGTTCCCCTCGAATCACACCTGAATATTCCTGCTATCGGGGTCGCGTTTTAGAACAAATGGTGATTCAGAATTTTGTCCCATTCTCTTCGGCAGTAGTTCGTAAAGATATATTTGACCATATTGGGAAATTCGATGAATCGATTGGTGTGGCGATCGACTACGATTTGTGGTTACGGGTGGCAGCCCACTATCAGTTCGATTATGTTCCGGAACCTTTGATACTCTATCGAACAGGTCATACGAATCTATCCAGTAAAGTGAGAGATCGTATTTTAGTTGCCTTGTCGATATTAAAGCGGGCCATTCGTCGTAATCCCCGTCTCCCCTCAGTGAGAGAATCGACCGCATCCACATATCGCACCATGGCCTACATCACACGAAAGGCAGGGGAACCGATCCATGCAATCCGCTGGATTGTTTGGGCAGCCCTGCTCGATCGAAAATGGGTTCAATCGACCCGTACCCTCCTCAGGTTGTTATGGGAGTTTTGTTGGTTCTCAAAAGCGAATCCAAAAGATATTAATTCATCGATAAATCGATAATTCAATCGGCTTTGGAAATTTTTGTGATTGAATCAATGATTCAATCGGGTTTGAGTGATTTTAAATGTGCAAGACGTTCTCCAGCTGCATGTAGGGTTTCATCTCGTTTCGCAAACATAAATCGAACCATCGTTTTACCGATTTCCTTGGGTGCATAAAAACTGCTTCCGGGTACCGCAGAGACTCCAATCGTCTCAATCATTTTCTTGACGAAAGCAGTATCATCATTCCAACCCAATGGAGAAATATCGGTCATCACATAATAAGCACCCTCAGGTTCATAAACTGTTAATCCCGAGTTTTTCAAATACGGAAGGAATATATTCTTCCGGTGAAGGTAATCCCTTTGAAGTTGCTGATAATAGCTTTCGGGTAAAGAAAGAGCTGCCGCGGCGGCCATCTGTAACGGGTGCGGCGCGCCTACAGTTAAAAAATCATGTGTTTTACGGATGGCATTGGTAATCTCGGCTGTGGCAACGCAATATCCTAAACGCCATCCTGTGACAGAAAACGTTTTAGATAATCCCGAGATAGTAACCGTTCGTTCTGACATATTCGGTAGGCTGGCTATGCTAATATGTGGGGTATTGGTATAGATAATATGTTCATAAATCTCATCAGAAAAAACATAAACATCATGTTCAATACATAATCGAGCAATCAAAGATAATTCATCATAAGTGAATACTTTCCCTGTGGGATTATTGGGAGTATTCAGGATGAGCGCTTTAGTATTATGATTAAAGGCCGCTTTTAATTGATCCGGATCAAAATTCCAATGAGGAGGTTGAAGGGGAATAAATACCGGTTTGGCCCCAGAAATAATTGCATCGGGACCATAATTTTCATAAAAGGGTTGAAAAATAATCACCTCATCGCCGGGGTTAACAAGTGCTAACATTGTGGAAATCATACACTCGGTAGCACCGCAACAAACCGTGATATTTTTTTCTGGATCGCATGGAATACGATTGAATGATTCCACTTTTTTGGCAATTGCTTGACGTAATGCAGGTGCCCCCCAAGTGATAGCATATTGATTATAACCATCACGGATGGCCTGACAGGCCGCCTCTTGGATGATTTCTGGGGCAGGAAAGTCGGGCATTCCTTGACCTAGATTAATCGCGCCATGTCGGGCTGCCAATCGAGTCATTTCTCGAATGACCGACTCGGTAAAGTGATGAACTCGGTTTGCTACTTTCATAATGTGATTTTATTTGCTCGTCCCAAAAAACCAATATCGATGTTATTTCGGAGTCCGACGCTGGACTAATCGCTTGATGGGTTCTGTAATGATGGGTAAGGGTTCAGTAACAGGTTTGGGAACGTCACCACCGCCGAGATCACCTTGAACTTTTATCTTGAAAAGGCTCCCGCTCAACCGAGCTGGTAATTCCCCAGAAATCCCCATGATATTTCGGATATTGGTCCAGACCGTGTAAAATTCAAACTTAGCATCGGAACCATCCAAACGCATTTCCCCCTCGCCCCCAAGACTCACCGCATTACCGAGTAAATCTAATTGACCGAATCGGATGCGATCGCCACGAATCGCAAACACCGCATGAGCTTCTTCAAAGCCGGTTTGATCCATCGGTCTCAATCTCGCCAATTTCAGCACATCTAAGATAATTGGCAAATCTAACAATTTCCCATTCGGAATATCAATACTTCCCGAACCAGAAAGTAAAGGAACCTTCGTGATGGGATCAATCGGGTTTCCGAGTACAATTTTGGCTGTGGCTAACCCTTCAAGTTGAGCTTTACCCAGTTTGTTGATTTTGGCAAATTCTTCTAATCGTAATCGTGTTCCGGTTAGGACTAAATCGAATCGTACCGGAGAAGCAATTTGAATTCGTGATTCTCCAGTGACCCGTCCCCCATAAAGGCGACCTGTGATATTTTCAATCATGATAATATCAGGACGATTGGGATCGACACCAAATTCGGCGGATACCATTTCAAATGGTTGTTTTAGGATCAACGCACGATCAATGCCAATCGTCCCTTTGACGACGCCCAATTTATCACGTTCATAAATCCCTTCAGAACTAATTTGCCCCGTCACATTAGTCCAAGGGATTCCTGTATTCAGACTGTTATTAAATAGATTCACCGTAGTCTTCCAATAAATGATAGGAAGCCGATCCGAGGATTCTTGAATTGATTTTGTGTTAGAACTGGGTCTCGATGCGGGAATTGGTGTGGCAGGTCTCACATCATCTTTCTCATGGTTCGATACAATCAATTGAGAAAATTTAACTGTGATTGGTCCATTAATATCCAAAGAAGATAATGCATCTTGAAGTTTTTTGGGCAAGGCTGCTAATAAATCATGATCAGTGAATAAAGATTCAACATATAAATTATTCAGGCTAGCGTAATATCCCCCATTCTGAGGCAAACGAATTTCTGCACGGGGTATTTCTAGTTTTGTTTGGTTATGCCTTGCGGTAAAATCCACCAGATCGACCTTACCCCCTCGAAAGGCAATTTTTCCTGCCACATCATTCAATCGATAGGGGAAGAAGGTGGGTTTTACCGTCAACCCCGAAAGGGCCATGGCCAGTTCAATATCTTTTGCAGGATTAATCGGTACCGAAGGTTCCCCCGGAATTTGTCGATCATGAATACGAACATCGATGGTAGCATTCATTCGTCCTGTTGGCTCGATCATATTCCAAGAATTGGTCATGTTGATCGCGCTGAGGGCCTTATAAAGATTTCGATCTAAATTTAACCCTTCTGCATCAATCCGCATCGCTAAAATCATTCCACCCGTTGCTGGTTTTTTGGAACCATTAATTTTGAGTCTTGTCCCGTTTGGTCCCCGTGCGGTGAAATTTTTGAATTCCAGAGAACCAACTTCACCAATTGCTGCTTGTGGTGGTTGTCCTGGTAATCCCGGCGTTGATGTCGGATACGGTGGCACTGTCCGGATATAAATTTCACCCCGAAGGTCAGCAAGCGGGTAAGGAAATTCATCATAATTGATTTTTCCTTCCACCACGCGAATATCAAATTCGTTATCGAATACAGTGGGACCATGATCTTTCCGAATTGTCTCGTTATGTCGGATGCGAGCAATCACATCTCCCGTTGCACTGGCATTCAGAGATTGAATAAATTTGGGATAGGGGGGTTCTAACGCCTGCAAAAGTGTTTCATCTAACACAATTTGTTGACCCGTGAGAACTAAATCAATATCGTTTTCTCGTGGTTTTCCAATGATGCGTCCTTTCAGTGTGACGGGTTTCCCCTTGGCGGTGCCGGATAAATCGACATTGAATCTTTGGGGTTTCCCATCATCCAGAATATATTCCACTGTACCGACCACATCCTCAACGGGATACTTAAAATCTTCGCAAAGACCTTTCAATCCTTTGGGTTTGACAATTACTTTACGGGAAACCCCTAAGGAGGTTCTCTCTAAATCAAATCGAATATCTGCCAATCCATTGGGTTGAAATTGACGATAAATATCGGCACCATCACGGCCAAATTTCGTTAATAATTCCTCACTGAATGCAATTCCTTCAACTTGTGTGGAAACTCTCTTGAGCCGATGTTCAAAATCACGAAGGAATTCACCATGAATTGGAGGATCAATATCAAGGCTTGCAGAAAATTTGGCTCCACAAACATTACCCTTTAGGGTATTCACTTTGATTTCACCGTCTTTCAGAGAAATCACCCCTGCAAGATTATCGAAAGTTTCTGGCAAATCGGGATGTGAAATTCGGCCATGGGTTAAGGTTACGGTGGTTTCATAACCAATTTCTGGCTTTCGATTGGGTCGCCAAGTTCCTTGACCTTTGATCCCTATTTTCCCTGAAATAGAATTGAGAAATTCACTCGCTTCTTCCGAGAATTCGCTCACAATACAGGACCACTTCGGTCCTAGGGTAATTCCTTGAATATCAGCGGCAAAGGATGCCCCCACCCCTTTTTCGATTTTGGCCTTGATTTGAAAAAATCCATTATCAATGAGGCTACCATTCACATCCATATCCATCACTGTGGAGGGATTATTTAATATATTTCCTTCGATATTGAATGCCTCAAAAACGGGTGTGCTTCCCATAGCCCGATCGATGATCTCGAATTTAGTATTTCTGAGAAGTATCGCAGGGCTTGCTTCGTGATCTGAAGTTGAAACGGGTTTTATTCCTTCCCAATTCCATTTTTTTTGGGAATCACGTTCGAGACGAATGTGAGCATTGTTGAGTTCCACTTTCCGAATTGCGACACGGCCGTTGGCGAGTTCCGCTTTATCGGGTCGGACAATGGCTTCCGCCACATAGAGAATCGGAGTACGATTGGGATCGCCGCGACGAATAATTCGTAAATCGCTAACAACAATATCACCGACCAAACGGAGTCGAGCTGCGCCGACTTCGATTTCTGCACCTTGGAATTTTTCTTGCAGTCGGGCTAAGACCTGTGCCCGAACCTCTTCCGGTTTCATTCGCCCGTATAACCAAATGCCTGCCAGCCCAATCACAGCTAGCAAGACCGCACCGATGGTACGAATCAGCCATTTGGTCTGGAATTTCATCCGAGAATATCCCTCAAAGGCCTACCCTTGTCGGCAATCTGCACGCCGAACTTGAGAACAATATCGAGATTTTCTCGACCGATCAAGTCCGGAATTTCTGCCCATTTTATTTCAGCAAGCCCGTTTCCTTTTTTATGTTTCAGGTATATCGATTCCCTAGAACGGAGGAGTATTCAAACCGTCGTCGGGAATGACAATGAATGCAGGAGGGGCATATTGACAAAGTGTTATCGAACGATATTGGTTGCATTGCAAGCCTTGATTCGAGAGGGAAACACCGTTGGGATCGCTATAGCGCTTTGTGTGAGACTCGCTATTGCGGATCGTTAGATTCGGTATCGTTTGGCGATTTCATCCAAGGCGAACTGGGACCACGTTTCAAATTGATCGCGATATTTCAATAATTCCTGCAAAGGTGCAAAACCCGATTCGGTAATCCCCTCTTCTTTCGCGAAAGCCAGACGTTCCTGCAGTTCCAATAAATGGACCACCCCGATATGAACCTGTCCCACTTCGGTTCGTCCATCATAAATGAACCCCAAAAATTCCTCTTGGTACGGGGTCAAAATTTCAACCTCTTCGTTCAATTCTCGAAGCATCCCCATTCGGTATAAATCACCCGTTTCATTCTGATCTTGTTTGGTGATGTGGCCGCCGATGCCGATACTCCGTAACGATTGCAACCGAGTTTCTGTGCCTTGAATTCCACGGTTGTAATGAAAAATTTCTTCCTGTGATGCCAGCACTATATACGGAATCAGCTGTTTATACTCGGGGTTCGTTTCTGCCTGTTGACGTGGCAGAAATGTCATCACCTGTGGGTTCATTAACCGACGGATCGAGTCGGCATCGGCCGGACGAAAGCCATGAAATTCACCGACACTCCGAAAGTGAGCGGCAGGGATAACCAGAACCTCTTCATCTAGGGACATAAATCAAATTATGGAAGGAGTTGGAATAGGTTGGTGCGAATGGTAGGTTATTATCTTAAATTGGAACGGGAAGTCAAAAGGCACCGACCGGTGATGGTTCATCGGCACTTAGTCGGTATCTCGGCACTTAGTCGGCTTGCCAAGCGACTAAAGCGGCGCCGGCCATGGCAAGCAGGCAACCCAAGACTCTTTGCCAAGAGATTTCCTTAGGTATAGTCCCTAAGAGTCCAAAATGATCAATGATTAAAGCGCCAATCAGTTGCCCTGCAATGATGAGAACCAAGGTGATCGTGACCTGTAAGCGGGCCGCCGCGATAATGGATGTACCAACATAAATGACACCCAGCATTCCCCCTAACCACATCCACCAAGGGCCTTCCAACAAGCGTGATTTTTCGGGGAGTTCTTCTTGCCGAAATAGGCAAATCAGAATCGTGCTCAAAGTTCCCACCGTGAAAGAAATCAACACCGCATAGAAGGGCTTCCCGATCTGCATGCCTAATTTCCGATTGACTGCGGTTTGGGCCGAGACCACTATCCCAGAAATTAACACGATCAAACACAAGGTCACCACATTCATGGAATGTTCCTAATAGGGAGAAGATCATTATTGTATAACAGTTGGTTTTCCACTAACATAAAAGTATTGTGACCTATTGAGGAGTTACAGCAAGGAGGGAATTCTCGCGGCTGGGCACATATCTTGAACAAACCACTGGAGTGATCCAGCATTATCATTTGAAGTCGAGACAACCATGACAGCGCCGCGTTTCGTGATCGGGATTGACTTGGGGACAACCAACTGCGCGTTGGCCTATGTCGATACGGGTAAAGATACCCCAACTTGCCAGAGCGTTGTCATTCCGCAAGTGGTCAAACCAGGGTTGGTAGACGAAAGGCCGTTGTTGCCTTCGTTTTTGTATTTACCGAATCCCAATGAACAACCTGCGGGGGCCATGAATCTCCCTTGGAGCGAAGGGCGAGATTATGCCGTCGGGGAGTTTGCACGCGATTTTGGTTCCCAAGTTCCCACGCGGTTAGTGGCTAGTGCGAAATCTTGGTTGTGTCATCCGGGGGTCGATCGGCGAGCGGCCATCCTCCCGTTCCGAGCCGATGAGCATGGTCGAAAAATCTCTCCGCTGGAAGCCAGTACCTGTTACCTCAAACACTTGGCCGAGGCTTGGAATTTTGCGATGGCGAAGGATGTGCCGGCCCATCGTTTGGAACTACAAGATATTATTCTGACCGTGCCGGCCTCTTTCGATGCCGTGGCGAGAGAGTTAACCGTCGAAGCCGCACGGGCCGCGGGCTTCGAGAATCTGACCCTATTGGAAGAACCGCAGGCCGCCTTTTATGCGTGGTTGAACAGCCAAGGGGATCATTGGCGAAACGAAGTTCGTGTGGGCGATTTGTTTTTGGTTGCGGATGTGGGGGGGGGGACCACCGACTTTACCCTCATCGAAGTCTCTTCCGATGCGGGGAATTTGAACCTCACCCGAATTGCTGTCGGCGATCACTTATTGCTCGGTGGCGACAATATGGACTTGGCCTTGGCCCATGTAGCCGCCCAATCGTTTGCCGCCAAAGGGATCAAACTCGATACCATTCAATTACAGCAATTGGCTCATAGTACCCGTCAAGCCAAAGAGATTTTGTTGGCCGATCCCACAAAAAGCAGTGCGCCCATTACCGTTCTGGGTCGTGGCAGTCGGGTTATTGGTGGGACTCTCAAAGGGGAATTAACCCGTGCGGAGGTCGATAGCGCTTTAATCGATGGTTTCTTCCCAATGGTTCCGCGTGATTCTCAACCTGCAAGGGGTCGTCCTACCGGTTTGCAAGAATTGGGTCTTCCCTATGTGGCTGACCCCGCGATCACCAAACACTTGGCCCACTTTTTAATCCGTCAGACCGATGCCCTACGAGAAAGGGGGGGGCGTGACCTTCCCTCGGCAGTGCTGTTTAATGGGGGCGTTTTCAAATCCCCGTCGTTACGACAACGATTGCTGGAAGTTCTGAATAGTTGGGGGGGGGGCGATGTTCGGGCCTTACAAGGTACCGATCTCGATCAATCGGTAGCTCGGGGCGCTGCCTATTACGGAGTGGTGCGACGAGGCAAAGGAATCCGGATTCGCGGCGGGACCGCTCGCGCTTATTACATCGGTGTGGAAACCGCCATGCCTGCGGTCCCTGGAATTCCCACCCCCATCAAAGCATTGTGTGTGGCCCCGTTTGGAATGGAAGAGGGGACCGAAACCGACATCCCCGCCCAAGAATTTGGTCTGGTTGTAGGCGAACCGGCTGAATTCCGCTTTTTGGGGTCCACCACGCGCCGACACGATACCCCCGGCGCCACTATTGAGGATTGGCAAGACGAAATTGAAGAACTGGGCGTAGTCAGTACCACCATGATCGGCGAGAACCGTCGCGTGGTCCCTGTTCATCTTCATACCAAGGTCACCGAAGTCGGACAATTGGAACTGTGGTGTTACTCACGCGATAGCCAAGAACGCTGGAAACTCGAGTACAATACTCGGGATACCAAACCAACCTAATCACCACCGACCCAATTCTATTTTTATTGAAGAGCCGCTTCCTAGCGGTCGCGGCTCTTCAAATCATAATCACCACTGGCCGAATTCCATTTCGCTGGATAACAATTGGGCTTGGAAATCTTTCCTCTTACGGTATAGTCCTCCCAATTAGCAAGGAAGCAGGTGGAACTATGCGTAAAATAGCGATATTGAACCAAAAAGGGGGAGTCGGTAAAACCACGACCGCAGTGAACCTCTCGGCCGGATTGGCTCGACAAGGCGCCCGCGTCTGTCTGATCGATCTCGATCCGCAAGCGCATGCGACCACGCATCTGGGAGTCGAACCCCAAAAGGGTGCAGCCTCGATCTACGATGTTTTGGTTCGAGATTGCCCCATCGAAACCGTCAAACGTTCCCTGCAACCGAATTTGACCTTGGTTCCCTCCCATATTGACTTGGCAGCCGCCGAGGTCGAACTGACCGGCGTGGTCGGTCGAGAAGTCATTTTGCGTGAAGCACTGGCCCAAGATACTCAAGAATACGATTATCTCATCATGGATTGTGCCCCCTCTCTAGGGGTGCTCACGGTAAATGCTCTGGTGGCCGCCCACGAGGTGTTCATTCCCTTGCAGCCCCATTTTTTTGCTTTGCATGGTCTGAGCAAACTTTTGGAAACGACCTCTTTAGTCGCTCGGCGGATGAACCCTTCGCTTCAAGTCAGCGGGGTCGTGATCTGCCTGTACGATAGCGCCACCAAATTGGCCCAAGAAGTGGTGAACGATCTGGCAGAATTCTTGAATCAATCGCGTGGGCAAAACGTCCCTTGGAAAGAGGCACGCATTTTTGAAACGCGAATCCGACGAAATGTCAAATTGGCCGAATGTCCAAGTTTTGGGCAATCGATTTTTGAATATGCCCCTTCCTCAAATGGGGCCTTAGATTATTTCGCATTAGCCCAAGAGATTCATTGTCAAGCAAACGTCATTGAGATTGGAGGCGAGCCAGAAAAAGAGAACCTTCCCGAACCTGAACTTACGAATACCGACCTTCCCGAACCTGAACTCACCAAGGTAGCATAAGAGGCTTCTGACGGGATGATGGGCGCGGAATGGTCTGTTGAGCGAAAGTCTCATTAATCTTACCACCAAAAGACCATCAGAGATACACAAGCTAAACGAGAAGCAAATGAAAAGGAAACGTTACGCAGGTCATCCCAGTTCTTGAGCCATCACTCGAGTCGAATTCGAATTTTTGGCGTGCGTGACGAATCGCGTTGCTTGGATTTATCATTCTCATTCCGACATGCACCATATTGTCCAACTTTTCCTTAGACAATCTTGACTCTTACCCCGCGAAAATTGTGGATGGCACGACCAATGAAAAGAGGGAATCTCTTTCGAGATTCCCCTCTACAGGTTACAGGTTACTTTTTAAAGTCTCAAAGCAAGATCGATTAGTTTGGAACAAGCCCGTCGTTGGCGGCTTGCAGGATCGTCCAGTTGCGGCGGCTGATCGAATCGCGGATGAATTGAACCGAAGCATCCCCCATGCAGGCTTGAACCCCACTGGTGTGACGGCTACGGGATTGAGCTTGCCAGTTGGCACAGCTGAACCAAGCACCCATTCCCATATTGGGATTGTCAGCGGGCATGAAGATGTCATCGCAATAACGGAATTTGGCGTTCGTACCATCGTTGGGGCCGGAGCAATCGCCCACCGCGTTTCCACCGGACACGCTCGCGCCGGGTTGACCCAAGGCCCAAGACCCTCGGCGGTCGTTGGCATCGAAACCCACGCGGATTTCGGTGATCATGATAGTGTTGGAAGAACCATCGGGGATGTTGGCAATGGTCATCCCACCGCCTCCCACTTCACTCGAGGGCCAGCTGACGCCCGTAACAGCTCGACCAATGTCATCGGCCCAAGAACCTTGACCATTGAAGACTTGGTTCCAGAATCCGCCAGGCCCTGCGTTGATGGCGTAGTTTCCGCGAGCCCAGTTACCCGCGAATGTGTTCCAACCGTTGAAGGGGACCGCATGACCGGTGTCAGCGGGGCACTCGAAGGTTTTGATTCGGGTCGCTCGGACGTTCAGCCACGAGGTGTTACCGGTGGTTCGCCATAAGTTCGCTTGACTTAAGTTGGCCAGAGCTTCTTGTTCGATGAACGGCAGAATCAACACGGCCCAGTTCGGCCCCATGGCGACCGAGTTCCAAGCAGGGATACCCAAACGGGAGTAGTCCGTAACAGCCATGGCTTGCACGGCAGGGGGAAGTCGGCCATCACCACTATCGGCGTAGTTGTGCATGGCCAATCCCAGTTGTTTGAGGTTGTTCGCACAGGTTGTTTTGTTTGCAGCAGCACGGACCTTTTGCACTGCGGGTAACAACAACCCGATCAGGATAGCGATAATCGCTATGACGACTAACAGTTCAATCAGGGTGAATCCACGTCGATTCCCCTTGCGATGGGAGAGATAAGACAACATATGTTTCTCCAATAGAAATGAAGGAGATTTAATGAATAATTACTCTTTTAACCAATTCATCGCATCTTGTCCAGACTAATCTTGAGAATTTTTTCATTTTTTTAATATTTCTTAACTCAGTTACTCTTGGATCGAACGCAAAAATGGCCCAAATATCGTACTCTTTTCGAGACTTTCTCGAATTTTAAGAACTCAATTCAAAAGAATCTCATTTATGAAAATTTTCAGAATTTGGAGATGGGATTGCTGCCCAAAATTCATGAACTGGAAATAAAATCTCCATAATTCTGACCTAACATCCTTTCTCATTGAAAGTTATGAGCTGGAGTAATGTGCAGTTCTTGCTGATTTTACTTACTAACACCGGCTCAATCGTTGCTCTGGCACCTGCACTACTGGTAGAATGTATGTGTTTGTGGCAATAATTGACTTGTTTACTTGGCTCGCTGAAATAACCAAACCCAAAATTGAAAAGCGAATCCTTTTTCATTACGTATCCGTTTCTAATCTTTTGTTATGGTGAGAATCGGTTTTTAAATTAATTCTCATTAAAATATCTTAAAATGTCATCAATCGGGTAATTCGGCGAAAGTGTTAGGATGATCGATTTCTGAAGCAATTCTCATTAAACCGGTTCGGTTGCCACCTCGAAGATGGCCTCTCGGATGTGTTCGGCTTGTGGGACGGTGTTGTACTCGTAGACCTGATTCAGACCGATTCCTGGAACGTGTTTTCCAGAAATCACTTTCGGCTTCGCGACCAGATCATAAAAGTGTTCCTCGATGATTCGTCGCAAAAGATGTTCCGCAAAATTCGTCACCTCGGTATCTTCATTGACAAGGACCACGCGACCGGTCTTTTGCACACTTTGGGAAATGGCTTTCCAATCGTAGGGGAAAATACTTCGTAAATCCAGCACATCGAAACTCAGGCCATGATTCTTTTGCAGGTCATCACAAACCTGCACGCACAAAGGAAGGGTGCGCCCGTAACTGATGACGGTAGCAGTTTCTCCTTCACGAACCAAGCGAGCCGAGCCAATCGGCACAAAGTATTCCTGCACCGGTGGCCAATCGGGGGTCCAGTTTTTCCGATCCCCCACGGGCGCATCGATCCTTCGGGAAAGTTCTTGTGGGTCTTCCGGTTCGCCGGGGATCAGTCGATCACTGCGAACTCGCAACAGGGCTTTCGGCAAAAGAACCATCACGGGGTTGGGATCGACAATCGCCGAGAGCATCAGCCCGTAGGCATCTAGAGCATCGGAGGGCATGACAATTTTCCAGCCGGGCAATCGCGAGGCCCACGATTCATAGGAATGGGAATGATACATGCTCCCGCGAATGCCCGCACCGGTCGGGGTCATCATCACCACCGGCATATCAAATCCGCCGGCCGAGGCCCAACGCTGATTCCCCACCACCTTGAGCAAATCGATCACATTAAAGGCATAATCGCAAAACTGAATCTCGAAGACGGGTCGCCCCCCCCCATAGGCGATTCCCATCGCTGTTCCGACAATCCCCCGTTCATCCAAGGGACTATTCCACGCTGTTTTCAGTCCTTGTGTTGCCGTGAAAACCCCACCCAAAGGCGGGCCGACATCTTCCCCGAAAATATCGGTCACCCCTAAATGAGTTTCGCCATAATGCAAGGCTAATCGAACCGCTTGTACCAAGGTCGCCATGATGGTTTCTAGATTCAAAGAGAGAGGATCGAAACTTTAGAACTTTATCGAGGCAAACCGGTGTAGTCCTCGGGATAGACCACATCAACCGGACTGGGGGCATAAGTGAATTTCTCGACATCTTCCGGTAGGGGGCGTGGCTCTTCCATGGCTTGCACGACCGCCGCATCGGCTTCTTCATGGGCGTTTTGGTAAATGTGTTCCACCAATTCTTGGTGTAACAAGCCGGCGTTGATCAGTTTGGTCTCGAACAGTTTCAGGCAATCCGGCTCATCCGAGACCCGAGCTGCTCCGCTCGAAGAACTGTGGCCATGCAAGCGAGAGACAAACACTTCGAGCAGATAAGGCTTGCGGGTTTGTCGGCAGTACTCCAGCCCCCGTCGAATCGCGTGCCATGTGGTAATCGGATCGTTCCCATCCACTGTTTCCCCCGGAATGCCAAAGGGTTCTCCCCGATCGCAAATCCGGCGTTCTCCATGTTGCGTGTGGGCAGGAGTCGAGATACCGTAACCGTTATTGGTCACAATCATAAGAACCGGAAGTTCGTTCTTCGGTCGTGTGGACCAGATCATACAGGAGGTAAAATCACCTTCAGCAGTTCCTGCATCCCCCCCCACGACAATCGACACACCCGTTCCATTCGGCACTCGCTTTTGCATGATGGCCGTGCCCGGTGCCATGACATATTGAATCTCAATCACGCTGGTCACGGGGACAACATTCCACTCTTTGACGGCATAATGCCCAACGAAGTTGCGTCCCCGCGAGTGCGGGTCAGTCGCGGTCATGGCCATTTGCCGGACATGGTCAAGCATTGGCATTCCAAGAGCCAACAGCACGCCGGCGTTCCGATAGTGCAGGTGGAGATAATCGTAAGCAGGGCCGAAGCCTTTGTTGACCTGCAGCCCCAAGCACACGTTGAAGGCCTCTTCTCCAGGGCCACCGACCCAGAAATACCCTTCTCCCGATTTGGACATTTTGATCGTCCGCTCTTCTAAGGCACGAGTGCGGACCATCAACCGGAAAATTTCAAGACAGCGTTCCGCCGGCAACGATTCAACGCCGCTGAAAATTTCACGCCCCATTCGGGTTGCGCTCGGGTTGTTTGCGAGGGAATCCTCGGAATCGTCCAAAGGAAATAGAGGGGACGTCATCACCAACCCTCCTTTTTAGGGGTCATAATCCCACCCGTTTTAGGAACCCAAACGAGTCGGAACAAAACGGAGGCAACCACTAATATAGGAAGAAGAGGGGGGATAGGGAATTAGTGTGTTGTCGTTCTCCGTTTCTTTTTTGGTTGAGAAAACTCTTTATTCTCATTATACTCGACCATTTGGAGAAATAACAACTCCTTTGTTGCCATAAAAAACGGAAACTTCTGGATGAGAGGATCGAATTTTTGGATTGGTCCAAGGGGGAGTGAGCTAAAAGTATAGATTCATGAAAACCACACTAGATAATTTTTTCACTTCGGCTGCGGGACCACTCGCTCGCACTATCTCGTAAACCATTTAGCGTTTCTGTTCCATATGCCCAAAGGCACACTGACTACATTTGAAGCCACCGTTGCTGTAAGGACCTTTATGACTACTTAAGCACTGGGGACAGACTCGAAAACCACACTTATTGCAAACAAACCAGTTCTAGTTGATAGGAAGTGGATTGCGACAGGATTGACAAGGAATATTCATGTGAGAACCCCAAATGCGACTCGATTGCGAGAGCAAGTACGAGACGAATTTTTTCAGATTAACCCAAACAGCAGAACAACACAACGAAAAAACAACGCTTCATCTTTCATGTTTGGCTTTAGGTTCATGCGGTGCGGTCGATTTGCTTGTCAAAGTGATTGGAGCACGATAGGCTAAATTTATCTCTTTCATAATTTTTGCCTAATGTCTCCCAATCTCACTCAGGGGGATATGGCAAATTCAAACGCACGCTCACAGAAAGCGTGTTTATTTCCCAAGGTGATGTTTATGTTCGCTCGACATTTCCAAGTTCACTCATCGGCGTGGTTGGTGTTGCTGATTGTAACGCTGTCCACTCAAGCTCAAACCCCCAAAGATTCTCCTATCCCCGAGAAGGTGCTTAGTGCTTGGAAAGGTGCGGGAGCTACCTTCGGCTGGCAAGGATGGGATCAGTTCGGCACACTGAAATTTCAGGAATCAAAGGAAGGGCTGCGGGATGCGTTGCCAGCATTTCGGTTTCGCGAGTGGAATGCGGCTAATACGTCGAAGGTCAGGGAGTTGCCCGATGTGGGGGTCCCCTTTGGATTGAACGTGAGCTACACCCGAATAACGGATGCAGGATTGAAGGAATTAGCTGGACTAAAAAATCTCACTTCGCTTTCTCTCGGCGGCCCCCAAGTGACGGATGCGGTAGTAAAGGAACTGGCCGGTTTGAAAAGCCTCACTTCGCTCGACTTGTGGAACACTCAAGTGACCGATGAGGGACTGAAGGAATTGGCCGGTTTGAAAAGCCTCACTTCGCTCGACTTGTGGAACACTCAAGTGACCGATGAGGGACTGAAGGAACTGGCTAGTCTGAAAAACCTCACTTCGCTCTACCTCGGCAAGACCCAAGTAACGGATGCAGGACTGAAGGAACTGGTCAGGTTGAAAAACCTCACTTCGCTCTACCTCGGCAAGACCCAAGTGACGGATACGGGATTGAAGGAACTGGCCGAGCTAAAAAAACTCACCTCACTCTACTTGAACGAGACCAAAGTGACCGGTGTCGGATTGAAGGAATTAGCTGGACTAAAAAATCTCACTTCGCTCAACTTGAGCTATACCCTCATGACGGATGCGGGATTGAAGGAACTAGCTAGTCTGAAAAACCTCACCAAACTCTCCTTGAACGAGACCGAAGTGACCGGTGTGGGACTGAAGGAACTGGCTGGGCTGAAAAACCTCACAACGCTCGACCTAACCAAGACTCAAGTGACGGATGAGGGACTGAAGGAGCTAGCCGAGCTGAAAAACCTTACCAAACTCACTCTGTATGGCACTCGAATCACGGATGCAGGCTTGAAGGAATTGGCGGGATTGAAAAAACTCACTTCGCTCAACTTGTGGAACACCGAAGTCACCGATGAGGGATTGAAGGAATTGGCTGGGCTGAAAAACCTTACCAAACTCACTCTGTATGGCACTCGAATCACGGATGCAGGATTGAAGGAACTGGCTGGATTGAAAAAACTGACCTTGATCGACCTGTCTGACCGCCAAATCACGGATCGTGCTTTAGCGATGTTGCGGGAAGTTGATTTGCTGCATGCTTTGGACCGGACCACGGGAATTGGCAATCAACGGCCTATGAAAGCCGAGGATGTTATCTCGCTCGATCTAAGGAGCACTGAGGTATCGGACTCGGGATTGAAGGAATTAGCTGGACTAAAAAATCTCACGTCGCTCAACTTGAGCTATACCCTCGTGACGGATGCAGGCTTGAAGGAACTGGCTGGATTGAAAAACCTCACGACGCTCGATCTGAGCGACACCCAAGTAACAGACGAAGGACTGAAGGAACTGCAAAAGGCGTTGCCCAAATGTCGAATTATTCGAGAATTCCGCCGTTGATTCGGCAACTTTTAAGGGAAGACTTGCTGATTCTTGAATGGGCAAGGACAGCGTGGCTCAGCTTACTCGAAGTCTCTCGTCGCGGATGAGGTCGCCGCCGCGGTTGCGATCAATGATAGCCCCGCAGCACGGTGGCATCGGCGACCCGTTTCACTGCCAAGAGATAGGCGGCCTTTCGCAAGGTGGTATGGTACTTTTGGGCCATTTTCCATGTGGCTTCAAAGGCCGACGTCATCTTGATCTGTAAACGATGTCGCACCTCATCCAACGGCCAAGAAAGTTGTTGCAAATTCTGGACCCACTCGAAGTAAC
The DNA here is from genome assembly GCA_026419115.1 of Gemmataceae bacterium. Taxonomy (GTDB): domain Bacteria; phylum Planctomycetota; class Planctomycetia; order Gemmatales; family Gemmataceae; genus SKW135. Next base: position 26,522 of record JAOAAA010000030.1, read on the forward strand.
TGGCCGTCACCCCACCGGCATTCGCGAGAATATCCGGTACGACGAGAATCCCTCGTTGCTCGAAAATTTGGTCGGCATCGTCTGTGGTGGGGGCATTGGCTCCTTCGATAATCATCTTGGCTTGAATGCGAGGGGCATTCTCGCCGGTGAGAACCCCATCTAAAGCAGCAGGGACTAGAATATCGCAGGGCTTTTCGAGAAGTTGCTCGTTGGTGAGTGACTCCGCAGAATCGAGTTTTTGCAGGCTGCCATCTTCTTTTTGCACTTGCAGCGCCTTTTCCAGATCGATCCCTTTGGGAGAATACTTGCCACCACCAACATCGCTGATTCCAACGATGATCGCCCCTCGTTCCGCTAAACATCGGGCTGCATTCGAGCCGACGTTACCATAACCTTGGATAATGACCGTTTTGCCTTTGAGGTCTTGTTTGAGCGTTTTACAGAGTTGTTCGGTGACAATCGCGACCCCTAATCCGGTGGCTTCGTTTCGCCCTTGCGAGCCTCCCACCTCGATGGGTTTTCCGGTCACAATCGCAGGCGAGTAACCATGTTTCCGGCTGTACTCATCCATGAACCACGCCATGATCTGCGGATTGGTATTCACATCGGGTGCAGGGATATCTTCGTAAATGCCAATGACCGGCATGATCCCGTTTGTGAATCGTCGGGTGATTTGTTCGAGTTCCCGCTGAGAGAATTTCTTCGGATCGATGGCAATACCCCCTTTGGCTCCTCCAAAAGGAACATCGACCAGTGCCGTTTTCAACGTCATCAGAACAGCCAAGGCCGTGACCTCAGCGGCATCGACCGTGGGATGGTAGCGAAATCCCCCTTTGTAGGGCCCGCGAGCATTGTTGTGTTGGACCCGATAACCCTTGTAAACTTCCAACACCCCGTTATCGCGAACGATAGGTATTTGTACCCGAATTTCCCGATCGGTACTCCAGATCAGGGAGGCAACTCCCTCGTTCACTTGAAGAACCTTAACGGCCTCTTCGTAGTAACTGCGGACAACATCTAAGCTCTTATGTGTGGCAGACATAACCATTCTCGGAGGAGGAGAGGAATACTTCGAGTTAAGGATAGGAACAGAACCATAAGAACAAAGTACCCCTATCAGAAAAGCGATCCAACTTGGGAAAATTGCGATCGGGGCGGGGGGGGGGATTTTTTACCCCGAACATGTGGGAAAGTTGGGAATGCTGATGGGGAAAAATCGCTTATCCCGAAAAGGAAGGTTGACCCGATGGGTCGGAGTGAGGGGATTTCGTAACAGGGATGGGGTTAGGGCATTTCGTAGATGAGTAGATTTCGTAACAGGGATGGGGTTAGGGCATTTCGTAACCGCGACCCAAAACGGAATCTTCTCGTCGTAGCCCCGCACCCACTTTGCCACGTTCATTCCGAAAGATATGATCGTTCTCGATGCCCACATTGGCATGAGTGCAGAAGCGAACTTGTCCATTCGCAAAGAGAACATTTTGCCCCCCGCGATGATTGATCGGTTTGGTTTCTTCCCCTTTTCTTCGTGGGGCATCGGCCAAGAGGGGGATATAATCTTGGTCGGGATCGAGATAGCTAAAGCCACACAAAGTGCCGAGTTCATCACGGTAGCCTAGGGTGTAACTGTAGTTGCCCAAAGAAAGGCCATGAGCCTGATCGTTACAGCTTAACCGAGTATGTGTCAAATAGCCCTGATCGCGAAGGGTTTGAATGGCAGATTCTGCGGTTTGAAGTTCCGCGACTTTGGGGAAATTACCCTCATTATCATCGGCATATTGTACCAAGGCCGAGTAAACTTGACGAAGACTATCGGCACAGGCAGTTTGCCGAGCATGCGAACGAAGGGTCGCCAAAAACGGGAGACCGATTCCCAAGACCAGAACCAAAGAGACGGCAATGGCAAACACATTTCTTCGGGAGTTGCTGCTGGAATCGACAGCGAGTTCGCGAGCCATCACCGGATAGACAGGTGGTTCATTCGACGTAGCTACCGCAGCCGGTTGGGACTCGCTTGGTGCGTGACATTCAATCGGAGGGACTAACCGTTCTGCCTGAACAATCCATTCTGCGACTCGTCCAATGGTATTGGCAACCAGTTGAGGTGGAAGCGGTTCGTTGGGGTCATCTTGATCGCTAGCCAGCGGTGCCAAGGCCGAGCGGATCAGGTCCAAGGTTCGTTGCGCTTGCGGGGATTCGGCCAATAAAATTTCGGTCGTTTGAGTATCTTGAGTCGGCAAGGCCTTGAGAGCGTAACCGAGTAACTTTTCTTCTTGTAAGTAATCCATGATGAAACCCCTATCTCAAGGGTCCACGAATCGGGGGGCGAAAAATCGGAGATTATAACTCTGGAACAGAACCAACTAGGGACCAACTTTCGTGTAATTTTGCAAGGGCCGTATGTAATCGCGATTTTACCGTTCCAAGGGGGATATCCAGAATATCGGCAATATCCTGATATTTCAAGCCCTGATAGTAGGCCAAAATCACCACCACCCTTAAAAACTCGGGGAGGCGGTCTACTGTAGCTCGGACCAAGGTTCGCAACTCGCTGAGGTCCGCGTGTTCGAGAGGATTGGTCTCTTTCGATTCGAGTAACTCACCCAAGCCACGACGTTCCCCCTCTTGATTTTCGACCTCTGCCGATTCGATACTCACCGTCGCGCGTCGGCCGACCCGTCGCATGGCATCGATCGCTTGGTTGGTCGCGATGGCATAAATCCAAGGGCGTGCTGGTCTCCCTTTTTCGTATTGGTTAATTTTGGCGTATAAGGCAACAAAGGTCAGTTGGAAAATGTCCTCTGCCAAATGCTCATCGTTGACGTAACGCCGAAGATAACCGAATAACTCCCGCTGGTATCGACGAACGAGCGTACCCATTGCTTCTTTGTACCCTTCTCGGAGTAGCAGCAAGAGTTCTTCGTCGGTTCGTCTCGCTAAAGGATCGTTAGACACTGTTCACACTTGAATTACGTTACGGGTCACGAGAAGGTTCATGGCCTCATCATAGGAGCCTATCACAAAAGATAGATACCACGGCTTTCTTTGACGATGCTTTTTTACGAAATCCACGACCAACAAAGGGTTGGAGGTTGCTATCCTCTCATGTTTTGTTAGCAAATGCTCGCTCATTTTTTGTTGGAGAACCCCTCGAGATTTTGATATAGTCCATTCTATCGGAGGTTCGAGAATGAATCCACTGGAAGCCACACGACGCCACTTCTTTCAAAACTGCAGCATCGGTCTAGGCGCAACCGCCCTGAGTACGTTGCTTCATCGAGACACGCACGCGGGTGACACGAAAACCCCCTTGGCTTCCCGAAGGGGGCACTTCGCGGGGAAAGCCAAGGCGGTTATTTTTTTGTTCATGGCGGGGGGGCCAAGCCAACTGGAACTTTTCTCCGATAAGCCTGAACTCAACAAACTTCACGGCCAAAAAGTTCCTGAAGTATTTACCAAGGGAAAACGATTTGCTTTCATTAAAAATGATGCCCAAATTCTTGGTTGCTCTCGCAAATACAAAAAGTATGGCGAGTGCGGCATGGAAATTAGTGAGTTGCTCCCCCATCATGCCGAGATTGTTGATGAAGTGTGTTGGCTGCGTGGGATGAAGACCGACGTTTTTAATCACGGACCCGCCAAGGTTTTCGTCAACACGGGATCCCCTCAATTTGGCCGCCCCTCGATGGGGGCTTGGATTACCTACGGGATAGGTTCCGAGACCGATAGTCTACCGGGGTTTGTGGTCTTGCAATCCGGACCACGCGGACCACGCGGAGGGGCTGCCCTGTACTCCAGTGGCTTTCTCCCGACGACTTTTCAGGGGGTTCCTTTCCTTCGTGGCGAAAACCCGATCCTCGATTTGAAACCTCCCAAAGGTTTCGAGGAAACCAATCCCCGTGAGTTTGTCGATACCATTCGCGATCTCAATCAAATGCGCTTCGATCGTGTGGGTGATCCTGAAATTCAAACGCGCATTGCTTCCTACGAGATGGCCTATCGCATGCAAAGTGCTGCCCCCGCTTTGATGGATATTTCCAAAGAGGACAAAAAGACCCTTGAGCTTTACGGGGTCGAACTAGGGAAACCTTCGTTTGCTGCCAACTGTTTATTGGCTCGCAGATTGGTCGAACGGGGCGTGCGATTCGTTCAGCTGTATCACACCGATTGGGATCATCACGGGGGCAATCTCGATTTAGGAAAATCCCTAGAAAACATCACTAAGGAAGTGGATCGCCCCTCGGCCGCTCTCATTAAGGACCTGAAACGGTTAGGTATGCTCGATTCCACTTTGGTTATTTGGGGAGGAGAATTCGGCCGAACCCCGATGGGCGAAGCCCGCGAAACGACGGGTCGAGATCATCATATCGATGCCTACACCATGTGGCTCGCGGGGGGGGGGATCAAAAAAGGAATCATCTACGGTGCCACCGACGAAATTGGTTACAACGTTACCGAAAAACCGGTTCATGTTCATGATCTCCAAGCCACCATCCTTCATTGCCTTGGGCTGGATCATGAGAAATTGACCTTTAAGTTCCAAGGGCGTCAATATCGCTTAACCGATGTTCATGGGACTGTCGTTAAGGAGATATTGGCCTAAGATAAAATTGACGAATAAAAAATACGAATAATAAATTCGGATAAACAAAACGGATTAAAAATTCTCCCACCCCACGCCCGTAATCTTTCTATTGAGGTTCCCTGTGAAGCACATTCCTCTCATACTTTCTTTGTGCGTTGCGACTCCCCTACTTGGGGCCGATGTCCCCGCTGGGAAAGTGAGCTATTACAAAGACATTCTGCCTATTTTCCGCCAACACTGTCAAGGGTGTCATCAACCAGCCAAACCGCTCGGCGGGTATGTTATGACCTCTTACGCGGACCTTCTGAAAAAGGGGGATTCGGAAAAATTTGGGATTGTCCCCAATAAACCTCAAGAATCTTTCTTGGTCCAATTACTTGGCGAAGTCAAGGGACGCGCCCGCATGCCGAAGAATCAACCCCCGCTGCCCGATGCCCAGATTAAATTGATCGAAAAATGGGTTGCCGAAGGGGCCGTAGACGATACCCCCGCTTCGGCCAAGGCGCCTCCCGTCGATCCCGATAATCCCCCCATCTACAAATCGTTACCGGTGGTGAATGCCGTCGCGTATTCCCCCAATGGAGAGTATTTGGCAATCTCGGGGTATCACGAAATTCTTCTGTGGGCGGGTGATGGTTCCAAGCGGATCGCTCGACTGGTGGGGTTATCCGAACGCATTCAATCTTTGGCATTTTCTCCCGATGGTACTTTGCTAGCGGCCTCGGGGGGGGACCCCGGACGATCGGGCGAAATTCAAATTTGGGATGTCGAAAAACGGAGCCTAAAAACTTCCATTCCTGTTTCGTTTGATGTGGTGGCAGGGATTTCTTGGTCGCCCGATGGAAGTTTGGTTGCCTGTGGTTGTGCCGATAATACCGTGCGGGCTTTTGAAGTGAAAACGGGGAAACAAGTTCTGTTTCAAGGTGCCCATTCCGATTGGGTGACCGACACGGTTTTCTCGCAAGATGGAAAACATTTGGTCTCGGTCAGTCGGGATCGTTCTGTGAAATTGACCGAAGTGGCTACGAATCGTTTTATCGACAACGTAACCTCCATCACGCCCGGCGCCTTGAAGGGAGGCCTCAATACAGTGACGCTTCGCCCCCCCCCCAAATTGCTCACGCAGAACGAAAAATATGCCCTCCTCGCCGCAACGGTTCTCGCTCCCCGTGTGAACCTGTTGACCGTTTGGGAAAATAGTCGGCCCCCCGCTCCTCGCATGGCCAAGGTTCCTCGCGATACCCCCGGTGTGGCCCCGAATGTGTACGATGAAATTCTGGCCGCAGGGGCGGACGGAACCCCTCGTTTATACAAGATGCACCGAGAGGAAAAACGAGTCATCGGCGATGATTCCAATCGCATTCGGGAATACGAAAAAATGAAAGGACGCATTTACTCGCTGGCGTTTAGTCCCAAAGGGGACCTTTTTGCCGCAGGAAGTAGTCTTGATGGTAAAGGCGAAGTTTGCATTTACGAGACCGATAAATCTCCTAAGAAAGTGACCCTAAAAGACCTGACGACTCCAATCTACGATGTGGCCTTTCACCCGCGTGGCAATAGGGTCGCCTCGGGAGGTTTCGACGGCGTGATTCGTATTCACGATGCCTTCTCCGGTGAGTTGATCAAAGAATTTATTCCGGTCCCCTTACAAGGTAAATAATCCAAGGGGGGGAGCGATTCCATCCGTTCTGATGAAAAAATTCCCGCAGCCGTTGTGGGGCATCCACGCTGGCCCCGAGTAGGGAATAGTACCATTCCCAAACCTACGCGTAACAAGTCCATTCGTTCAATCGCTCCATAATGTCACGTAAGACTTCCCGATCGCTTTCGGGTCGTGGTGGACTTTGTGGATGAGTAAGCGAGGACTGAATCCAACCCCGCAGATGAAGGAACATCGCGGCCGAGTGTTTATAGGCCGGCACAGGGGGCCGAAATGCAAAGAAGCCCAGATATTGAATGAGATCGTTCAGTTCGTAAAAATCAGGGTGATTGTTTGCCCAAAGGCGGTCTCGTTTGGCAAAATGTTCTGGGCAAAAGGTACTTAATCCTAATAAATAATCGCTGCCATACATCACCATATCGATCGCCAGATCGTTCCCTGTTAGGACCAAAAACTCGGGCCGAACGCGATCCCGTAAATTCAACCTTTGCCATTCTAACCTTCGCTTTAAGGAAGAATGTTTCGCCCCATAACAGGCAGGGATTTTCAAAAGCTGTTCGTAAAGGTCTAGCTCGTAAATTTTGCCAAAAGGCGCAAACGCCTGCCCCAGTTCAAAGGCCAAAAACCGATCACACTCGCGGGCGATTTGCTCGTAGCTGTGGTAAATCCCTTGAGAATCTTGTTGAGTTAAGCCATACGATTGAAAAATAATGGGTGTTCCGCCATGAGTCTGTATCGGGTCGATCGCACGTTGATAGGCGGAAAGCGAAAAAGGCTCGTGGGGCGCATCCTTTACAAAAGCCCCTGCGATATAGGGTTGCCCCTTCAGAAGAGACGCGGTTCGCTTCAACACGGTTAAACGTGTGGATTCATCGATTAGATTTGCGTATCCCGTATCCATGTTGACCGCAGGGATCAATCCTGCAGAAACGGTCCGTATCAGGTGTTGCTCAAAACCGATCCAATCGACGTCCCCATTCTCTTGGAAAGGGAGCAAGATCGCACTCATTCCCGTAATCTTTCGACCTGTCTTGACACTCGGAATCTGCATAATGTCACCACGAATGCTTGCTTTTACCACAAACGCTTGCTTTCACAACAAATGCTCACACTCACCACGAATGCTTGACGAAATTTCGGAAATTATCTCTCAAGAGCAAGCGGACATCGCTGTCTCTTATACACATCT
>JAOAAA010000310.1 GCA_026419115.1 Gemmataceae bacterium
ACCACATCATGATGCTAATCGCTAATAGCAAAGTCAGAAAACGGCAATAGTTGTTCATAATATAACTCCTTAAGATCGAGCTAATCAAGTATGTCTATGTGCATCTATTTCTTTTCACAATTAATGGGGTATTGTACTGGAGCAAGAAAATGTTGTATAACACTATTCTCATCGGTCTCACAACCTAGATAAACATCATAGGGAGGATTACCATAAATTGGTTTACAATTGCAAAGTGTATAACAATACTCTTGATAAATTATCGGATCGACCGTCAACGGGAATGGTGACGTCGAAACTTTTGGATTCATTTTATAATAGTTTATGTGAAAGAATACACCTTTATTCATCTTACACTGTTCAGGTGAGATTTCTTTTCCCCCTTTGCAACTGGGCAGACCAACGATGGAACAGAAATTCAAATCATAAATTTCCTCAGGACAATCGTTATCACCAAAAATTCTGTTGCTTCCTAAAGTAAGGATGCAGATCAGAGAGGTGAGCATGCCGAGAGCCGCGAGTTTCGTTTTGTTCATAAAGTTGTACCTCTATCAGATAGTACAGGTGTTACTTTCGCCTC
>JAOAAA010000311.1 GCA_026419115.1 Gemmataceae bacterium
ATTAGAAACCAGCCACATCGTCCGGCGTTGTTCGAGATCACTTTCAAAGGTCTCAAACGGAAGATCGGCGGCCCACAATTTCAGTTCGCGAACCCAGTTATAAACCAACGGCTTCGGACAAACGATGAGGACTCGTTTCACAAGCCCTGCTTGAATGAGCAGACGAATCGTGAGAATCGCTTGTGCTGTTTTCCCCAGCCCCATTTCGTCGGCCAACAAGGCCGCATGACGAGGCATCAGAAACGCGATCCCCTCGAGTTGATACGGAAAGGGTTGAAACGGGACTTCAACCGGTTTGCCACCAATCAAATGATCAATTGGCGGCTGCAATAAACATAACAGCCGATCTTTGAATAAAACGGTTTCCGGTGAGGGGCGTGAACGAATTTTAGGCTTCCGAGATTTATTCGGTTCTTGATCGGGCAAATTAGGAACAGGAACTTCATTTGGTGCTGCGGTCAACTCGTGTTGTGGTCGCGGGGGAAGGTCCATCAAAGGGGCCGGAAATTTCCAGCCCTCGGTCTGCACCTTCATTTCTAACGGGCCTAGAGTGCGAACCCAGGGAGGAT
>JAOAAA010000312.1 GCA_026419115.1 Gemmataceae bacterium
ACCCCACACTCAGTAGTGTGGTTCCCATATTTCCATGCTTGAATGAGCATGGCCGAATTGAAGCAAGATTGTTAAGCAAGGCTTTAACCGTGTCCGGAACTTATTTCCATGCTTGAATGAGCATGGCCGAATTGAAGCGAGACAGGCAAGAAGAAACGTGGTCGTCGATTCGACGCATTTCCATGCTTGAATGAGCATGGCCGAATTGAAGCAGGTTTTTCCGGAGTAGTTGACGGAGCATCCGGAGCAATTTCCATGCTTGAATGAGCATGGCCGAATTGAAGCCTAGTATCCTTGCGAAAGCGAGTGAGTCTTTTGTCACATTTCCATGCTTGAATGAGCATGGCCGAATTGAAGCGGAAAGCATCCGCTAGCGGTTGCAATCTAGTTTCGTCATTTCCATGCTTGAATGAGCATGGCCGAATTGAAGCCCGAACGGAGCAACTCAACATATTGGCTAATATCGTCATTTCCATGCTTGAATGAGCATGGCCGAATTGAAGCAACAAAAACAGATAACCCTTACGGGTTTTATTGCTGTAT
>JAOAAA010000313.1 GCA_026419115.1 Gemmataceae bacterium
GATTCGGCGCTCGCATAGTTATTCAGCGATGGAACTTAATTACTCGATGGGGACTTAATGAGTCGTGCGCCTTCTCTCGAGTCGCCCCTGCAACATACCGAAGTGTCTGGTTTACCCCCCTTTTTAGAAATGGAGCCAGAGCCAGCCACGGAACCTTATGGCTTGGTACAGGGTCGCTATGAACTCGGAACTGTGATTGCTCGCGGTGGGATGGGAACGGTTTACCGTGCGCGGGACCGAATGCTGAACCGAACCGTTGCCGTGAAAGTTTTGCGCTCACGTTTTGCCAATCGTTCGGATTTACTGCGGCGATTTCTTGACGAAGCACAGATTGCCTCGAAACTTCAACATCCGGGCGTTGTTCCTGTTTATGAATTAGGTGCTTTTCCCGATGGTAGACCCTTTATCGCCATGAAATTGGTTGAGGGAATGACCCTTTCTCAGCTTCTCAAAGAACGTAAAGGGAACAGTGAGGATTTACCCAATTTTCTGAAAGTTTTCGATTCGCTTGTTCAAACGGTCTCCTATGCCCATTCCCGAGG
>JAOAAA010000314.1 GCA_026419115.1 Gemmataceae bacterium
ATATATCCCTGTAGCTTCAATTCGGCCATGCTCATTCAAGCATGGAAATTCCCCCGCGGCTTCACAATCACCCAGTTTTAATTAAAAGCTTCAATTCGGCCATGCTCATTCAAGCATGGAAATAGGAATAACAATAACCCCGTGCCGCCCACTGCACCCCGCTTCAATTCGGCCATGCTCATTCAAGCATGGAAATATTAAAACTATCCTTGGTAGTCTAAAACAGTCAGAACTGCTTCAATTCGGCCATGCTCATTCAAGCATGGAAATACTGGTTAGAAGATGGGGAACCGGTCCGTTGGTTCGGGGCTTCAATTCGGCCATGCTCATTCAAGCATGGAAATCTTTTTTTTTAAGTCCTTCTTGCGTCCCACTTGGGACGGCTTCAATTCGGCCATGCTCATTCAAGCATGGAAATTGGTTTGCAAAAGCCCCGTCAGGGCAATTCGACCCCGGCTTCAATTCGGCCATGCTCATTCAAGCATGGAAATACCCGGGAGGGGTGGAAAAGACCGATCACCACCGGCGGGCTTCAATTC
>JAOAAA010000315.1:0-230 GCA_026419115.1 Gemmataceae bacterium
TATTAAACCTCGGCCGATCCGAGGCTATTGAAGCCTTGTTCGTTTTGTGATACAGATGAGTATTTGCTAATTTCTTAGCAGTACCTTTCTTGCACATCATTAAAATGAACGGCTGCCCTCTCGAATTCGTACCCACCGAATTCGAGATTTTTTTTGGCCATTTTCATGAGCAGAGGGCTATCTTTGAGAACGACGAAAAATTTTTGGAGAAGGGCTATCCTCGTGAGTGA
>JAOAAA010000315.1:240-536 GCA_026419115.1 Gemmataceae bacterium
CTTTATAACATTCAACCAGAATATTTGGATTAAAAAAAGTGGTTTGTTGATTGGGCCTATCCCTGTGAGAACCCTTTCCTAACCTCCGCAAAAGCAACGGTTGTTATTGCGGCAATACTGATTTGCATTACAAAACGTCAAGACCTCGCTAGGCATAAAACCCCGAGGTTTCGACCCAAACCCTCAGGAGTTACCCCTATGTCTCAGCGAGATTTTGGACGTTTTTTTCCATTGGACATATATAGTGTCCATTTCCCCAACAACAATCTCCAACATTTATTCGAACGACATTGTTT
>JAOAAA010000316.1 GCA_026419115.1 Gemmataceae bacterium
TGCTTGAATAAGCATGGCCGAATTGAAGCAAGCCGATTTGTATCATATGCGAGTTGTGCCCAGTGATATTTCCATGCTTGAATAAGCATGGCCGAATTGAAGCGGCCCGGAAGGCCAGGTTTCGCCCCCCACTGTACTCGGATTTCCATGCTTGAATAAGCATGGCCGAATTGAAGCCTTCAACGGAAAGGGAATCTGTTCGAACCTGGCACGCATTTCCATGCTTGAATAAGCATGGCCGAATTGAAGCGCCTCAGGGTCTGTTCCAAGTGCCGCCCCCAAATGCTGATTTCCATGCTTGAATAAGCATGGCCGAATTGAAGCATGGGGGTCCGTCGGTGATGAAGAAGACAAAGAGATTATTTCCATGCTTGAATAAGCATGGCCGAATTGAAGCTATCAAATACTCGAACCGCGATTTCTAATAAACCGTATTTCCATGCTTGAATAAGCATGGCCGAATTGAAGCGTACTCCGTGCTCGGGCAATAGTGATATGCAAATCTCATTTCCATGCTTGAATAAGCATGGC
>JAOAAA010000317.1 GCA_026419115.1 Gemmataceae bacterium
CTGCTGTGGTGTCCATCGAGTCGCGTGGAAAGACCCGCCGATTGACCGGTAAACCGGCCGAGTTAGGGTTCGGTTCCGGTGTGATCGTCGATCCAAAGGGAATCATTCTCACGAACTTTCATGTGATTGAAGGAGCCGATTCGGTTGAGGTCTCGCTGCCAGATGGTCGGAAATTCGTCTCGAAAGATATTCAAGGGGATCGCAAGACCGATCTGGCGATTGTTCGTATCCAAAGCGATAAGCCGCTGCCTTTTCTGGAGCTAGGCGATAGCGATCAACTGGAAGTGGGTGACCGAGTTTTGGCAGTCGGTGCCCCGTTTGGTTTGACCGGTACGGTCACTCATGGAATCATTAGCGCCAAGAGCCGTAACTTGAAGCTGAATTTCTACGAGGATTTCCTCCAAACTGATGCTGCGATCAACCCCGGAAATTCGGGAGGTCCCCTCATCAGTTTGGATGGCAAGGTGATTGGGATTAACTCGGCCATCAAGAGTAAATCGGGGGGATTCCAAGGAATCGGGCTAGCAA
>JAOAAA010000318.1 GCA_026419115.1 Gemmataceae bacterium
GCTTGAATGAGCATGGCCGAATTGAAGCTGTTTTTTTTGGCCTTATTGCGTCCCACTTGGGACGCATTTCCATGCTTGAATGAGCATGGCCGAATTGAAGCTCAAATTGTCGGCGTTCGCCGGATCAGCCCCCGGAGCATTTCCATGCTTGAATGAGCATGGCCGAATTGAAGCCGGAATACGTTCTTGGTCAACCATGCCATCAAGCCCGATTTCCATGCTTGAATGAGCATGGCCGAATTGAAGCAGCCCGAAACCATCTCAATGGGACAAATTGTGAAAAGGATTTCCATGCTTGAATGAGCATGGCCGAATTGAAGCCTTCAAAAGGTACTGCGATGTAGCAGATTCACTTGTCATTTCCATGCTTGAATGAGCATGGCCGAATTGAAGCATTCTATGCTTTGTCAATGCTGTTAGTAATTCTGGCGGATTTCCATGCTTGAATGAGCATGGCCGAATTGAAGCATCACGGTGAATTTTTTCAAGTACCTGTGGCACTAGGATTTCCATGCTTGAATGAGCA
>JAOAAA010000319.1 GCA_026419115.1 Gemmataceae bacterium
CAATCGGCGAGTTTCCTTCCAACTCGAGGATGTGCAAATAGTGTGAAATCGCTTCTTGAAAACGTCCTAAACCTTGAAGGGTATTTCCTAGGTTCAATAAACTCAATTTGTGATTGGGTTCAAGATAGAGGGCCTGCCGAAAATGCTTCTCGGCTTCGGTGTAATTTTTTTGTTCCAAGTAGATCACACCCAAATTATTTAATAAATCGGTTTGACTCGGTGCAATTGCAAGGGCATGCCTATAGGATTCAATCGCTTTTTGAAATTCCCCCTTTCCCCGATACACTAACCCTAAATTATTATGATATTCCACCTCATTCGGTGAAATACGGATCGCTTTTAGAATATTAGCCTCTGCATTCTGATAATCCCCCTTTTGAAGGGAAACTACCCCCAGCAAGTGCCAAGAATCGGCATTGCGTTGATTCTTTTTTAGAGCTTGTTGATAATAATGCTTCGCTCGGTCATACTGACCATTTTGATGATGTTTCAGGCCAAGAAGAGTCAATTCCGAGTCATTCATAA
>JAOAAA010000031.1 GCA_026419115.1 Gemmataceae bacterium
ATGTGATGGTCTGTTTTGGTGTTCCTCAATATCGTCCCGAAGGTCGTGAATCTTACGTTCAACACCGAGAGAATGGCGTGATTCCCAGCGTGGTGTTTGAAATTCATTCCAACTCGAACACCAAAAAGGAAATCACCGAAAAACGAGACTGGTACGACAAATACGGCGTTCAAGAATTTTACTGGTTATTCACCGATCCCGCCGAAGTGCGAGTTTTTATTCGCGAAAACAATCAACTGCGAGAAAGACCCATGAGCGTAACTCAATGGACCTCGCCCCGATTGGGAATCCGACTTGATTGGAGTAGCGACACTTTGAGGATATTCAATCCCGATGGAACATTGATGCAACCCTCACGCGATTATCTGCTGATTCAGAAGGATCGAGCCGAGCGTGCCGAGAAACGAGCCGAGCAAATGAAGAAAGACGCCGAGATAGAAAAACTCGCTCGGATCGCTAGTCAGGAACGCGCCGAACAAGAACGCCTCCGCGCCGAGGCCGAAGCAAAAGCCAAACTCGAAGCCGAAAAACGCGCTGAGACCGAAGCGAAAGCCAAACTCGCTGCTCTTAAGCAAGCTGAAGAAGAACGCCTCCGTGCTGAAGCCGAAGCGAAAGCGAAACTCGAAGCGGAACAACGCGCCCAACAAGAAACACAAGAAAAACTCAATGCTCTTAAACAAGCTGAAGAAGAACGCCTTCGTGCCGAAAAACTAGCAGAGCTTCTTCGACAAATGGGCATCGATCCGGATCAATTGCCTCAAAACTGATTTGAGAATCAAGGAAGAAGTTGCTCACAGAGAGGAGAGGGGCTATCTCTCGGCCAATCACCATCGTTCCGAACCCGAACGGCGAGAAAGAACCTGTTGAACCCCCTCGATTGGTGTGAGTCCTTCGTAAAGAACCCTGTAAACGGCAGTCATAATGGGTAACTCTAGCCCCATTTTGCTGCTTCGTTCATAAATACTTTTTGCGGTGGTCACCCCTTCACAAACAGCCGTCGTGTTCGCCAGAATTTGTTGCAGAGATTCGCCTCGGCCCAATCTTTCGCCGACCCGTCGGTTTCGCCCGTATTGGCTGAAACAAGTGGTGATGAGATCGCCTAGCCCTGCCAGTCCGTTGAAGGTGGCAGCATCGGCGCCATGAGCGACACCAAAGCGAGCCATCTCCACCAGCCCACGGGTGACGAGGGCCGATTTCGCATTATCGCCGTAGCCAAGCCCGTCGCTGATTCCCGCAGCAATCCCGATCACGTTCTTCAAAGCACCCGCGAGTTCCACCCCCACGAGGTCCGAATTCGTATAAACTCGCAAACGATTCGAGTTGAATACCTGTTGGGCCATCGAAGTGAGGATCGGATCGGCCCCCGCCACGGCCACCGAGGTTGGCAATCCCCGTGACACTTCCTCCGCATGAGTCGGACCGCTGAGCACCATCACCCGATCGGTTTCGAGGATTTCGCTGATAATTTCGCTGGGACGTAGAAAAGTATTCTGCTCGACACCTTTGGTCAGACTAATCACCGCAGGGGATTTTTCTAAACCGCGGAATCGGGAAATTGTGCTCCGAAGATACACCGTAGGGATTACGCTCACCCATAAATCAGCACCGGCCACAGCTTTGACTGGATCATCAAATAATTGGATCGATTCGGGGATGGGTACTCCGGGTAGGTATTTTTTATTCTCCCGATCTACAGATAACCTTTCATATTGTTCCGATTGTGCGCTCCACATGCGAACCTCGATGTTCGCTTGCTTATCGAGGTGAAGAGCTATGGCTGTTCCAAACGCGCCGTCCCCGATAACCGTTACTTTCATCATGGCTGATACCTTTTGCCTGTTTTGCTTCTTTAGAGTTTTTTAGGGAGAGATTGGAAAAAATTCCGGAAAGATTGTATTAGCTAAGCCTCCCTAGTCGAAGAAGGGTACAACCTTCGAGATTTGCTGATAAGACCAGGAGGGCAGCATCATCATGAAACCGCATCTCAAACTCTTTCCACCACCTCAGGATGAAGAACTCATCGATTCTGAACACCTGAACGAGAGTCCTCCTCCCAAGGTTCATATTCGTTTACGAGACCTGTTACCCGTATTGGCATTGGCCCAGCGATTGAACTTTCTTTGGCTGAAGGATTTTCTCGACGATGAAATTTGCATCTCCGAGGACCTGAACGACATTATTCAGGCGATTCGTGGAATTAAACCCGCTTCCTAATCGTATCGATTGATTCAGCCCTTTGGTTCTGCTGTTTGTGGCTTTTCTTCAGTTCATCCTTGGTTTTTAATCGAATCTCGTTTAGAATTAAATTAACCCTTTTAATTACTCTCAAGGGGTTGAGCTATGGCACTTACACCACTCGACCGCACAATTCTCCAACGATGTTTGAATCATGAGGTCGGGGCATGGAATGATTTTGTCGATCGTTTTCTTGGCCTGATTTATCATGTGATTCACTACACCGCCCACTTACGAAGTGTTCCCATTTCACCCGAAAACGTCGAAGACCTTGCTCAAGAAATTCTTCTTCAAATTGTTGCCAACGATTATGCTGTCCTGCGTCAGTTTCGCGGTAAATCTTCCCTTGCCACCTATTTAACGGTCATTGCCCGTCGTGTGGCCGTCACAGAGTTACAAAAGCTCGTTCCGCCTCCCAAATCGATTTCGCCCGAGTTTCGCAAATCCTCCCAAGAAGCGCGTGAATCTCGCGGGGTACAAGCAGGGATCGAAAATTTGGAACAGGTACAACAACTCCTCAAAAAGCTCCCCGCTCGGGAACGATCTGTTGTCCGCCTTTTCTATATCGAAGGACGAACCTACGAGGAGATTAGTGCTGCGTTGAATATCCCTGTCAATTCCATCGGCCCTGTTCTCTCGCGTGCCAAAAAACGTCTCCGACAAGAAGAGCAAACCACTCCCAGCGAATCTTAGGGGCTTTCCTCGGAAAGCCATTCCTGATTCAAACCAACGCATCTTCTCCCCTAAATCTACCCCTTCTTGAATTATTGTTACTGCTATCCATATCGGGAGAAATAACGAATTAGGGAAGATACAACAATTCATTCGAGTTCAATACGGCCAAGCAGACAATCGCCAGACCATGTTCAGTTAATATGGGGGTGATCTTTCTCTGTTCCCATTCCGTCGATGGACGATGATACACCCATTCAAACAGCAATTGAATTTGATTCTCGGGACGATCTCCCGCTTTTTGTTTGATCCGTTCGGCCAGCCGTTTGGCCATATCATGAGTGAATTGATGATTCAGTAAGGTCAATGCTTGGAGAGGTGTGGTTGTGGAAGCCCGTCGGGGGGCGGCCGCAGCGGGATCGGGACAATCGAAATCACTGAGCACATCGGTTCGAGCGGCCCGTGCGTTCTGATGGTAGACCGCCCTGCGATAGGTTTCCGGCCCGTGTTGATCCAACGGGTGATAGGTCGCGACATTATCTTCCACATATTTATACAAGCGGAAACCGGGGCCTCCTTTTTCTTTATCGTGATCCAGTAGGCCTGCAAAACTTAGCATGGCATCACGAAGTTCTTCTCCGGACAATCGACGCGGAGGGAAACGCCACAGCAACCGAGAGTCGGCATCGATCTTCGCTGCGGTCTCGTTCCACTTGGAGGATTGGCGATAGGTTTGCGAGGTAACAATCAACTTATGGATCGGTTTGAGTTTCCACTTCTCTTGGTGAACTCGGTGAGCCAGAAAGTCCAACAACTCGGGATGAGTCGGCTTGCTCCCCATCCAACCAAAATCGCTGGGGGTATCGACGATCCCCACACCGAAATGATAATGCCATAAGCGATTGGCCAACACGCGGGCCGTCAGGGGATTATCCGGTGCGGTGATCCACTGGGCCAAAGCTAGTCGTCGTTGAGTTTCCGGAGCGTTTGCGGGCAATTCGTATCGGCTTTCTAAATGTTTGAGAATGCCTAAGCTCGAAGGGGTGACGGCTTCGCCCAATTTCGACGGGTCCCCACCGAGGTGAACTTTGAAGGTTTGCTTGGCGATATTCGGGTCAAAAGTACCGGCCCATTTTTTCGGGATCGTTTTTAGGTCAAGTTTTTTAGCATCGAGCAAGGCTCGTTGTTCCGAAGTTAACAGAGGTCGATCCCCATAATGGACCCCTGCGAAGGTGGCATACAGGCTAAAATAATCTTTTTGAGTAATGGGATCGAATTTATGATCATGACAGCGAGCACAGCCAAAGGTTAACCCTAAAAAGGCCTCGCTGGTTGTGCGGATCATCTCATCCAAGTGATTGGCACGAATCAAGGCCGCCTGTTTGGCATCGCTATTGCCCACATTATCGTAAGGTCCGCACACGAGGAACGCGGTGCCGATTTCTTTTTCGGGATCGTCTTTTCCAATCACATCTCCCGCGAGGTGTTCTCGCACTAACTGATCGAACGGTTTCCCTTCGTTGAATGATTTGATGATATAATCGCGAAAGGGCCAAACATTGTTAATCAGAACATTTCGTTCGTAGCCATTGCTTTCACCAAAACGCACTACATCCAACCAATGTCGTCCCCAGTGTTCGCCATATCGAGGAGAAGCCAGCAAGCGATCGACCAGTTTCTCATACGCATCGGCAGAATGATCCTGTAAAAAACGCTCGACTTCTTCGGGGGTCGGTGGCAGCCCGATAAGATCGAATGTAACTCGACGAATCAACATTCGTTTATCGGCAGGGGGGTTGGGAGTTAGCCCTTTCGTTTGTAATTGAGCAAAAATAAATCGATCGATAGGGTTTTCGTTCCACTCCTTGGGAAGTTCTTTCGGATTCGGGATCGTAGGGACGCGAAGGGGTTGCAAAGACCACCAAGTTCCATCGGCCTTGGCTTTCTCTTTGAGCACATAATCTTTCGGCCATGAAGCCCCTTCTCGTATCCAACGACGTAACGTATTCACCTCGGCTTCGCTGAGCGATTTTCCCTGTTTGGGCATACGGGGTTTGGCCCCTTCCCGAGCAGGGATCACCACTCGAAGGAGTTGACTTTCATCTGGTTTGCCTGACGTCACATGTTGGCTCGATTTGAGATCAGCCTCGGTACTGAGCGAAAAATCCCCCTTGCTGTTACCCGTGTTATGGCATCGCAGGCAGTGTTCCTGAAAAATCGGAGCGACCTCTTTCACAAAATCCACTGGGGATTCTTTTGACTGATCCAACGAAGGTTCTTTCGGTTGACCTACTGGGGGTTCTTTCGATTGGATGAATGTCAGTGCGATGAGAGCAAAACAGAGGGAATAAAGGGGACGCATGGCAGGATACCCAAAAAGTCAACACTTATAGGTTAAGACATTTTGACCGAAAATCCTAGTCGAATTGGCATAAAACCGATTGAGAATCGAGTATCAAACGAAAGTGAGTGGGGACCTCTCGGGAAGGCCCGAGGTTGTTTGGGATGCCACACTGCTAGGCCGGTCTGATTCAAACGAACATGTGTGCAGTGCGTGGTTGAAGCACGGGGTATCCCGAATGGGGAGCAGGCCAGCGTAGGGAAAGGAGGCCTTGGGCTGCGAAGAAAATTGGGTTCAATTCTTCGAGGCGAACTTTTGGGGATATTTGAGTTTCAGACGGGTGACCGCAACCAAACAGGCATCGCGTTCCGCACGGCCAAAGGAACCCATGAATTCTAGTAAGAGCGGATAAACGGCCTCGGCAAATTGTGGGTCTTGCAAGGCGAGATCGCGCATGATCTCAACGAGGGAAAGTTTGGCCTTGCGAGCGGGCAAGGTTTTGAGTTTCCGAAACACCTCTCGATCGGCTTCCGAAGTGATACCGGTGCGAGGGGGGGGGAGTTCAAAAAGTATTCGCCGGAGAAACGAGGTCATTTGTGATTCATCTGCGGGAGGATTCTCGGCTCGGCTCGGGACACCGGGCCCCCGATTGGCAACGGCTTGTTCTGCTTTCTTTCGGGCCGCTTGACTGACACGGGTGCTCCGAGGGAGCGCGGGTTTCCATTCGGGAGTGACCCCGCGATCGCGATACAGATTCCAAAGGCACCGCACCACAAACGATCGGACCCTGCGATCCGAGCTTTCCGTCAACCGGAATAATTCTTCGGGGACTTTGAGACTTTGGGAACGCTCAATCAATTGTAAACCAATGGCACGGGTGGCATCATTCGGTGATTCACAAAAGCGATAGACCCCCGAGGGGCTGAGGCGCTCGGGATCGAGGCGATAACGGACATTTTTGGGGTGCGGTTCCTCGAGTAAGGCTTGGGCCACGAATCGACGCACCTCGGCAAAGGGGAGTTCACATAAAACGACCAATTCATGGGCAGGGGGATGCCAACGGGCAAACTCGAATTTCGCCACCTCCAAAGCGAATTCTCGGAGTGGAGTCCGATTCTCCAACAACAGGGGCTTAAAGCGCTCGAAGGAAAAGAAGGTTTGCGGAATTTCTGAACCAGTGTCGAGGAGACGCTCGTAGTTCTCGGCGGCAATTTCCTTATGATGGTTCAGGATATAATTGCGGGCAAACACTCCCAAAGGCGCATCGGTTGTTCCCGCAGCAATGGCCATTCCCCATAAGCGTTCACAGCCTGCCATGACCGAATCGGTTGAAACGCTGGTGTTCTCGGTGCCTGCCAGCATCTTCAAAAAGGTGGTTTCGGAGATGATGGAAATGTTGGCCCCCTTGGCAATTAAATCCTCGGCCTTGGTTTGTTTCTCTCCCTTTTTGCCTTGACCATACAATGGCGAGCCTTCATCGCCGACCACCAAATAGGCCAAGTTTTTACTCACACTTCCTGCCAACACTCCACCGGCCGATTTGACCTTCTCTTCTGCTTCCTTGCGGTTCATCGTGGCGAGTTTCCCTGTGAATAAGAAGCTCGCATTTTTGAGATCGACCGGCGCCTTGGTCGCGGGAGAAGTTGCAGAGGTAGCGAGGCTTTGTGGAGCAAAATCCGCAGGGAGGAAGGCTTTGTTCAAGAATTCGCTTGCCCAGCTACGGCTCGAGCTATCTCCGTTTTGAACGACTTCTAATAACCACTCCAGCCCGACTTCTGAGGGAGAGAATTTTCGGGGGTCGGCAAGCCATTTACGGAATTGAACGGCATGATCTTCGTTAAATGTGATGTCCTTCTTCCAAGCATCATCCTTCAACAGCTCGACGATAAAGGGGTCCTTCGCCCAATCGAGTTGATAGGCCATCGTTCGGAAAAACTCGATTCCCAAGCGAGAGATGGGCAGCTTACCGGAATCGATCCACTTCAACATGGTCTTCGAGGTCAAAGGATTGACCAACAGTCGTTTGAGTGCATCAACTTGCAAAGAGTTTACATCCAAATCATCCAATTCATTGAGAGCAAATTGGGTAAGGCGACGGGCGACATTGGTGTTTCGATCAGTAATTCGATTGATCAAATTGTAAAAAAAGATCGCTCCTAGTTCGGAGGGGTCATGAACCTGTGGAAACAAATTCAATGCAAAATTAAAAGACTGCTCCGAGGGAGAGAACAGGATGTTGACAAACCAATCGGGTGTCAATTCCTTCGGGCCAAAATGTTTTTTTAAGGTGTCGGCAGCGAGTTTGTGTCCCCCTTTGGTTTCGAGGAGTCGGCCCCAAGCGTCTAGCCCAATATCTTTTCTTGGGTGACGTTCTTTGATGAAATCTAAGGCTAATTTGACGACTTCATTGTTGCTATTATCGACCAAGCGAATGAGTTGTTCGGTCGTCAGATCGCGGGCATGGGAACGGGCATATTTCGCGGCATAGGTTCGCGCTTCATCAGCCGGAGAATCGAACAGACTTAACACCGCTTCATGTAGGCCGAGTTCACGGAATCGACTTTGCTCGAATTTTGGTACATTGTTGAGAATCCATATGACAAACGAATGAATCTCTTTTGAAAATCGGTTCGTTAATCGAGCAACCCAAGCGGGTTCCACTTCACGCAGCTGCGTGGGAAAGTGTGATTTCAAATTCTTTATGGCAAACTTGAATACCACATCGGATTGGGCTTGTTCTAGTAGGCGAAAAAGCGGGCGTGGGGTACGTTGCCATAATTTATCATGATTCTCAAGTATGTAATCGACAAGCCAATAATTCCCCTTCGTATTAGGGAAATGAATTAAGAAATCGCAGGCCACATCCGCATAGGTGGTGGGAAGCCACGAGCTTATCCGGCGAAGAAAACGTCTGGCACGACGAACCAAATAAATCAAGGTTCCTCGGGTTATTTCACCCTCTTGGGCCGTATCCAGTCGTGCAGCAATCAGCCCATAGATTTCTGAATCTTGTTTGGCTTCGGCTTCTTTAAAAATTCGTTTGATTCCCCGCCAAGGACCATAAATCAACGGTACGACTTGGAGTATCTCGATTAAACTTCGGCGGGCAAAAGGTTCTTCCGATTGCCACAATGCCAAGAGAATTTCGTAGGATTTGTATTTCGGTTCGAGGGGAACGTCCGCATTGGGGGCTTCCAACTTGGCCATCATGGAAACGCGGTACGATCGTTGCGATTCCGATTTTCTATCGTGCCTCTCCGATTGAATTTCCTCAATAAATTTTTCAAAGGTGTATGCTCCCACAGGAATCGGAGGGCCAGGGGGTTTCGGTTGGTTTAACAAACTCAGGAATTTGTTTACGAACTCGGGATCATGGATTTTCCATGCGGCTCTTAAATCATCGAGACTGATGAAATGACTCATGTTGATTTTAGGGTGTAAGAGTGACTGGGAAAACTCTGACCGTCAACAAAAAAAATTCCCACAAAGGGTTTATCCTCACTCTCTGGGAGTGAACGCGATAAAACCCTTGGGGAATTTCATGGAAGAGGTTTACCACAAGGCCTAGGAGGACCGGAACTCTCACGGATCGAGAGTGACCGGTGGGGGTAGCCCCCCGATACCGATAACTCCGTTACCGGAGGCACGTAGGTATGGAGTTGTCCCAGCATCGGTGCCGGGGGGCTACCCCCACCGGTCACTCTCGATCTGAAACAGAGTTCCTCCTACCGAATGTCTAGCAATTCTCTCGAACGACGCAGCATCGTTCTGTTACAAAGTAACGAGCTAAATTCTCTTCCGAATTATTTACGGTTTTAAGGTATCCGAAAAGAAATACAAGGTGAGTAGAAAAAAATTTCTTGGTATTTTATCGACCTCATGTCAGCCAACGGAAGAAATCTTGCCACGTCCACTATTTCAAGGAACGCTCCATCAGTTTGGTACAAGCCAGAAAGAGGGGGGGGGTACGAAATCCAAAGTTGATTTCGTGGCGGGTTCATAAACTGAAACCAATCCTTTTTTGGTGAGTTATGGACCTAAAACTTCAAGGTGAAACAGCTATCGTATTCGGTGGGGCACGGGGGCTAGGCTATGCCATTGCCGAACAATTTCGTGCGGAACAAGCCCATATTATTTTGGCCGATCGTCTGGCGGAAACCCCCATAATTGCCGAAAATCTTGGCGGGTTCGGGGCGATTTTGGATGTCACCTCTTTAGATGCCGTGATGAACTTTGCCGAGACCGTCACCAAGCAAGTCGGTCGGATCGATCATGTGGTTTACTCGATCGGTATCGGCTCGGGGCAATTTGGTTTTCCTTATTGGAATGTTCATCCGAATGTTTGGCAACAAGTCTATCTCGTCAATNTGATCGGTGCTGTGCAGGTGGCCCATGTTTTTGGCCCCCGATTGGCAGAACAAAAAGCGGGAACCATGCTCTTTCTGTCGAGCGTGGCGGGTCAAATTGGCTCGCAGACCGATCCTCCCTACAGTGCAGCCAAAGCGGCCTTGATTAACTTCGCCCAATGTGCTGCCAAAGATTTAGCTCCCTACGGTGTGCGGGTGAATACCCTATGCCCTGGAATGGTCCAAACGGAACTGAATCGCAGTGTGTGGCAGGCGTGGGCCAATCAACAAACAGAAGCCAACTGGAAAAGTTACGAAGACTGGGCGGCAGAAAAAATTGCCAAAGTGATTCCCTTGAATCGGTGGCAATCCCCCGAGGATATTGCTCGAATGGCCGTGTTTTTGGCTTCTCACGCGGCTCAAAATATCACTGGCCAAACTATCAATGTCGATGGGGGCTTTGTCATGCATTGGTGAATGCCAACGGGAAATTGGTCAGGCATTGGTAAATGCCAACGGGAGATTTAGGACCGTTTCGGCAATCCAAGGGGGATCAGCTCCGTGATGCCTGCATAGTTCGGTTTCGTTCCTGTCCAGTTGCCGATTTGCCCCCCCCCGCCTGCCACTCCGCTCGCAAGTCCCCGCGTGAGGACATACCAACAAAAGTAGCAATGGTTTGTTGTTCCCTTTGGGAAGGCCTCTGGATCACGAGCGAGGATTTCATCGCGGATGGCGGTTAAACCTTCGCGAAAAACCTTCCCAACATAGGGATGGTTGCGCCCCCTTTGGATCACCTCTTCGGCACTATGTTCATAGATGTTACCAATCGTCAGTTGATCCAAATCCGAGGCAAACCCACAGCAGGGTTTCACTTCTCCTTTCGGATTCACGATCAGGGCTTGGCCGGGCCCTTCGCAATAATCTTCTTCAAACCAATCGCCCTCCCAAGGGTCCCCCGGTAGGGCTTCGGCCCGCTCCACTTGGGCGAGATGATTCCAATTCAACGTCATCGTAAAGTCCGGTGTGACCAACAAGTAGCGGTGGAGCATCTCGGACCAATCCACCACCCCTTCGAGCTGTTGAGCCAGCTTATGAATCGGTTCCAGACCTTGGTCTGGATGGCGACTGGAATACGAAAGAGAAATGATATTATCGCGATCAAAAATGCGACGGGTCACCCGACAAAACAATGCGAGTTGCGAGGTGTGAATGCCGTGAAATTTATCGATCGACAAACCAATTTTCCCAGAAAAACCGGCCTGTTTGAGTTGGTGCAGGATCGACTCTAATTGCGCTTCGGTTTGGAACCAAACCCCGTTGGTCATCACTTTGTCGAATCGCATACCGAGTTCCGCCCCTTTTTGTGTCAAGGCAATCACAAATTCGGGATACAGAAACGGCTCGCCCCCCGTGAAGCCGAGGGTGCGAATTCCCTGTGCGTGAGCCTGTTGCAAAAACCGTATCGCCGTTGGAATATCTAGACGATCTGTCCACTCAATCGGTACGCAACAATGAGGACAGGAAAGATTACACTGATAGGTTCCCGAAAAGGAAATATAATCGGGTCGAAAAGTCCTCTCTTTTTGGGGACCGAGTCTAGATCGAGAAAGCGAACGTTCCATAAAAATTTAGCGATTCTCCTATGCAGTTAATATAGGCAAGAAGAATGTGCTTTAACGAACTTTCTTGAAATGCCCCATCGTTTTTGTCACCCCATGTTGATTGTCGTCTTAGCTGTGAAAAAATTGTACTAGGTTCCTAGTTAAGTATAAGTTCTTGCTCTAAGTATAAATGGATTCACGAAGAATACAAAAAACGTGGGATAATTAACACAGGCTTTACTTATTATTATGCAAACAATAGCTCTTTAACCATCTATAGACTCAGTCGCCCCGACCCATGATTGATATTAGGTTGTGACTTTGAAAGGTTTAGTTCCCATCATCGTTTCATCGCTCGTCTGGATCGGTTGCCTGATGATTTGGGCTTTGGAAATTCCAATTGTTGACAATTTATTCGTGGTCATCTTAAGTGGGGGGTTGCTGGCTCTGATAATCTGGACTTATTGGCAATCCCAACGAAGTTTTCGGAAACGAGAGCAGAACCTTCGCTGGGAAACCGAACGGCGAATCCAACAGATGGTCTCGATGAATGAAGAACTCTCTCGGGAACTTCAACATAGCCGGTTGCTCGAAGAAACCCGAGAAATGCAAGCCCGCGCCTTTGATGCCTTCCTGCAAGGGGTCATTCTGACCGATCCCACACAGCCGAACAACCCAATTGTATATGTGAATGATGGCTTTGTGAGATTAAGTGGGTACTGCAAGCAGGAGGTCCTAGGCCGATCGATCGATTATTTGTTTCATGCCGAAGGTAACTCCTCGCAGTGGGAGAAAATCGAACAGGCCATCCAAAGCAGAAAGCCCCTCCATATCGAATTTCTCAGTCACCGGAAAGATAACTCCCCCCTGTGGACAACGATTTCGGTTGCGCCGGTTTATGAATCGGGTCGGTTGGTGAATCTGGCCTTTGTGCTGACCGATATTTCCGAACTAAAGCGGTATGAACTTCAAGCACGGCAAACCTCGAAAATGGAAGCGATAGGCCATTTAGCAGGAGGAATCGCCCACGATTTCAACAACCTTTTGCTCATTATCAATGGTTCTTGTGAACTCATCTCGATCGAAAATGACAATCTCCCTGCAACCGTGACGGAGCGGATCGAGGAGATTCATCAAGCAGGCCAACGCGCTGCCGAGCTGACTCAACAACTGCTTGCCTTCAGCCGAAAAGCAGTCTTACAGCCGAAAATCATTCAACTCAACAGTCTGATTGAGAAGTTGAAAAAGACCCTTCTGCGATTGATTGGGGAAGATATTATCTTGATGTCGAACCTCGCCACCGATCTGAAAAAGGTATTCGTTGACCCGACGCAGATGGAGCAATTGATCATTAACATGGCCGTTAATGCCCGCGATGCCATGCAGACGGGAGGAACAATCCGAATCGAAACCAGAAATTTCCGCAACACCGGTGAGGAAAATTCTGGTTTGGGCGAATTGCCCGTAGGAGATTATGTGCTGCTCAGCATTACGGATACAGGGCACGGCATGAGTCCGGAAATTTTGGCCCGAATTTTTGAACCGTTCTTCACCACAAAAGGAATCGGCAAAGGAACCGGTCTGGGATTAGCGATGGCCTACGGGGTGGTGAAATCTTTCGGAGGGCATATCGCCGTCGAAAGTCAAGAGGGTCGCGGCAGCACTTTCCGCGTGTATCTTCCCGTCGCGACCGGCCAAACCAGTCGCCCTTCGAGTGCCGCAGACATCCGCCCGCATGGGAATGAAACGATCCTTCTTGTAGAAGATGAACCCAGCGTTAGAAAAGTGGCCGCGAAAGCCTTGCAATCGCATGGGTATGTGGTTCTCTCTGCGAATGATGGGATCGATGCTTTGTTGATTCTGAAAAACCATCGGGGACCGATCGATCTTTTGCTAACCGATGTGGTTATGCCCGGAATGTCGGGGCGGGAGTTACGCGAAGAAATCGATCTTATTCGTCCCATCGCAAACGTAATTTACATGTCGGGCTATACAGATGACGAGGTGGTTCGACATGGAATTACTGAGGCCGAATGCGATTTTATTCATAAGCCCTTTACCATACCCGAACTGCTCAAAAAAGTTCGCCAAGTGCTCGACCGAGAAAAGAAAGCCCATCCTGTTGGTCTAGTCACGAATCCCATCAGTTGAATAAGACTTTTCATTCCGAAGGACTTCAAATCGCTTCGGGTTTTACCACTTGGGCAGTGAGACGAAAAGGAGAGAGAATATCGCTTCCTCTTGCTGATTCTGTTCGCTTCCTCTTACTGATTCTGATTTCTCTGTCGATCATCAGCCACCACGAATAGAACCCGTTGAATAGATTCGCCCAAATTCCGAAAGGTCAATTATTCTGGGTCGCCCCCTTGACATATTTTCCTAGGATGTGACGATACCTTTGGTTGAGTTAATTTCGTGACTCTCCCACCAACATTCTCACCTAATGGAGCAAACCATGCGTTTTACGTTGTGTTTGAGTCTGGCCCTTCTGGGCGTCTGTATTTCCCAAGCCGATGACACGGCCGATTTTCTCAAGAAAGAAAATTGGGAAGGCATCTCGGAATACTGGAAAGTGGAAGGAAACACAGTGATCGGCGCCCCCCCAGCTGCTATTAAATCGAACACCTTCTTTTGCAGTAAAGCGAAGTACAAAGATTTTGAGCTTTCCTTCAAAGTTCAATTGAAAGATGGCGTAGGTAATAGCGGTGTTCAAATCCGCTCTAAAGTGGATGATCCCAAGGGATTCGTTGTGGCTGGCCCTCAATGCGACATTGGCGCGGGCTACTGGGGGAGTCTCTATGGCGAACGCTTTGGCGGCATGATGAAAGAAGCCCCCAAAGATAAGGTCAACGAAAAACTCAAACCGAAAGAATTCAACGATTACTACATTAAGGTGGTCGGTAAGAAAGTCACCATTAAAGTGAATGATGTGATTGCTGTTGACCAAGAATTTGAAAAGATGCCCGAAGAAGGGATTATTGCCTTCCAACTCCACTCCGGCCCCAAAATGGAAGTCACTTTCAAAGACATTAAATTCACAAACCTTTCTAAATCAAAATAATTCCATCAAATAATCTCATTAAATTGATTGAGAGATTCGCCCATATAACAGCCCCGCATCATTACCAAATAAACAAATTCCGTCCCCCTCCCCTTTAGCTTTTTATGGCAGCTTCGGCGGCTTTGATTTTCTCCATGAGTTCCGGAGAGATCGGCTTAGTTCCTTTGCACTTCGTTTTGGTCCATTCGGTGCATCCCAAGAAATATCTTCCTCGGGCCGAGCAAAGTTTTAAGGGTGCGCCACATTCAGGGCAAGGTTCGTTGATCGGTACATCCGGCAGTTCTTTTTTCGGTGGGGGGGGGGGCAGAATATCTTTGAGTTTTTCTCGAAGCTCGGCATTAATTGATTTTGCATTTCGACACTTCGGATAGGCACTGCATGCCAAGAAAGGTCCGCGAAAACTGGTGCGGATAATCATCGGCGCACCGCATTTATCACATTGAATACCCGTATCCGGAGGAGTAACGGGGTTACCATCTTTATCGGCTTCGATATTCGTTTTACATTTCGTATCAACACAAGCTAAATAATGGCCGGTCTTGCTAGATTTTAACAGCATTTGCTTGCCACACGAGGGGCATAGGTGCGTGGTAGGCTTGGCCGTTACAACCACTTGGCCCCCTTCATTGATTGCTGCGACCGTATTGCAACCGGTGAAATCCGATTTATACCCCGTACAGGTAAGAAATTCTCCCCAACGGCTTTTTCGTTTGATCATCGGTAAGCCACAGGTTGGGCAGGGGATATTTGTTTCTTCGGGACCGGTTTCTCCGTCGCGGGGTTTGATATATCGACAGGGATTTTCTTTATCCCGATAACCAGAACACCCAATGAATTGCCCCTTGGTTTTGGCGCTGTAACGAATTTCCAAGGGCCGACCACATTTGGGACACATCTCACCGGTTTCTTGCCCTTTGGCGGCGGGCATTTTGGCTTTGGCCTCGGCCAAGGCTTCGGAGAAGGGACCCCAAAATTCATTCAGCACATCGGCGTAGGCTAATTTTCCTTCGGCAATTTCGTCGAGTTCCTCCTCCATATGGGAAGTGAATTTCACATCCATTACCTTGGGGAAATTTTCGACCAACATATCCACCACAACCTTACCCAGATCGGTTGCTTTGAAGCGTCGGTTTTCAATCTCGACGTAACCCCGAGAGACAATCGTACTAATAATCGAAGCATAGGTACTCGGTCGGCCGATCCCCTCTTTCTCTAATGCTTTTACAAGAGAAGCCTCGTTATATCGGGGGGGGGGCTGAGTAAAATGTTGTGAGGCCGACAAGCCTAATTTATTCAAGAGTTGATTTTCAACCAATTGGGGAAGAACCACATCTTCCGATCGGCTGGGCCAAACCAATCGGTACCCATCGAATTTTTCAATCGACCCGCGTGCTTTGAAAAGCCCCTCTCCTGCTTGAATATCCACCACAGTAGTCGCGACCACTGCAGGGGCCATTTGGCTGGCCACAAAGCGGGAATAAATCAGTGCGTACAGCCGATATTGATCGGGTTCCAAGAAGGGACGCACCCGTTCCGGTGTCCAAGAAAGGTCGGTCGGTCGAATGGCTTCGTGGGCTTCTTGGGCGCTTTTCCCCGATTTGAAATAGTTTGGCTTTTCGGGCAAGTACTGGGGTTTGTAGTGACTGGCAATATGTTCGCGAACCATCTTCAAGGCATCGTCGGAAACCCGAGTGCTATCCGTTCTCATGTAGGTAATGAGCGCCACAAGCCCATCGGCCCCTAAGGTTAATCCTTCGTAAAGTTTCTGAGCTATGGTCATCGTACGAGCAGAAGACATCCGCAACCGCAACGATGCCTGTTGCTGAAGTGTCGATGTTGTAAAGGGGGGGGGGGCATTATCGGCACGGTCTTTCTGTTCGATTTTGATAATTTGATAACGGGCCTTATCAATCGCATTGAAAATTTCCGTAGCTTCGGCTTCGCTCGCTGCCTTAAAAGGTACACCACGAAATTCATGCAACTCGGCTAAAAACGAATTGGGGGGAAGTTCCTGTTTTGGCCCCTTTTCTGCAGCAGTATTGTCGGCCTTTTGATCCTCATCGACTGCGTCGATTTCCGTTTCTTTTTCGGTTTTGCTTTCCCCTTTTTTCTTGGCCAAAACCTTAGCGGGGAAAGGGAAATTCCCCAAAGTCGCCTGAAGATCGGTCGAGAGCAAAGCCATAATTTTCCAATACTCTTCGGGCTTAAAGGCTTCGATTTCTCGTTCCCGATCCACAATCAACCGCGCTGCCACCGATTGAACACGGCCGGCCGAAAGACCTTTGGTGATTTTCTGTTGCAGTAACGGAGAAAGTTTATACCCCACGACCCGATCCAACATGCGTCGGGCTTCTTGTGCGTTGACCAAATCCATATTAATGCCACGCGGTGATTTGATGGCATCGTTCACGGCCTTTTTGGTAATTTCGTTGAAGGTGATACGGCTGGCGGTCGTGTCGTCCAACCCCAAGGCTTGTTCCAAATGCCAAGCGATCGATTCCCCTTCGCGGTCGGGGTCGGTCGCGAGATAGACGCGTTCGGAACGATCAGCATAGTGTCGCAGTTCCTGCAAAATTTCTTCGGTACTTCGTCGATTGCCCCGCCGAGCGTTCGGCCCCGTTTTCTCGGAGCGATCGATGATCACATACCGTGGAATCCACCCTTCGGAAATGCGAATCCCCACTTCCTCCTCGCCCTTCAGTTTCCCTTTACCCGGAAGGTCGCGCACATGCCCGACGCTCGCCAGAACCTTGAAACCCGCGCCGAGATATTTTTCGATCGTTTTGGCCTTGGCCGGTGATTCGACAATCACAAGGCTACCTTTGCGGGGACCTGTGTATTTTTCAAGTACAGGGGGGGGGCTTTCCCCGTCTTGAGGGACTGCGGAAGCCTTTTTACGAGGTTTCTTCGTGACCGAAGTTTCCTCGGCTTTTGGAGATTTGGCGGCCTTGACCGTTTTTTTCTTGGCCGAACCAGCTGCCTTTTTCTTTTTCGTGGCCGATTCGGAATCGGTTCCAACAGTTTCGGTTGTTTTTCTCTTCTTCGGAGTCGAATCCGAATCGGTTTCAACAGTTTCGGTTGTTTTTTTCTTCTTTGGAGGCATGATGCCAGTATCTCTTTAGTGGTCAACCTGTTACGTTAGCAAAACAAAAAGTCCACGCCTTCTTCCTTGAACGAATCCGGTCCGGATTGTAACAATAGAGGGTTGGAATATTGGATAAGTTGCAAACTCGTCCTGTTTGCCCTCGTCCTTTCTCCAGAAAACCGCTACAATCAAACTTTCTGGAAAATGGGGCTACCCCTTTCCAATAGTACCTGACTAGTCTAATCGTCAAGGCTAGTAGGGAAGAACAGGGACAGTAATTTGGACTTAAACTGAGGATCAGCAATGGCTTTCAATCCTTTTGAATCTTTACGAAAGAACTCAAAAGCAATCCTCTCGGTGGTGACAATTCTGGTGGTCTTCATCTTTGTCCTCTCTAGTGGCGGAGGCCGAGGTCACGACATTACCGATCTGATCGACCGAGCTTTTCGAGGCACAGGCTCCACTGGAGCCAAACTCGCCGAGGTCAATGGCAAAGCAGTCTATCAACGCGATCTAGAAAAGCTCAATCGTCGCCGGATTGTTGCCAACGCCTATGTCACGAATCTTTCGTTGCGAGCCGACGAAAACCTCGCCGCCGATCTGATGAAGCGGGTGGCTAAACTCCCGCAAGATCAGGCCGGTACTGGCAAAGCTATTGAAAACTATCTGAAATTCCGCCCCAATATGCGCCCCGAGTTCTTCAACTTTATCGCTGAATCGGCCCTCTCGAAAATTGACGTTTTCCGTGAAGGTTTCAAAAAGGATAGTGAAGAACTCAAAACCCTGATGGATGCACGCGGACTCATCATTCGACATGCCCAACGACTTTTCCAAACATCTCCGATGTATTTCGACTCAATCCCGAATCGAGATATTAACGATCGAATGAATTTTTATCTCTTGTTAGTCAAAGCCGACCAATGGGGAATCAATTATGGTCGCAAAAGCGTCGAGAGCATGATTAACGACGAAATCGGCACCGGCTTTACCGATCGGGATGCTGCGGACATTCGTTTGGCCATCCGCACCAATTACCGCGATACCACCGATGACGAAATTTTTGAAGCCGTTGCCGATGAGTTCCGTGCGCGAACGGTGCTATTTGCTCTCGCCGGTCGCTCGAACAACCCCATTCCGGGACAACCCCTGACGATTTCCGGCACGGCCCTTGTCACCACCCCTTATGATTTCTTCCAAAAATATCAGGACCTGTGTTCCACTCACGATTACCTCTTGCTAGGGATCGATGCCGAAAGCATCCTCAAGGATAAAACCAAAGTGCCCGAACCCAACGACAACGATCCCAACACCAAACGGGAATTGGCGGACATTTACAAAGAAGGGCGGGCGAATGATCCGAATCCCTTCAGCTCCACGCCGGGGTTCCGCAAACCCAAGGAATTCATGGTGCAATATCTCAAACACGATCCCCAATTACCCTTCTATGATAAAATTGCCGCCCAGTTAAACGCTTACCACACCTTCGCCAGTGTGACTTCGATCCCCATCATCGGCGGGGGAATCCCTGCCAATAGTTTGCTCGCAATCGGGGACAAAATTCATGAACGAGCCTCGCTTTACAAATTGGCCGAACCCAAAATTGATGCTTTTGAACGATCGTACTCCCAAGCCGAACTTTACCCGCCTTATCGACGGACCTACAACGATTTCATTCTGCGGGATATGGCCATCTTGACGATCGGTACAAACTGGTTGCCCAACTATTCACTCCCTTACTTACATCATGAAGCCCTTCGTCAACTCGATGCCCGCGAACGTGCCAAGATCGGGATTCCCGTGGTCGCAGGTCTGGCGACTAGTTTCCCGCTCAATCCGCTGAATGTGATCGCACCGGCTTTAGTTAGTTACCCCAAGAGCCGAACCGAATACTTCATGCAGCAAGAAATCCCCACCTTGGCCAAAAACAACCGCGATCGTCTCCCCGAAGACGATATTCAAGACTTGACAAAAGCCCTGCAAGAGAAAATAGCCGATGCCAATACCCCCGAACCTAAAGGGGAGAAAGAAAAGACCGAATGGAAGCTCAAAGCAGATACCGCCAAAGCCAACGCAAAACTGTATCTCGAAACATGGGCGAAAGCGCGAGGCTACGAGATTAAGTCGGCCAGCAAGCCACAAAGTGAATTCACTATCGTTAACGATCCTGGGCTGAAGGAACTCGTCGAGCAAACCGAGAAGGATAAACTTTCACAGAAAGAATTCCGCACCATTCCGGAAATTGCCCTGCGTGTGTTTGGTCGCGATGACCAGCTTTACTCCCTCATCCGTGCAACCAATCCCCCCAGCCCCTTTGAGGATGCCAGCAGTAAAGGGCCCGTTTATTACCTGTGG
Source organism: Gemmataceae bacterium (assembly GCA_026419115.1). Lineage (GTDB taxonomy): Bacteria > Planctomycetota > Planctomycetia > Gemmatales > Gemmataceae > SKW135. The sequence goes on from JAOAAA010000031.1 coordinate 19,694, forward strand.
CGCACCGAGATGATCCCTGCTAAAGAGCATGGTGCCCGCTACGAACTTCTGCCCGACGAAGTCAAAGCTGCCGTGAAACATGAATGGCGTTTACGCAAGGCCAGAACGCTATTGGATGCCGAAGCCAAAGCCCTATCGGAACAGGTCAAAGCGATTACCCAAAGGAACGCCAACAATCCAGAAGGATTGAAGAAGGAAATGGCCGACTTTGCTGCACAAAAAGGCTTAAAGTTGATTACCAGCGTGAAGCAGCTTTCGGTCTATCAAGATATTGGGGGCGCCCATAATTTTGCGAATCCCAGTGCCCAAAGCTACCCCGTGGGACGGGTCAAAGAATCCCCCGATATTCCTTATCCCTCCGAAGAACTCACCAATGCGTTACTGTCGTTGCGGAACAAGCCTGCCGGTGAAGTTGCCATCGCCAAGAATGGACCGAAAACGGTTGCCTACATCGGCGTTTTGACGAACACCCAGAAAGCGACTGTGGAAGCATTCTTGCGAATCTTCTCGCGATCGAGCTTCAACCTGCAACCGCAATCACGCAATCCGCAAGGTCTGCCCAATCCGTTGGCACGCGATCCTTTCCAAGCGAATTTCGTCAGCTTCGATGTGTTCTCTCGAAATCAACGTGAGGTCTTCGATCGATTAAAAGCCGAATTGCACTTCAAAGAAACCGATGCCTTCCGCCGAACCGACAAAGGCGACGAATAACCCCTTACAAAAGAAACAGGTTTCGACCTAGCCAAGGCAAAGGAAATCGGTTCGTTCACTCTTTGCAGCAATAAATATCGTTGCTCCCAAGAGCAGGAAACGAATGAAGTATGGAGATCGCTTTATACCACACTCAACCATATCTTGCCGACTGAGAACAAAGCAGACCACATGACAAGTCGAACACACTTTCTTCAGATTATCCTCATGCCGATCTGCGATCACTCTGGCGATTGAATCCCTTCCTATTACAAAATTCCGATTCGGCCTAACGATTATCCTAATAAAATATGCGTTATATCATTCAACCACTATAAACCCGATCCATATGGGGAAGAAGGTGAGGATTAAGTTCAATATCCCTTGGATACTGGTGGTCTCGGCGGTGGTTGGTACCCTGTTCACAGTAGCCTTTCTGTTCGCTTGGGGGGCCTATCTGTGGGGGGATGAGGATGAAGGGCGGGTCGTTGTTTGCTCCGCATTTGAAGTGTTCGCTGGTCCGTTACTCGTTGGAACCATTCTCGCTCTTCGTGGGAATCGAGTAGGGTTGTCGCTTCTACGATTCGGTTCGGTATTGTACATTGTTCAGCCCGATGCCCTCCTTGAAGTATGGATGTTAGGAACAAATCCTGTTTACCTCACATATTTGTCTGAACGCTTTGAGAAACGAGAAACGAATACATAATTTCTCATTCTCAATGAAATAGTTCTTCGCGTTGAATAAAACATTCCAACCGAAAATTGCATGATCGTATTTGAAAAAATTGATATGCCGCCGGATTACCAAGATTATGATGTCGAGGCAAAATTAATTCAATTGTTTATCTAAAGCTTGTTTGATGGCGTTGAATAGTTGTTCATAGTTATAGGGTTTTTGAACAAATCCTGTGAGTCGTGAAGTGGTGAACTCTTGTTTTGCCAATTCCTCGTTATATCCACTCGAAAGAAGAATACGAATCTCAGGGCGAATGAGACGGAGTTCCTTAAGAGTTTCGGCACCATCCAAATTCGGCATCAGTAAATCGAGCAAAACCAAGCGGATTCGGTCGGCATTATGGCGAAATACTTCGATGGCTTCAGCTCCATCCTTGGCGGTTACTACATGGAATCCCATCTTTTGGAGCATGCCTGTGGCTAAATTCCTTACTACTTCCTCGTCGTCCACAACCAAAACGGTACCACTTCCAATCTTGCTTTGAGAGGGAGAATTAACACCGGCTTCATATGAAATCCCTTTGTTAGTGACAGGGAATAATACACGGAATGTGGTCCCTTTCCCTAGTTCGCTGATAACTTTAATCGCACCGCGATGGCCGCGAACAATCCCCAAAACTGCGGCTAGCCCTAAACCACGGCCAGTGAATTTTGTCGTAAAAAATGGATCAAAAATTTTGACCCGAGTGGCTTCGGACATACCACTGCCTGTATCCATCACTTCAAGATAAACATAATTCCCCGCAGGGAGGGATTCATCGAGATAGGCTTCTTTCAGATATTCTTGAGTACAATAGATCATCCCTGTGGAAATTTGAATAACTCCAGACTGTTTTTCCATTGCCTCGGAGGCATTGATCACCAAATTCATGAGGACCTGATCGAGTTGAGTTCGATCGGCTTCACAATTGGGCAGATTCGGGGCCAGATTATGATTCAATGTGACTTTTTTGGAGATCGAGATTTCTAATAATGGCAAAGCCTCTTTAACCACCTCAGATAGGTTTAACGGTTGAATTACAAATCTTCCTTTGCCTGAATAGGCAAGCATTTGTTTCGTCAAATCGGCCGCTCACTGACTATTTTTGGCGGCCTCTTCCATGAGTTGTCGGGCTATTGAATTGGGAGGTAATTCTAATCGAGCCAGATCAATATATCCCATGATTCCAGTGAGGATATTGTTGAAATCATGAGCGATTCCACCAGCAAGCAACCCAAGGCTTTCTAACTTCTGGGTTTGAAGAACCTGCGCTTCGAGTTTCCTCCGTTCGGCTTCGGCTTCCTCCCGACGGGCAATCTCAGCTAACAGTTTTTTATTCATGGCTGTAATACCCGGTATCGCCAATACCTTGGGGATAATAGGAATGAGAGCAAAAACAGTTGCCCACGATACAATAGCCGTGATGACCTTCACTAGAGCTGAAAATCGATACCAAGGATGCCAAAATATGGTTGCTTCAATCGCATGACCAATACCACAACTGAGAATAAAACCTGCAAAAAGCCAAAAGATTGGTGGAAAAGGAATATCCCGCCGACGATAGAGAAAGTAGACTAGAACGCATGGAATTGCAAAGTAGGCGGCAAAAATGCTCAAATCAGAAATAATGTGAACCCAACCATGCGTGCTAGACCAGTTACCACAGTTCCAGCGCGCCGGAAATCCATTTGTGTCGAAAATTTTCAGGAAGAAGTCGGACATAGGGCACCTCCGTAATTTCACGCATTATCTTGAGAATCTCGTTCATATCTTGAATAAACACTGCGTTTCTAAATAAGAACATGTATTAGGTTTAATTGAGGTTGTTTGTAATTTGACCTAGATTCTAACACAACGGATCCTGATTTACAAAAAACTTTTTTCTCCTCAATTAATTTTAATGATTTAACTCAGCCCAATCATTTGAACTAGAATTCCAGCTCATGTTTTCATGACTAACACAATCACTAAGACATTAACTCATATCGAAGAATTTATATATTGATAACAATATCCCTAGATTCCTTAACATTGGTGATAGCCATCTCCTCCATTTGTGAGAATCTGACTCAGATTGAACTATGTTGCCTTTAGCAGTGAATCTAAGCGGAACCAGTTCTTAGGCAGCGAAACTGAATAGGGGATTCAAGCCGAGAGAGAAGATTTCAATAGGGGCGGGATGTTTCCGTTGCGTTTCCGTGTCTTTGGCCTTGTTTTGAGTCGTGAGGTAGAAAATTTATGATTGTGTTTTGGCGGGGTTATGGCTTTATTGGCTTACTAGCAGCGTTGCTTCCTATTGGTGTGAATTTTGCTTTATCCTATCCGGTCCCGCAATCCACTGCGGTTCCCGTTGGTTTCGCCTGCTTGTTTTCGGCCATCGTTTGTTTTCTTGCATGGCGGGTATTGCGGAAACGCCCCGAACCGCACACTCTCTATGGTCTTCCTCTGTCGATATGGTCGATTGTCTACATCGGATTTGCGACGTGGTGTTTTGTGGCTGCTGCTCGCCCCTGAATCATTAATTTTGTCTCCCCCCCCCCACATACACACACATATAAGCCGATGCGATAATCCATCAATCATATGTTGTTAATCATGGCCCCCCCTACGCACGGGTTAAGCAAATCCGTTTTCTGAATCTTGAATTCGTTTGGTTCATAAAAAAACATAAGTATCGTTGGATAGGGTGAGTCACAACCCGAATGGGGCATAGCTTGTTTTCCACGATTTACTTTATGTAACCCTTATCCTCTCTTAGGGGGCCTTGACATGTATCGATTCTGGTCAGCAGGATTTTTCTGCTGTGTTCTATGTATCTTGGCGTACCTTGCCTCTCCGCTGAGTCGGGCCGAGCCAAACCCATTAGAAAATCAAAAACCATTGAAACCGACGGGTCTGAAAATCAGTGAGAACAAAAGGTATCTCATGACCACCGAAGGCAAACCCTTCTTTTACTTAGGAGATACCGCTTGGGAACTCTTCCACCGACTCAATCGCGAGCAGGCCGAGAAGTATCTCAAGGATCGAGCAGTCAAGGGGTTCACTGTCATTCAAGCAGTGGTTCTTGCCGAATTGGATGGTCTGAAAGACCCGAACCCCTACGATCAAATCCCACTGAAAGAGAATGATCCGACCCGACCCAATGAAAAGTATTTCGAGCATGTGGATTGGATTGTGAACAAAGCAAACGAACTAGGGCTTTACATTGGTATGCTGCCAACGTGGGGCGATAAATGGATGAGTGAACAAGGGGGTGTCGGCCCCGTGATTTTCACAGTCGAGAATGCCGCTCAATACGGGGAATGGTTGGGCAAACGCTATAAGAACATGCCAAATATCATTTGGATTCTCGGGGGCGATCGCACCCCCAAAACCGATGTTCAGAAAGAGATTATCCGTGCGATGGCCAAGGGGCTACGCAAGGGGGATGAAGGGAAGCATTTAATCACCTTCCATCCGCGGGGTGGCGAAGGTTCCAGCCAATGGTTCCATAACGAAGATTGGCTCGATTTCAACATGCGTCAAAATGGTCATGTGGCTGAATTCACCTCTCGATATGAAAAGACCCGTGCCGACTACGATTTGAAACCAATTAAGCCGGTCTTGGATGGCGAGCCGATCTACGAAGATCATCCGCTTTCGTTCAAAGCCAAGGAATTAGGCTATGCCACCGCAGCCGATGTGCGTCGGCCCCTGTATTGGAATCTGTTTAGTGGAGCGTGCGGCCATACCTATGGCAATCACTGTATTTGGCAGATGTACCAAAAAGGTCGCAAACCCATCAACAATCCGATTATGAGTTGGGAAGAAGCGTTGGCACAACCGGGCAGCTCCCAGATGCAGTATGCCCGAAAATTGCTCGAATCGCGCCCTTACTTTACACGCATTCCGGATAATTCAGTGCTTGTAGCTTCAGAAGTTCCAACATTGATTCCGGGGGGGGGGACGCGACAATTTGTTGCCTGTCGCGATGAACAAGGGACTTATGCCATGGTCTATGTGCCGGTCGGTCGATCTTTCGAGGTGCAAATGAATAAGGTTACAGGGGCCAAGGTCAAAGCATGGTGGTTCAATCCTCGAAATGGAAAGGCCACCCTCATCGGGGAATTTCCTAACACTGAAAAGCGAAAATTCACCCCGCCCGATGTGGGCGAATTGCTCGATTGGGTCTTAGTGTTAGACGATGCGGCCAAGAATTATCCCGCACCGGGGCAGCCCTGAATTAACTCACCCCAAGATAGCCCTGAACCACGACCGCAAGGGAGTGGCCCCCCCATTACATCTGGCCGCTCCCTAACGGTCGCGGTTTTTCACGAAGATTTTGTTCACGAAGATTTTGTTCTTGAGCCACGACCGTAAGGGAGTGGCCCCCCCATCGTCTCGAAGCGGTCGATCCCGTTGCAAGCGGGCATCTGGTGATTCTCGGCTTTCTGGGCCGAGTAATGGTTTCAATGGCCTCGAAGCGGCCGGCCATCGGGATTGCAACCCCCATCGAGATTCACATCGAGGGCTTCGCAGATCACACCGTATGGCCGACGCTGGTACTTCTCGATTCTACGAGTAGCACTGTGAAACGGGTGCCTTTCGCGTGACAGAATATCCGAGTTGTAACGCCAAGGGCTATTCGCCGACGAATAGCCCGTTGCCTGTCCCCACTAGTTCGGCAATCATTCATCTTCGTCTTCTTCTGCTTCTTGCATTTTTTTTCGGAATTTCATAACGCTGCTCTGTAGTGCCGAAAGCGAGCGTCGAAAGACGGACTTAAACACCTCTGGCGGGTCGCAAAACATCTCAATCGAAGCAATTGTGTTATCGCGTCTTGTTAGATAGACTTTGGCAACTTTTGTCGTTGATGTTGTGTGATGCGCGGCCTTTATCGCCTGTTCACTCTCGGACTCGCTGTCAATTGACCAGAAATTGGGAAAAACCAAACGGAAGTATTCTAAATCATTCTCATCTACACTTAAATAATAATTGCCTCCCTCGAACTTGAAACAAACGTCGCCATCCTCGTCGATTTTTGGGAAGAATCCCTCCTCTGCCAAATATGTGCGATACATCTCTGCTAGTTCCCGTGCCGTCATAACGTGTTCCTCTCTCGGTTTTAATGCCCTCAAATCGTTTGTTGATTTGTTTGATCTTGCAATCCTTTGGAGTCATGGATCTGGGTTCATTTATTGAGGAGCCGTGACCGCAAGGGAGCGGCCTTAACTTGATTGACATGGGGCCACTCCCTAACGGTCGTGGCTCATTGAAGAATCGCATTGTGCTGAGCCGCGACCGCAAGGGAGCGGCAAAGGAGTGGCTCATTTCTGAAAAATTGATGAGAAAACTGGACGCTCGCAGGGGGGATTCCCTAGAAATAGTTGAGACTAAATCTCAACTAGACTGCTCCAGCCAGCCAATTCCCCCTTGGGAACTTCTCGCCAGCCACGCAGCCAAACTCTCTACTTAAGGAGTCGTGCTGTGTTTCTCTTTCGGCGGAATGCCTTTACTCTCATTGAGTTACTGGTGGTGATTGCCATCATCGCTATTCTCATCGGTTTGTTGTTGCCTGCGGTGCAAAAGGTCCGCGAGGCGGCCAACCGTGCCCGTTGTGCCAACCATCTAAAGCAATTGGGCTTGGCCTGTTTGAATTACGAAGCCTCGGTCGGGAGCTTCCCTGCTCATGAATACAAACTCGAGAACAAAACCGTCTCTCCCGAAATCAAGATCGAACACGGCTGGGCCGTCTCGGTCTTGCCGTATCTGGAGCAAGACAATCTGGGGTTGATGTATAACACCTCGGTGGATTGGACGCACCCGACGAACTTACAGGTGGTCAGTACGCATCTGAGTGTGTTCCAGTGTCCTTCGGTTTCGCCGTCCCGTCGCATGGATGTGCTGATCGAATACAACAAAGACAACAACCCTGCCAGCGGCATCAAAAAGCAGTATCAGGCGGCCTGTGGCGATTATTTTGCCTGCCGAGGGGTCAAAGGCAAAGATTTGGCCGACCCGAAGAAGGCCGGCTGCCAAGATCGCGACGGGAATTTTATCGCGTGTTTGACTCCCCCCGTCGGTTTCGCAACAACCTCCGATGATGACGATGCGAACGCTTGGTGGGCCGGTGTCTTCGGCAAGGTCGAAATCAAAATCGAAAAAGACCCTTCTAAGAACAAAAATGTGAACGGGGTAGTCGGAATCGCTGCCATTACCGATGGCACTTCGCAGACCTTATTGTTCTCGGAATGTGCAGCCCGCCCGCAGTTTCTCCGCCTTCGCCGCGAGTTTGTCAAATTCAAAGATAACAACCCCAGCAAGGGAATCGAAACCAATAAGGGGGGGGGCTGGGCCTCGAAAGAAAATGCCTTGGAAATCCATGGCTCGCAAGCGGATGGCACCGTCGAAATGAAAATCGGCAAGGACGAACGCAAAGGCGGTCCTTACGCTGTGAATGTCACCAACGAGAAAAACATCTACAGCTTTCATCCCAGTGGGGCCAATGCCGTCTTTGCCGATGGCTCGGTTCGCTTTCTTTCCCAGCGCTCACCCATCCAGTTGATTGCTGCCCTTGCCACCCGTGCCGGCGGCGAAACCGTACCCAACGAGTAACCTTCCCTAAACTTCCAACGAACCAACGAACACGAGAACAATCCAATGAATCGCACCGTTCCGAATTCTTTGCCGAATCCATCACCCGCAGCCGTTGCACCCAAGGGCCAAGCTCCGCACAAGAAAAACCCCAATGCCCTGTTGCTCCTGTTCCGCAAGTATCACACTTACTTCGGCCTTTTTGCAGGGGGCTTCATCGTCATGATTGCCCTGACGGGGATTTATCTCAATCACAAAAGCACCTTCCAATTTCTTCTTCCGCAAAGCTCCAAAGCGAAAGCCGACCCCCCATCATCGATGGCACCTTCCGGCAAAATCGGCCTACCCAATACTCAGCAGTTAGCTGCTCTGCCGTTGACGATGCTCGGAGCGTTGGAGCAAGCCCAAACGCATCTGGGGGAACGCCCCATCGAACGGATTGAATTGCGGAACGAGAAAGGCCAATTGGTGTACAAAATCAAAAGCATCGACGGTCCGGAAGTGATTATCGATGTTCACAGCAACGAAATCGAAATCAAAGGTGAGAAACGGGAGCCGAAGCCGAAAAAAGACAAGCCCGAGAAAGACCAGCCCAAAAAAGACCACCCCGAGAAAGACCAGCCCGAGAACGAAAAGCCCCAGCTGAGTTTTGCGGAATCGTCTCCACCAGCTCTTCCGGTCGATTCGTCCCACGTCAAGGTAAATGCGAAAGGGATCGACTGGAGCAAGGCCATCAAGGATTTGCACACGGGTAAGATCGGCGGAGATGCGGGTAAATTATTGATCGATGCCGTGGCGGTGCTGTTGATTCTACTGACGATTTCAGGCGTGTATCTGTGGATAGTGCCCACACTGCGGAAACGTAAGGCCGCCCAACGCAATGCCATGAAAGTGGCTGAGGGTTCATAAGCCCCCCAAGCCAATATGTTGACATGTTGACGTGTTGACATGTTGACGGGAGAACCCGAGGACTGGCGTCCTCGGCTCACTTGGCGATTCGATTCTCATGTTGACATGTTGACGTGTTGACAATGTTGACGTGTTGACATGTTGACATGTTGACGTGTTGACGGGAGAACCCGAGGACTGGCGTCCTCGGCTCGCTGCCCCGCTTCGCTCATCCCTCGCATTACAGGCCCTGTACGATGGCTCGCCAATCACCGAAGACAAGGAAAAAGCCTAACGTGCCACACAACAGCAAAAACAAGCCACAGCGAAGTGCAAAAACGTACCATTGGAACCGCTCGGCCAAACGAGGATTCTGACGCACACGGTTCAGGTAGGCAATTCGACTTTCTAAAGTGCCATGCTGCCAAGTGGCCAATAACGTCGAAAGGGATTTCGCCAGCCAAACAAGAAAGCTCACGGGTCCTCGAATCTTGGTTTTCTCTTCGGAATGAGAAGAGTTGATATTCCCCACCCGATCGAGAGCTTTGGTGAAAACCTCAATCCCATGATCGGTGAGCAGCAAATGGGGGTGCAAAGCCCGACAGCCCATCAGGTCGGCTTGTCGTTCGCACTTTCGAGAGAGAAAGCCAAAGACAACAAATAAATAAAGCCCCGTCGTGAAGAGAATGGCAATGGTAAGCAGATCGCTGCCCAGCCCTTGCAGAGAAGGAAAAACCTGACTGGCAAAGTGGTAGGCCGCCCCGATCGTGGCAAAGCTCAGGACGAGAAAAAGCCCGTAGAAATGAATGTGCCAGTGGCGAGCATGCCCCAATTCGTGGCCAAAAACCGATTCGAGTTCCTCGGTGGGCATCATTCGCAAAAGGCCATCGGTAAAGATAATGACGCGAGCCCGAGCAAACAACCCCGCCACAAGGGCCGTCGCCAAATGGCCTCGGGTCTCCCAAAGGTAAATTTCACGGTAACGAACGCCGACCCGTTGAGCAATCAGGTCCAGTCGCTGGCGGAGTTCCGGATCGTCGAGGCGTTTCAATCCCAAAATCTGCGGCAGAAACAAAGGCAAAATGCCCATTACGATGAAGGCAGTCAACAAGCCAATTCCCTTGGCAGCAACACTTTCGAGCAGTTCAGGCCAAAGCCGAAAGAGGTTCGCCTGCAAGATAATCATGCCTAACGGAATCAGGACCAAAAGAAGGTTTTGTCGGAACGCAAACAGGACATACGAACTGCGAGTGAAGCGAAACTCCCGCCCCCGCAAAGCCCGTTCCGAAGAGTAGAAGATCAACCACGAGGCAACAAGAATGCAGAAATAAGGGGCCAACACAAGCAATTCAGCAGCCGGAAGAAGAAAATCGTCTTCGGGCAAAGCCCCCCGAAGGGTCAGCCAATCGCGAGCAAGGTATCCCCAGCCGCCCACGAGCAAGGCCGTGTAATACAAAGCCAAATTGAGATAAAACATCAAAGTACGAGAATACGCATACCACCGCCAAGCGGACTCGGGCCGATCCTTCTTAAGCAGCAGGTGAGTGCGATAGGAAATCACTCCCATGCCAAGGCAACTGAGCAGCACACAAGCCAAAGTAATAACAGGAGCATATTCCCCCCCCCACAAAGGTTCGGGCCAACTCAACGGCAGACAAGCTAAAACGAGAAATAGCAGAAGAATCAACGGCATCCGTGAGGGTCTCCGAACGGAGGCAACTGAGGTATACGATATTCTACGGGAAAAAACAGCAGATTCAAAACAGGGGATAAAGGGAGCGGCGAGCCAAGAGGGGAGAATGGAGAATGAGGAAGGCGAGCCGCGAGCCGTGGAGCTGAGTCCTCGAGTTCCTTCCGCACAAGAAGAGTCAACATGTCAACATGTCAACATATGTAGATTCGTGAGAGAAGAACCCGAGAACATACGTCCTAGGCCTTGGTCACCTTGGTCGCCTTCGGGAAAAAGAGGCTTTTTGCTCGGTGATCCGCGAAGAGGGCCAACGGTCGGGGAGAAGGGTCGGCTTATTGTTCCTTGGTCACCTTCGTGTTGACATGTTGACATGTTGACATGTTGACAATGTTGACAATGTTGACGGGAGAACCCTAGGACTTACGGCCTAGGCTGGCCTCCATTTTCCATTCTCCACTATCCCCCGTTCATACCTCATTGCTCCTTCCTCCACGTCTCTCCCGATGATCGCGAGCGAGTCGCTCATCAATAAGTCATTCCGAGAGAAAAAAGGGGTCGAGAGGGAAGAAATCAAAGTGCCTGTTTTGGATTCGTGGATCGAGTTCTATAAACTGAGCAATTCTTCCCCTGCAGAGCAAAGGTGATTATGGCGATACCGCATGAAACCCAATCGGCTGCCCCTGAGAGATGATCGCCGAGCCTATAGGATAAGGACATGAATCCACAAACTCGTTCCTCGTTGTTTTTTCTGTTGGCCTGCATCTCGTTAGGGATAGCCACGGCACGGATTATTAACGTCGAATCGGTTTATGAACCCTCCCTGTTCAAGGCGTACCCGAATCGGGGGGGGGGTTGGCCTAAGGAAACCCCAACCCCTTCCCCCACGTTTGGCTCGAACGATCGGGTCCGTTGGGCCACCGTTCGGAGTCTGATCGAAGAAGGAACCTTTATCATTGGGGAGCGAACCAATCCGCAGGGGACACCGAATGGGAAAGGGGGTGTCGATTACGGCGATGTGGGGATTGTGTTTCAAGATGGGTATAAATCCGTCGATAAAGTGCTGCACCCCGAAACCTACAAGTATTACGCGACTAAGCCTCCCCTGTTGACCGTGGCAGTGGCGGGGGAATACTGGCTTTTACACAAAATTTTCAAATGGGACCTGCGTCGAGACCCTTGGCCTGTTGTCTCAACGGTGTTAATTACCTTCAACTTGATACCCATCACCCTGATTTTATACCTTCTCGCTCGGGTCTTGAACGAATATCAGATCGATGATTGGACCGCCCTGTTTGTTTACTGTTCTGCTTGTTTCGGAACTTTTTTAACCACCTTTGCCATCACTCTGAATAATCACGTCCCTGCGGCAGGATGTGTGGCCTTACCGGTTTATTTTGCCCTGCGGCAGAAATGGACCCCACTGAGTTTATTACTCTCCGGCTTTTGTGCCGGCTTGGCCGTGAGTCTCGATCCACCGACGGCCGCGTTAGCAGCGGCGAGCGCACTTTTGATATTCCAACACTCGCCTAAAGGGCTTATTTACTACATCCCTGCCGTGGCTGTTCCCATTGTGGCTCAAACCTTGATTAACTACCATGCCTATGGAATCTGGAAGCCCATCTATGCGACTTTTGGCGGCCCTTGGTATGAGTTTCCGGGTAGTCATTGGGAAAAACTTCGTTGGCAAGAACGGGGGTTACCCAAACCCGAAGGGATCGATTTTGCCGATGAACCTAAGGGGGTCTACCTATTTCATTACACCTTCGGGCATCATGGCTTATTTAGTTTAACGCCCATTTGGTTATTTGCGGTTGCCGGATTTTTCTTACCCTCGAAATTGCTCAATGGGGTCATGCGATTTGTCCTACTATTGGTCTTGGGGGTGGTCATCGGCTATTTCACCATCAAGACCAACAATTACGGGGGTTGGACTTGTGGTCCCCGTCCCTTCTTTTGGTTCACCTTCATTTTGCTGTTGGGGTTGATTCCCGCAATCCAAGTGCTTTCTCAATCTCGAATCGGTCGCATCTTGGCGATTTTGGGTCTAGGGGTTTCGGTTTTTTCGACCTTCTATTGTCTGAATAACCCTTGGCGTCACCCGTGGATTCTCCAACTTCTGGAATCGCACGGTGTGTTGAAGTATTAGGAGAAACCTCTCAATTCGATTGAAGAATCAAGGTATGACGATAGCTTTTGCCTTCTGAAAGCAGCAGAACTCAAGGGCGTATCCCATTTCATTCGCAATTCTCTCAATAACGTGAATGAGAAGAACTCCAACATCCCCAGTGAGGACAAGTTCAATAAAAGTTAGGGAGAGCAAGTCGGTTGGCTCCGACTCATTAGCTCCCCTGCACATCCCGACTCGTTGATCTATTTTGCCTCGATTCTCTTCTTCTAATAAATTCCTTCACTTTCCATTTTCATTAGAAATGGCAGAGCATTCCTGCCAAGTTGAGCTTTTTTTTTCTCCTTTGTACGGTATTTACCAATTTTGATTAAAGTTTCTTGGGGGAATCTTTCTGTGAAAAATTTATTCCGAATACTACTGGGTTGTGCATTGGGTTTAGGGGTTGTTTCACCCACATTCGCACAAATGTTTGAAACAGGAACGACCCCCTCGGGTCAATCGTTACGCCGAGGCTTGGCCAACACCCCTCCCCCTGTCGGTTCGGGATTACCCGGCTCGACCCCCAATATCATCCCTCCCCCTCCGGACTTGCTCAATGGGGGTCGGATCGCTCCCGGTGCGGGAGGAGGCGCCATCGGTCCGAATGGGATTCGATCGGGGTTGGACGTTCAGCAAAGATCGCCTTGGGCTTGGGGCTTGGAATTCGGGTTAAACGGGACAGAAGGGAACACCCGTGTGCTCAAAATTCGGACCGGTGTGGATGTTCGCTACGATAGCCCCGAAGATGTTTTTGTGGTGAATGCGTTTCATGGTTTGGCCCGACAAATGGGAGTGACCAACGAGAACAAAGCCCTGTTAAATGCACGGAACGAGTTAACCGTTTACGATAATGTGGGCTGGTTCCAACAACTCCAAATCGAATACGACGAATTCCGCGCCATTGATTTGCGGGCCGGTCTTTATACAGGTGCCACCTTCAATGCCATCAAAGATGAAATGACCTTGCTCTCGTTCCGAGCTGGGGTCGGTCTGGTGTGGGAATCGTTACCGAATGACGATTCCCGATGGTTAGCAGAAGGGGTCGTCGGTTTCGACTTCAACCAAAAAATTACGGAGCGGACTGCTTTCGTGTCATCCACCGATTACTTTTGGGATTTAGGACGCCCGACGATCTTTCGCATTCGTTCACGGGCGGCCTTGGAAGTCTTGCTCGATCCCGATTTGAATTTGACCATGCGAGTAGGGATCCAAAATCGTTACGATAGCCGCCCCGAAGGATCGAAGAAAAACGACCTCGATTACTTTGTGACGTTCCTGTTGCGATTCTAAAGCCGAATGATTGTTGAACGAAGGATAAAGATAGGAGAGTCGGATCAAAAGATTGTATTTTTGAGTGAGCAAGGGAATTAGAGAGAAAAAGAAAAAAGCGAGGATGACGGGACTTGAACCCGCAACCTCCGGCGTGACAGGCCGGCGCTCTAACCAATTGAGCTACATCCCCGTTGCTCTTACTCTATACAGATCGGCAGCGATCAGCAAGGGTTCGCAAAAATTTTCTTCAACTCCCTTACGGGTCGCCTTGGATTATCGG
>JAOAAA010000320.1 GCA_026419115.1 Gemmataceae bacterium
GGGTGTGGGCACTTTCTCTATCTTACCCAGATTACCTATCTTATACGATGATGCCACATCGATGCAGATCACTTCATTTTATTCAAGAAGGGAGAAGGGAGAAGGGAGAAGTGTGTCAACATGTCAACATGTCAACATTGTCAACATATTTAGATTTGTGAGAGAAGAGCCCGAGGACTGGCGTCCTCGGCTCGCCAAGGTGACCAAGGTGACCAAGAATTGGGATGCCGACCCGTCTCCCCGACCGTTGGCCCTCTTCGCAGATCGATCGAGCATCGATCGGAAGGGGATGCGTCAACACGTCAACATGTCAACATTGTCAACATGTCAACATTGTCAACATGTCAACAGGAGAATTGCTAGAGCGAGTGAAGGCCGCTCCCTTGTGGTCGCGGCTCCTCACAATGCGTTTCTTCAATGAAGAGTATGCGGGCGAGACGTTCGCGTGCCCAGCTTGCCAGCTCCCAGCTCGGTCCCAGCTTCCGTGCAGCACCCGAGGACTGGCGTCCTCGGCTCACTTG
>JAOAAA010000321.1:0-235 GCA_026419115.1 Gemmataceae bacterium
AGATTGACCAAGCATCATATGATATGATAAAGGCTGAAAACGAAGGTAAATTCCCAGGTGGTCAAATTTTGACTTTCGATGCTAAGAATAATGGCGTAGGAATTCCTGCTAAGAATCCTAACCTTTCAGATGATGCAACCAAAAAAGCAGAAGAAGCACTTGGTAAAATAAAATCAGGTGAAATTAAGGTTGCAGCAGAACAAGGAAGTCTATTAAAATAACTCGTTCATTCAGA
>JAOAAA010000321.1:245-515 GCA_026419115.1 Gemmataceae bacterium
GGACGCAGGATGGAATACGTAGTAGAAATGCTTGGTATAAGAAAAGAATTCCCGGGCATTGTAGCAAATGACAATATAACCCTCACATTGAAAAAGGGTGAAATTCATGCTTTGCTTGGTGAAAACGGTGCAGGGAAATCCACTCTGATGAGCATTCTTTTTGGGCTTTATCAACCCGACAGCGGAAGTATTCGCATGTATGGGAAGGAAGTCCACATTTCAAATCCCAATGTTGCAAACAGGTTGGGAATCGGTATGGTACATCAACAC
>JAOAAA010000322.1 GCA_026419115.1 Gemmataceae bacterium
CTCTAGCAATTCTCCTGTTGACATGTTGACATGTTGACATGTTGACAATGTTGACATGTTGACAATGTTGACAATGTTGACGTGTTGACATGTTGACATGTTGACGTGTTGACATGTTGACGTGTTGACGTGTTGACGTGTTGACGCATCCCCTTCCGTGCAGCACCCGAGGACTGGCGTCCTCGGCTCATTTGGTCACCTTGGCGAGCCGAGGACGCCAGTCCTCGGACTCTTCTCTCACAAATCTAAATATGTTGACGTGTTGACATGTTGACAATGTTGACATGTTGACGTGTTGACGTGTTGCTTCACCGCAGGGGTTTTTGCTGATACTTGGCCCGAATTTGATTGGCCGTCTGCCAGACTCGTGGGTCTTGTTGAATCAGATCGACCAGCTGGGCGGTGGAGCAGCCGAGCTTTTCGGCCACGTCGGAAATGCGACCTTCGCAGGCATCGAGAAAATCGAGCAGCACACCGCAGGCGGGCCAAAAGCGACTATCCTTGCGACC
>JAOAAA010000323.1:0-242 GCA_026419115.1 Gemmataceae bacterium
GTTGTCAGGCCAGTCAACCCTTGGGGGAAACCTTATTTAACCTGTTCTTGCCCCACCTCGTCCATCAAAAATTCTGTAGCTTCCTGCACTGTGCCACGCAAGGCGAATCATCAGAGGCCCATAATGGCCAAAGTCTGCGGGCCACCAATCTTGAGAAGCTTTCATGACCTCCTCTAAATCTTTTTTCACCTGTGAAAGATCTAACTCTGCGAATTCCTTCGCATAATCAAAGTCAGGCCCAT
>JAOAAA010000323.1:252-504 GCA_026419115.1 Gemmataceae bacterium
TGGGAACAATTTTGTCTGAGGATTTTGAGATTAAGCCTTTTTGGCCACCAGTCCGTGATCCATCTTTTTTTTAGGATTAAATCTTTCTCCATGTTTTCCCTCCTTTTTTGTTCTTAGTTTTTGCTTTTTTTGAGACTTACAAAACCACACTTTAAGCAAACAGAGTGAAATCGGGAAACTCCAGACTGAATTTATAGTTAAAGTATACCCCCTTCTAATTGAAAAAAGGTATCATAGTGTAGCACAAGGATT
>JAOAAA010000032.1 GCA_026419115.1 Gemmataceae bacterium
GCGCTCACGTCAAAGGGGTCTGGGTGGCCCGTGAGCATACTCGCGCGGGGCGATTGGGCGGCCACCGTCCGATGGGTCATTGGGCCAACGGCTGGAACTTCGTCACGGCAGGAACTCAACGCGATGCCAACTCTTTAGAAGAAATTTTCATTGAACTGAATCGCGTGGGCTTTGATGGTGCTGTGAGCATCGAATGGGAAGATAATGATGCCGAACAGCATGCCGGCGCCTTAACGGCCTTGGCGAATTGCCACAAGGCCGACCTCCCCCCCAGCGGAATGCGACATGATGATATGTTGAAGGGATAGGCATAAAAAATCTATTCGTAGATACGTCGGAGGGGCCTTCCTCTCCCGAAGTGAGCCTTTTCGCGTTGGGCAAGCCGATGATTTTTCACATTCCTAGTTGACACCTCGGGCGATTCGCACACAATACCTTAACTCACCCTGCCAACGATTTAAGAGGCCTCTCCCATGTCAGAACCATTAACACGCCGAACTTTTCTTACCTCGGCAACGGTTGCCAGTGTGGCGATTTCTACCCTCGCTGCCCGCGATCAAAAGACCATTCAACTGGCGGTGGTCGGTTGTGGCGGACGCGGGAACGATTTAGGGAAACTCTTCTCGAAAATTCCCCAAGTAGTAATTAGCCATGCCTGTGACCCCGATGAAAACCGAGCCAAGAAACTGGCTGACGATCTCAAGAAACTGACCGGCGCCGAAGAAGGCCCCAAGGTCGTCAGCGATTTCCGCACCATCCTGAGCGAAAAAAATCTCGATGGCATTCTCGTGGCCACGCCAAACCATTGGCATGCCCCCGCCGGCATTTTGGCGTGCGCTCATGGCAAGCATGCTTATGTGGAAAAACCCTGTTCGCACAATCCTCGCGAGGGAGAATTGTTGGTTCAGGCAGCCCGTAAGTATAAATGTCATGTGCAAATGGGCAATCAGCGCCGCAGTTATCCCAAAATTATCGAAGCCATGCAGCGACTTCACAAGGGGGATTTGGGACGGGTTTACGCCGCCAAGTGTTGGTACTTCAATGCCCGACCCTCGATTGGCAAAGGACAAGCCACAGAGATTCCGAAAGGTCTGGATTATGCCCTTTGGGAAGGCCCCGCACCCCACAAAGAATTTCGTTCCAATTTCCTGCATTACAATTGGCACTGGTTTTGGAATTGGGGCAATGGCGAACTCGGCAATAACGGCATTCACATGATTGACCTCTGCCGATGGGGCTTACAAGTCGATTATCCCGAAAAAGTCACTTCCACCGGTGGCCGATACCATTTCGACGATGACCAAGAAACCCCCGATACGCAAATTGTTACCTTCGATTTTCCCAACAAAAAGACCATCACTTGGGAAGGTCAAAGCTGTGTGATGCATCCCGTTTCCCAACCCGCCGATGTGATTTTTTACGGTGAAAAAGGCTCCCTGATGATTCGAGGAAGCGGTTACTCGATTCATGACCTGCGAGGAAAAGAGATCGAAAAGGTCGCTGGGACCGATGGGATGTTGACCCATGCGACGAACTTTATCGAGGCCATTCGCGGTTCGGCCACTCTCAACAGCGAAATTCTCGAAGGGCACAAATCGACTTTGCTTTGCCACCTTGGAAATATCGCTCATCGGGTGGGGCATGCCCTCCAATGCGATCCTCGCGATGGCAAAATTAAAGACGACGCCAAAGCCATGCAACTTTGGTCTCGCGATTACACCAAAGGTTTTGAACCGACTGTCTAAATTGTCAGAAACTCTCTCCCCTTGAGGATAATGTCTGTGCGAAAGTTAGCTGCTTTATTTTTGTTGGCCATTGGAATTACGACCTTTGCCGTGGAACCCGATAAAGAGGGATTTGTCCCGCTGTTCAACGGTAAAGACCTCACCGGTTGGGTCAACGTGAATACTCATCCGAGTACCTTTTTCGTCAAGTACGGGATGATTATCACCAACGGTAAACCGATGGGCTTTCTCCGTACTGAAAAGCAGTACGAGAACTTTGAACTGGAATTCGAGTGGTTCCATGTGAACACAAAAGAAGTGGGGAACTCGGGCCTGTTTGTGTGGGGCGATCCCCTGCCTGCAATCGGCACGGTTTACACAGGGGGAATCGAAGTTCAAGTTTTGGTCAACTACGAAACCGATTGGGCCACCAGTCATGGGGACATCTTTAGCATTTGGGGCGCCAAATGTAAGCCCGATCGACCTCACCCCAAAGGAATGGAGCGATGCCTTCCAAGTGAACGAGTCTGCAAAGGGGGGGGGGAATGGAATCATTACCGCGTGGTGGCCAACAACGGTTCGATTAAGCTGAGCGTTAATGGCAAGGAAGTTTCGGGGGTCTCCCAATGTGTGCCTCGCAAGGGATACCTTGCTTTGGAATCCGAAGGGGCCGAAACCGCCTTCCGAAATATCCGCATCAAAGAACTTCCTTCGACCAATCCCAAACCCGAAGAAATTGCCGATGTGTATCGTGGACAAGAACTGCTCTTCAATGGTCTGGATTTCACCGGTTGGGATGTGGAAGAGAAATCGGGCACATGGAAAATTGGTGGCAGCCGTATCTCGGTCACGCCAACCATGCCTGAGGGAACCAGCATGTCTCGGAAACACAACTATCGGAAGGAAATTCAGTTCGATGCCAATTTCCCCGATAAGAAAAACGATCAAGGAACCATCACCGTCGGTTGGGGCGATGATAAGAGCTTCCCTGCGGTTTCGGTCACCTCGGCAGGAGAAGTGCGAATCCATCAGGGTGAAGGAGAACGCGACACCAATTTGACCAATCAAAAGGAACTGCTGCCCGGAAAATTCTTCCGGATTCGCATCGTCGAGGAAGAGAACGAACTGGTGGTGTTTCTCAACAACAAGCAAGTTCTCAAAGGCAAAAAGATTATGCCCAAGGGAGAACCTCGATTATATTTCAGCATCACGGGTGCCCCAGCTGAGCTGACCAATCTTTACGGGTTAGCCGCCAAAGAAAAATAATCATCTAGGGCAACTTCCACAATTTTCATCTAGGTTGTAGGATAATCATCTCTTCCTGTTCGTTCCCTGCCGAATCAATAAGTGGTCTATGCTTACCGACGTTTGGGTTCAACAAATTCTCAACACTGCCAAAACAGCCCGCATTGGATTAGTTGGTGACTTATTTTTAGATCGATATTTGGATATTGATGCCAAACTAGATGAACCTTCGCTGGAAACCGGTCTGACCGCCTATCAAGTGACCCGCGTTCGGAACTACCCTGGTGCCTTAGGTACGGTCCTGAATAATTTGGCATCGCTCGAAGTCAAGCGATTGATCCCCATCAGTGTGATTGGGAACGATGGTGCCGGCTACGAATTAATCAGCGAGCTGAAACAATATCCGTCGGTCACTCTCGATGAAATTCTTGTAAGCTCACATCGTTGGACGCCGACTTACACAAAACCCATGCGTTACGAGGGGGAGAACGCCACCGAACTCAATCGCTTGGACTTGAAAAATCGTACTCCTTTACCTGTGGAACTGGAAGATGCGATTATCGCTAAACTCGACGTGATGTGGGTCTATGCCGATGTCTGGATTGTGCTTGATCAGGTGAGCGAAACGGGTTGCGGAGTCATCACCCCCCGAGTGCGAGAACATATTTGCCAGCTCGCGAAGAACGATCCCCATTTTGTGCTCGCCGATAGCCGCGAAAATATCTTTTCGTTCGAGAATGTGTCGATCAAGCCGAATGCCAGAGAAAGTGCCTCGTTGGTGGGTGGAATCTCGAATCATGCCAAGAAATTGGGCCGACCCATTTTTGAAACCCATGGCGACGAAGGGATAACCGTTCACCAACCCGACGGGACATCCACGAAAATCAATGCGATTGCCGTGGAAGGTCCCATCGACACGGTCGGTGCCGGTGATAGCGTCAGTGCGGGCATTGCCCTTGCGATGGCAGCAGGAGCCGATCCCGTCATGGCAGCCGCCTTCGGAAATCTTGTCGCTTCAATCACGATACAACAAATTGGAGTAACCGGTGTGGCCACTCCCGAACAGGTGTTAGATCGTTGGGTTGCCGTGGCCGATACGAAACAATAAGCTCCTTGAACTCAACCTCGGACTAGCTGAATTCGCAAAACGTGGCTCAGTGCCGAGCTAAACAAGACAAAAGAAGCGACAATCAACTGGAACCAGAATTGGTACCAGAACTCGACGATGACGAAGAGGATGCCGGTTTCGCACTATTTCCCGAAGCACTCGAAGCTGATGAACTATCGGCGGATTTGCTCTCGGAAGAAGAAGTTTGGCTAGATTTAGTTTCTGCTTCGGCTGCCTTCTTGTAAGAATCACTTCGATAATCGGTCTCGTAGAAACCGGACCCTTTGAAGATCAGGGCCGCTCCGGTTCCAAAAAGACGACGTAATTTTTCCTCACCACATTTGGGACAACGGGTTAATTCGGCCGCGCTGAAAGACTGAAACATCTCAAAGGTATGCCCGCAGGCATCGCAGAGATAATCGTAGGTTGGCATGGGTTCAGTTGGTTCTCCTTCGAGTGACTTACAAACAAAGGTATTTTAGCATTCCCCTCGTAGAAAATCCGTTTTTAGGCTTGCTCTAAACCAGAAAAGAGATGACTCCCCACCCGAATATGGGTTGCCCCACATTCAATCGCCACAGCAAAATCCCCCGACATCCCCATAGAGAGATATGCAAGCCTTGCCCCGAAACGGGTATTTTTCTGAAGCCGATCTCGCAATAACCGAAGATTCTCAAAGTGTGGCCGAGCGGTTTCGGGATTATCTGTTAAGGGGGCCATCGTCATCAGGCCCAAAACTTGCGTGGAGGTCAATCCCAAAATGAGATCATCAAGCGATGCGACTTCCTCAGGCGCTAACCCCTGCTTCGATTGTTCGCCGCTGATGTTGACTTCGAGAAGACATTGAGCCTGCCGACCTTGTTTGTGCGCCTCCTTATCGATCTCCTTGAGGAGTCGATCACTTTCAACGGAATGAATGAGCGAGCAGATCGGCAAGGTCCGATCGACCTTGTTCCGTTGCAGGTGACCAATCATATGCCACTCAATCCCGAGACCTTCAAGCTCAGCGCTTTTGCTCCATAGACTTTGGGGCCGATTCTCCCCAAACTGATAGGGGCCTAATTCTCGAAACAAACGAATCACCCGAGGTGAGACCGACTTGGTCACGGCCACCAATTGCACTTCGGAACGGGAACGTCCCGCACGGGAACAGCTGAGAAGAATTTGTTCCTCAAGTTGGTCTAATCGTTGTTTGAGAAGTTGCTGAATTTCCGAATCGGTCATGTTATCCCACACCCATAAGGTACCCACGCAGCTCCATGTAGGTTTTTGTACAACGTTCCCGCCAAACGGGATCGTTTAGTTGGGAAAGGGAATTCGGACGAAACATCGCTTGGATAGTGAGTTGATTGCCACGATTGGGATTGGGATGCAAGTAAAGTTCCAGATTCAGGACGGCAGAACGTCCTCGGAAACCAAATAATCCCCCCCGCGATTTGCCTTCGACATTCACTTGAACCCGAACCAAACCGGGGATACTCTCGATAATTTGCCCCGAAAGGTCATTAACAAAGCCTCGCAGTTTCATCACGGCGATGGATTCGGGCATCCAAGCCTCGAAGGAAAAGGCCAAGGTATTAGGGTCATGGATCAGCGCAGGGCCAGAGGGTTCCGGAATTTCATCACGCACTTCCTCTGCAAAGCCCGATTCTTCGAGGTGCATGGCACTATCGAAATACTCGGCCAGCTCTCGAGCGCTTTGGAAGCGATCTTTCGGGTCCTTGGCGAGGCTTTTCATCACGACCGATTCGACCGCACTGCTGATGTGAATTGGGAGATTGAGCGATTCAAACGAGGGGGGGGGTTCGGTCGCATGAGCCAGCATCAGGTCCATTTGCGAAGTGCCCGTAAAAGGTAAGCGTCCCGTGAGCATCTCGTACACCATGACCCCCACGCTGTACAGGTCGGCCCGATGATCGATCATATCGCCACGAACTTGTTCCGGAGGGATGTATCCAGGGGTGCCCACGGCAAATTCGGCACTGGATTCGAGGTACCCACCAACAACCGTCGAATCCATCATCTTGGCTAAGCCAAAATCCATGACCTTGATTTTCTCGCGAGG
Source organism: Gemmataceae bacterium (assembly GCA_026419115.1). GTDB lineage: Bacteria > Planctomycetota > Planctomycetia > Gemmatales > Gemmataceae > SKW135. Next base: position 6,143 of record JAOAAA010000032.1, read on the forward strand.
GGTATCATGATCCACAACCATGAGATTCGCAGGTTTCAGGTCACGATGGACCAACCCCTGATCGTGAGCAGCTTGCAGCACTTCGCACAATTGACCCAAAAGGCGATTGACTCGCGGTGGACTGAGACGTTTATTCTTGGCCAACAAGGTTTCGAGATTGACCCCGCGCACATACTCCATCACGATGCAAGGACCATCGGTAATGGAAGCATCGTATAAAGCCACTGCATACGGGTGAGCAAAATGGGCCATCAAAAGCGTTTCGCGTTGGAAGCGTTGCTTAAATTTGGGTTCCGCTGCAACGTGCTCATGCATCACTTTAACGACAACTTGACGACCCAAATCGAGTTGGCGGGCCAAATAAACCTTCCCCATTCCCCCTTCACCCAGAAGGCGGACGGCTTCGTAGCGACCCATGAAAACACGACCGATCATCGAAGTCTCGTTGCAAACGTTAGATCGTATCCTACGAAATAACCTAGTTCACTCTTCTCACTAAGGCCAATTCCTCGACTATAAATCTTTTATATCCTCAGAGATGAACTCTTTTTTTAGCCGCGAAAAATTTTGTGTCCATTCTATCCGAGGTATTACTCCAAAAGCAAAATTCTTTGTTATGAGCCAAATGTTCTGATACCGAAGAAAAAATTTCAGAGTGTTAGACCTCTCGAATTGGAGCGTAAGAAGAAAGATTATCATCAACCGACCAACCCCTTTTGGCCCCCTCTGCGATTCTTCATGGCAATCGATTTAGTAAAAGGAACGAACCTCAATTCGCTTTAGTTCCAAGTCGATAAGATTTTTAGAGTGGTTCCCAATCGATAAGTTTTCTGAACGAGGAGCGATTCAAGAATTGGGGAATCATCTACACAAGGTGATTCTTTTGCGTAGAATGGATTTTTAATCAAGAACTTGGTACTCTTCCCATTAAGTAAGATTGGACTATTGTATGGGTGTCATGCGTTTCCGCGTCCCTGCGGATTACGACGTCAACTTCCAAGATGATCTCCTACGGGGATACGTCACGGGACAGGATCGCACCCCTTTGCCCACTCGGACCAACCTTAGGGGAGATACCCTTCATCTCGAACGCGAGATGAATGATAGCGGGGCCGTCTATGTTCCCTACAAAATATCGGGTATTGGCGAAATGATGACCTGCACCGGTTCCTTGATGGAACGCGCCCAAAGCTATGATCTGAGTATTGAATTATTGCGTGGGAAAATCAATCAAATCCGAAATCAATATGCCGAGTGGCAAATCGGGGGTCTTCATACCTCGCCAGAATTGGAGCAGATGACCAAACAGGCTACGCATTTATTGTGCCAAGCGATTTTGGATGTCAGCGAGAACCCCCAAAAGGCCGATCAAGTCGCGCATCAGGGATTGACGCAGGCCTTCAAAGCGGCCGATTTTTTGATGAGCCGATATACCAGCCAAGTGTTTGCCATGCGACACGCTCGGCTTCCCAAATTCGATACCTTTTTGGGTTGCAAGTTAATTCAGTCTCCTCCCGAACATCTTCGCGAAGCGTATCGCCTCGCCTTCAATGCCGTTTCTGCTCGACTGGCTTGGCGGGATATTGAAGCGACTGAAGGGAACTATAACTGGTCCCAAGCCGATGAATTAATTGAATGGGCACGAAGCAACGATATGCCCGTGACCGCAGGCCCCTTGTTAGACCTAACACGCAATGGGTTGCCCAAATGGGTGTTAGATAGCACCCGTAACGATCCGGTATCTTTGCGGAGCCTGCTGTGCGATTATGTGGATACCGTCGTGACACGTTATCGGGGAAAAATAAGCCGTTGGACGATCTCGACCGGCTCGGGAGGGAACTTCGATTTACACCTTTCCGAGGAAGAAGTGATTCGTCTAACTGCTTCTTTGGCCGAAGCAGCTTGGCAGGTCGATTCCAATTTAGAGGTTTATCTCGGGCTTTCTCAACCTTGGGGCGATTACCTGACTACCAGCACATTTGAATATTCCCCGTTCGTCTTGGCCGATACTCTCTTGCGGGCCAATATGCCCTTTGCTGGATTAGAATTGGAATTAATTATGGGGAGTGGTCCCCGAGGCAATTACACCCGAGACTTGCTTGAAACTTCGCGAATGCTCGACTTCTACGGTCTGCTGGGTTCGCCAATCCATATTGTTCTCGGATACCCTGCCTCGAAAAATCCCGACCCTCAAGCGGACCCTGCGGAATGTGCTTCGGGAGGGTCTTGGTTAGGTTTCAACGAAACCTCGCAGGCTCAATGGGCGGGGGCATTTGCAAACATGGGTTTAGCGAAATCCTACGTGACTGGGGTCTTTTGGGATCACCTTTCCGATTTGGAACCGCATCGGGTTCCTCATGGAGGACTACTCAGTCCCGAAGGTCGATTCCGCCCTGCCTTCGATAAGTTTCATGAACTTCGTGAGAAACACTTATCGTAACATAATCATGATCACCGTATTCTTTGATCCGATCCTCTTACTTTGATTACCATGTTGATTGGTCAAACTATTGGGCCGTTCACTATCGAGAAGGAACTCGGTTCCGGTGCGATGGGGACCGTCTATCGTGCCAAAATGAGTCGCGAAGGCCACCCCGATCGGTTAGTGGCTTTGAAAGTGATTTCTTTTGCCCTTTCTGCCAACGAGTCGGCCCTTGCTCGCTTTGAACGAGAAGCGAAAATCCTCAAACAACTCAAGCATCCGAATATCGTTCGGCTTTTAGCTTCGGGGAGCTATCGGGATACTCCCTTTTTTGCTATGGAGTATATAGAAGGAAAATCACTCGATCGGATCATTCAGAATCGTCGCCTCTCGTGGGAAGAAGTCGTTGATTATGGTCGTCAACTCTGTGCGGCTCTTCAACATGCTCATGAAAAAGGGATTATCCATCGCGATTTGAAACCTTCCAACCTGATGATCACCAACGAAGGCATTCTCAAACTAACCGATTTTGGGATTGCCAAAGATGTCGATGTCACTGCTCTCACCGGAGCGAATAACACAATCGGGACAGCGGCCTACATGTCTCCCGAGCAATGTCGCGGCGAAAAAAATCTCACCGGTCGCAGTGACCTGTACTCCCTTGGGATCGTGTTTTATGAACTCCTCACGGGGCAGAAACCTTTTAATGCAGAATCTCCCGTAGATATGTTTCTGATGCATGTGAACGGTAAGTTTGTTCGACCTGCCAAACTCAACCCCGATATTCCGATTTGGCTGGATAATCTGGTCTGTCAACTGATGGAAAAATCGCCCGATCGGCGACCTCTCGATGCCGAAACAGTCGGACGGGCATTAGAGGAGATTTCGGAAAAGGTTCACACTCAACGCAGCGTGGGTGCCGATGTGGCCAATGCTCGCGCCATTGATCGTCCTTTGAACGAAATGGACCCAAACGCTCAGGATCGTTCCGCAGCCCAAGCCATTCGGGCCGGCAAAAAGAAGAAGAAACTCCGCAAAAAATCCCAACCCTTTTACACCAAGGGTTGGTTCGTCATTATTGCCTGCATCTTGTTGATCGGCTTGTTTGGCTACGTCCTTTGGGAATTTGCGATTCGCCCCCCTTCCCAATCTGTGCTTCTCGCTCGGATTGAAGGAGCCAAGGAAAACGACTCGAAATTGGAATTGATTAGCCGCTATTTCGAGTTGTATGGGAAAAAGGAAGACGAAATCACCACGAAAGTGCGTGGCCTGCAACGCGATATCCTTGCCTTGGAGAAAGAACGGGTTCTGATGAATCGTTACTCGAAGGAGAATCTTCGGGCCAAACCCTCAGATGGTGACGATCCGGACGCCTACCGGAAAACCATGGCTGCTTTTGCTGCCGAAGATGATGGGGATACTGCAGCGGCTTTGACCCTGTGGAAGGAACTTTCCGCCTACTCGAACGATCCTAACCCTGAAAAGGCCGTGTGGGGTTGGGTGGCAGACAAACATCAACAAGAGATTGTTAATGCCACGAAGATTATTCTCGAAGAAATCGCTAGGAAAAGACGAGAAGCTCGGTTGGGGGATCGGGATAATTCCTTCGCAGACGATTTTGAACGCCAAGCAGCGGATGCCCTGCGCCTAGAAGAATACAAAGATTTTTCTCGGGCTTATGAACGGTGGACCCGTTTGCGGGACCTAACAAAAGCCGATCCAACGCGGAGAAGTTATAAACTCCTTGCTGCCTCGCGGGCCAAGGAATTATTGACCAAAAAAGATAAACCTGATGGGGCCGAGAGATTAGCCCTAGTAAACTCGTTGATCGAATTGTCTCGTGAACCGAGTAAAAATGTCGAGGCCGAATTAGCGATTCGCAGAAATGCTCGATTCCTACTACGAGAGCTGGCCGAAGTGTACGCCAACGAACCGGGCGAACTTGGTAAAGCGATTGAGCTGGCCAAGAAACTCGTCGCAGAATCCCCGAAATAATCTGGGCTGGCCAACAAAGACGAATCCACATGGGCTGGGATTAGGCGGCCAACGCAGGCAAAGATTCTTGGATCGCTCGCACATGTTTACAAACATGATACGGGTTTTTGGACCCTTTATAAATCGCATCGGCACAGGTGCAATGCCACTTGACGCCGCCCGTCCATAATCTCTCCAAGGCGATTTGATATTTCTCACGTCCACCTAACACCTCCCAAGTCATCAGGCATCCCTCTTCAGTTGCATCGGGATTGCGATAGATCACTCGGAAGCCGTATAAACGGGGCGTTCTTTTGCGATTGGGACCAGGCAATAGGCCAATCGTCATACCACAGGTCATGGGTACTGGAGTTATCATAATCATCAATAAAGTTAGGGTTGGATGTTATTGAGTTTACCCTTGAGAGAAGAGAAATACGATGTGAGTAGGTCCGATTTTTCCGAATATATCGCCCCGATTCCCCGTGATAGAAACACAACCTGACGGAGGCCGATTGTGGCTTGCTAGTTATAACAGTTTTAACGATTCTCACTTTGGGGCTGGCATTAGCGAAGATCAAAGTTGGAAATCGGGTCCATGTCTCGTCATTTCTTTTGGTAAGTTAGGAAAGACGGGTAATCTTTCCGTTTAGAAATCATGTGAAACCTATAAAATATCTAAGAGTGAATCGCTTCGTCCCCTCGTGGGTCTTAAGGACAACCTACCGTGAAACGTATCCTATTTTTCTTGACCGTGTTGGTATTCTCCCCTTCTGTCGGGGCACAGGAACCAATCAAATTTGCCCGCACCCCAGACATCTCACCCGATGGCAAAAGAGTGGCTTTCAGCTACTTGGGCGATATTTGGATTGTGGAGGCTATCGGCGGAGTCGCTCGTCCATTGACCACGCATGAAGCGCATGATTATGCCCCCTTCTTCTCTCCCGATGGGCGATATATCGCCTTTTCGTCCAATCGTCATGGGAGTTACGATGTGTTTGTTGTGCCGAGCTATGGTGGGAAACCCAAACGATTGACCTTTGATTCGGCACAGGATGTCGTTATTGGTTGGAGCCGCGATGGAAAAAATATCTTATTCACCTCGAACCGATCGGCCTCTTATCCCTCGAATAGCGAAGTTTACAGCGTTCCGATGGAAGGAGGTCGAGAAACGAAACTTCCCTATCTCGAAGCCAAAGACGTGAACTTTGCACCAAACGGGGCCGCCGCCTTCGTTCGCGGACCGGGAACTTGGTATCGCAAAGGTTATCGTGGTTCCTCGAACGATGATATTTGGTTGGCCTCAGCCGATGGCAAAATTGTCAAACGCCTGACCGATTTCAACGCTCAGGATTCGTTCCCAAATTTCTCGCCAGATGGCAAGAAATTATATTACGTCTCGGAGGTGGGAAGCCAATTTGGAAATGTCACCGTTCAAGATATGGACCCCAGCCAAAATCCTCCTGTACCGGTGGGAAAACCCCGTGTTCTTACGAATCACAAGGATGACCCCGTTCGGCGACTTCGTCTAAGCGGCAATGGCGAATGGCTTGTTTACGAATGTGGCACCGATATTTGGATTGCCAACGCCAAAGATGGTTCCACTCGAAAGTTAGCGATCGAAGTTCATGCCGATGAGAAGAGCAACAGCGAACGGGTTGTGACCTACACGCGGGACATCAGTGAATATGCCATTAGCCCCGACGAAAACTTTGTGGCCTTTGTGGTGCATGGGGAAGTATTCGTCATGCCTCTTCGTGGTGGGAAAGCCACACGGGTGACCGATACCCCTGCAGTGGAGCATGGCCTTTCTTGGTCGAAAGATGGGAAAAAACTGCTGTTTATTTCGGATCGTACTGGTTACGAAGACATTTATTCCGTCGAGTCGGATGATCCGGCCGTGCCAGAATTGACCAAAACGGGGAAATTCAAAGTCACCCAAATTACGAAAAATACCGACACGGAATTTGGCGCTAATTTCACACCCGATGGTTCGCGAATTCTTTTCATTCGCGGCGGAAAATTGGTCAGCATTAAAAACGATGGGACCGACGAAAAAATTCTCGTCAAAGAACCGCGTGTGTTCGACTATGACTGGTCGCCCGACGGGAAATACATCGTATATGCCCGCAGCGATGGTTCGTTTGCCAGTGAGTTATACATCATTCCCAGCGATGGCTCGAAAGAACCGGTGAACATTACCCGCTATGCCACCTTCAACGGCGATGTGAGCTGGAATAATCCTAACGGCAAAATTGCCTTTCTCAGTGAACGTCGTGGTTCAACCACCATGTATGTGCTTAGCCTGCAAAAGCCCACCCCCGCGAGCGGCTTAGGGGGGGGGACTTTCTCGGGTGAAATTGACTGGGAGGATATTCATCTGCGCGTGAATCGCCCCAGTCCAATTAATGCCCGCGAAGGAACCATCTCGAAAAACGGTCGCTTTATCGCCTTCCGAGATACCATCGGGGCAGGAGACTTGTGGGTGGCCGATTCCGATGGAACTTCAGCCTTGAAGATCACCAGCAACGGGACCGGTCCCCGACAAATCCGCTGGACCAGCGGCAACTACATTTATTTCTTGGATACACAGGGGCAATTACGTTTCACCTCGGTAGGTCTGGGACTTGGGGCAGCCACGGGAACGACTCCTACCCCCAATACGGTGAACTTCACGGCCAAAATGACGATCCGTCAGAACGAAGAATTTACCGAAATGTTCGAGCAAGCCTGGCGGGCCTTGAATGATAGCTTTTACGATGAGAAACATCACGGTCTCGATTGGGTGGCCATCCGCAATAAATATCGGCCGATCATCGATCATGTGAGCATGAAAGAGGATTTGTATTCCCTCGTCAGCCTCATGCTCGGGGAACTTAATGCTTCGCATTTAGGAATCTCAGGCAATCTCCGAAATCCCGACGAACTCACCGCTGACCTTGGTTTACTCTTCGACGATTCCTACACAGGGCCGGGATTGAAAGTCGCCGAGAAACTCCGTCGTGGACCAGCAGATAAACGGGGCTTGAATCTGAATGTGGGTGACATCATTCTCAGTATCGATCGAGAAGAAATTACCGAAAAAACCAACCTTTCTAAACTTCTCAATGGTCGAATCGGCGAAACGGTCACCCTTGAAGTCACCTCCAACCCCAGCGATCCGAAATCGCGTCGCAAAGTGGATATTCAAGCCGTCAATCGTTCGGTAATCTCAGATTTAATGTATCAACGCTGGGTCCGCAACAATGCCGAAACCGTAGCCAAAGCCAGCGGCGGAAAAATCGGTTACATTCATATCCCTTCGATGGATGAGAACGGCCTTGAAGTGTTTGTTCGCTCACTTTACTCGGATAATTACGACAAAGAAGCCATCGTGATTGATGTCCGCTACAACGGGGGAGGGTTCACACACGATCAAGTTCTGAACTACCTCTCGTTGAAGGAGCATACCATTTTCAAACAACGGGGGGGGGGCGAAGGCCTTGTCTTACGCTCGTTCGATCGGAAATGGATCAAACCTTCTGCCGTGCTGATTAACAATCGTTCCTATTCCGATGCCGAAATCTTCCCCGCTGCCTTCCGAACCATGGGGCTAGGAAAAGTGATTGGTCAGTCGACAGGGGGCATGGTGATTGGGACCGGAAGCACCCAGTTGATTGATGGCTCGTCCTTCCGGTTGCCGCGCATCGGAGTTTACACCTCGAAAGGAATCAATATGGAGAAGGAGGGCGTTCATCCGGATGTCCCCGTCGATGCCCTTCCCGAGGATATTGCCAAAGGGATCGACCACCAGTTGAACAAAGCCGTCGAGGTTTTAACAGCCGAAGTGGTTGCATGGAAAAAGGCACGGGGAATCGACTCTGGTGCCGGTACGGGGGCCACAACGACGCCCACTCCGATGAAGACGCCCACTCCCACACCAATGACAATGCCTACACCCGCACCGACTCCCACTCCGGCGCCCACGCCCGTGAAGAAAGATTAATGCTCGTCGTCATTCCAACGACCCATCGCGGTCGGCAGGTTTCTCACGGTCGAGATAGCATCGTGAAGAAGAACTTGAGGAAGGAATGATTCTCTTCAGAAGGAATTTTTCCTCCCAAAAGAAGAACTCACCTAAGAAGGAATCTCTCCCCCAAGGATAGATATTTCTGCAAGGATGTTTTGTCGAGCAAATTCTTCCCCCACAGCATACATCCGATCCGTGAGATAAATCCGTTCGCGATCCAAAAATGAGCGTAGCACTTTCACACGAGCTACCCGATAGTCGGGTTCGGGCACAAAGGCGTATTCCTCTCGAATGGCCTTGGCGTAGCGCTCGTAACGTTTGGGGTCTGCCCCCAAGATTGAAAGGTCCGCATCTAGAAGAACTTTGGCATCGGCGTTCCAATCGCTTTGGTGGCTATGCTTGGTAGCACGGATTAAATCGGCAACCAGTTGTGCTTTGTCTTCACCAATAAAAGGCTCAAGTTCTGTTTGTGCGTAAAGGGCCGAAGTTTCCTCGTTGTCGTTTCTCTTGGGGTCATAAACCACATCATGGAACCAACCAGCGAGAAAGACCAAGTCGGGATTTTCCGCCAATGAACTGAGTTTGCCAATCACCCGAAGTACATCGTTAATGTGCTCCAAATTGTGATAAGCACGATCCGGTTGCTGATAGGCTTGAACCAAACGATCAAACACCGGATAGGCCTGAAATGGTTCCACCCCGAATTGCCCCAGCAAGCGAACCCAATAAATCTGCATAATTTCAAAGCGTTCTGGTGATACCATTTCAAGCCTCTCATAGCGCTTGGTAATAAATCCTTGAAAAACTTTAGAACCTTTCGGGGAAATTATTCTTTATCGTTTGATTATTTGAATAATTGAATTCCCTGAGTTCTCATTCAATCTCCTGACAAAAACCCTATAATTGCAAGGGTTATTGTAACCTTTTACGATTACTATTAGCCAAGAGAGAACAAGAAATTCATGCCAAGTGTTTTGATTTGTGACAAGTTAGAGGCTGCAGGATTAGAAGTTCTTCGTCAAGGGGGAATTGAGATCGATAATCGGCCGGGGCTATCGGGCAAGGAACTCATCGAAGCCTTGCAAAAAAACGATGGGGCCATTGTTCGTTCGGGGACTCGTTTGACAGGAGAAATTCTGGAGCAAACGGGGCGATTACGAGCCGTCGTTCGCGCGGGGGTGGGGGTCGATAATATCGATGTGGCCACGGCTACCCGTCGGGGAATTCTGGTCATGAATACCCCCAGTGGCAACACGGTTTCCGCTGCCGAACATACCATTGCCCTGTTACTGGCCGTGGCCCGACATATCCCCAGTGCCGATGCCAGCATGAAACAAGGTAAATGGGAACGCGGGAAGTTTCTAGGGACCCAAGTGGCCGGCAAAACACTCGGAGTGATCGGCTTAGGACGAATCGGTCGGGAAGTAGCCCGCAGGGCCGTCGGCCTTGATATGCAAGTGGTGGGGTATGACCCGTTAATTTCCCCCGCCAAGGCCGCAGAATTTGGCATCCGTGCGGTGGCCTCTCGAAATGAGTTACTTCCTTTGTGTGATTTTTTGACCCTTCATATTCCCCTGACCGAAGAAACCAAAGATTTTATCGGTGCAGAGGAAATCGCCCTGATGAAAAAAGGGGCCCGCATCCTGAATGTGGCTCGGGGGGGAATCGTGAACGAACCGGCCCTAATCGCTGCCTTAGAATCGGGACATTTGGCCGGCGCAGGGTTGGATGTTTTCGAGAAAGAACCCCTGCCCAGCGATTCCCCCTTGCTCAAGGCACCGCGAATTGTTTTGACCCCGCACTTGGGGGCCTCGACCGTCGAAGCGCAAGAAGCTGTTGCCATCGAAGCAGCTCATCTTTTGGTCGATTTCCTCACCAAAGGAGTCGTGCAATGTGCCGTGAATGCCGCCGCCGTCAATCGGGCCGAATTAGAAGAGATGCGCTATTATGTTGATCTCGCCCGCAGATTAGGCTTATTCCAATCCCAATACTCGCAGGGGACCATCCAACGGGCCGTGTTGACCTTTCGCGGGGAATTGGCCAAACGAAATCCGAAACTGTTGGTCGATGCCTTCACCGCAGGTTTGTTAGAACGTCATTTGAGTGAATCGGTCAATATCGTAAATGCTGGCTTTTTGGCTCGCGAACGGGGGATCGAAATCCAAACGAATCTCTCAGAAGTCAAAGGAGATTTTGCCACCTTAGTGCAAACCGAACTCCATACCGATCAGGGGATTTACACGGCATCGGGCACTTTATTTGGCAATCAGTATCCGCGTTTAGTTCAATTGGGGGCCTATCGCCTAGAGAGCTATCTGGATGGGATTATGTTGGTGTTTCCGCATCAGGATGTGCCCGGTTTGATTGGATTTTTGGGAACCGAGTTTGGTCGGCATCAAGTCAATATCGCTTCGATGCACTTGGGACGAGAAGCGCCCGGTGGAAACGCCATCGCCGTTTTGAATCTCGATTCGATGCCCTCCAGTGAAGCTCTGAAGGCGATTCTTCAGCATCCGAAAATCCATTCCGCCCAAGTGGTTCGTTTACCCGCAGCAGGGGAACATCCCATTTGGTTTGCGTAAGACTATTCACGATGAAATGAATATCTCACCAACATCGATGAAAATGTTAAGCAACCCATCTGGCTTGGGTAAGAAGGATAGAGGTAAAGCTCACTTAAGCGCCGTATTTCCCGAATCGACCGGCATGAGCCATCGCTAAAAGCATGAGGTATTTCGCTTCAAACTGCCCAAGTCCCCCTCGTAGACAAGCGCTCTCGCTAAATTCGGTGACCCCATCGGTCCGTGCTGTTGCAGCATGAATCAGAGTCGGAACCGGATGCCAAGAGTGCGATTTCATTTTACTGGGGGTGCTATGGTCGCCGGTCACAATCAAGACATCGGGCTTGTTGGATGTAATCGCGGGGAGCGCCGCATCGAGCCGTTCAATCTCTGCCACTTTCTTGGCGAAATTGCCATCTTCACCGGTGGAATCGGTGTATTTGTAATGGAGAAAGAAAAAGTCGTACTGGTTCCATAATTCTTTGAGCTTCTGCGTTTGTCCTTCGAGGGTATCGCCCGCATCGATAATGTCCATCCCAACCAAACGGGCTAACCCCTTGTACATGGGGTAAACCGCGATGGCGGCACATCGCAACCCGTACACTTGCTGCATGGTTTGAATGTTGGGATAACAAGCAAACCCTCGGAGTGTGACACCGTTGGTGGGAGCATCGTTTTTGAGAATCTCGCCAACTTGCTTCACAAATTCATTAGCCACCTGAGCCGTTTTTTGGGACGGGGTATCGCTCCCTTGTGCTAAGAGCGGGGCCACTCCTACGGCTTGGGGATCGGTATCGTTGACTTTATCGCCGAGACCTTCGCCACGGAAAACCACAACAAAGCGATGCTCTTTCACCGGTTCCACAAAAACTTCGATGTTGGGAATCCGCACTTGGCGCATTTTCTCGACCATGGCTTGGCATCGCTCGGTCGAAGGTCGCCCAGCTCTGCGATCGGTAATTTTCCCTTGAGCATCGAGAGTGCAAAAATTGCCACGAATGGCCACATCTTTTTGAGTGACGTTAAAGTTAATCCCCAAGGCTTCGAGAATCCCTCGACCAATACGATATTGGAGCGGGTCGTAACCGAATAAGCCTAAATGCCCCGGCCCCGATCCAGGCGTGATGCCTGGCAACACAGGGATACTCAGGCCGGTGACCCCTTCGGTTGCGAGTCGATCGAGATTGGGTGTTTTCGCTGTTTCGAGTTCTGTCTTCCCGCCCGGTTCCAGAGGCAGCCCCCCTAAACCATCTGCAACCAGAAGAACGATTTTAGTTGGATTTTGCTCGCGTAATTCTGCGATCAGTTCATGAGTATTCATAAAAACAGGTTACGATTCTCACCGGAATTAGACAAGCCATTGTCCAGAACGAAGCAATCGAGTCGAACCCAGCTCGTGAGACAGGCGATCGTCAAACGCAAGAGAATCCAGCCAAGGTTAGTTAATTCGATTCCGACTCGGTTGGAGAGTGGGAATCGGAGGAGGTTCGAGAATCGGAGGAGGTTCGAGAATCGGAGGAGTTGAGAGATCGTTCAAAGCGATCGGCATTGAAAAGAATTTCGGGGCTAGGGGCATGCTGTGCTTGTTCTAGAGCAAAGGCAAGACCTCCTTTATCGGGTATACCGAGTGGGGGATAACCGACCCGCACTGCGGCCAAATCCCCCCGCAAAATCGTAAAGGCCGTGGGAAATTCCGCGAAAAGTTCGGCCGCTGCATAGAGATTAGCATATTCGGCGATGGTATCGTAATGTTCATCGCTCAGTTTGGGCAGGTTGATGCCAGCAAACAGCAGGGATTGGCCTGCAATTCGCAGGGCTTCACCAAGGGTCTTGGCAGGGCCATACCGTTGAATCCAAAAAGTTCGATACACGCACGCCAAAGTTTGTTGCCGAATCGATTCTTCGCTCGGCTCATCGCTCACCCAAAGGGTTAAAACAAACCAGCCGCGATCGAGAAGATAGCTCAAATCGGCCCGCAGGTCGTTCACTTCGACGAGATCGCGATTTGTCCACGAACCGGCTATATCATCGGCCAAAACCATCCCCATGCGATAATTACCTAAATCGCCCAGTCGATCCTCTGCTTCGAGAAGGGCCTCATCCGCAATCCCTTCGGCATCACAATCCAATAATTCATCGAGCCGGCTGTTCACATGCTCGCGGCACATGGGGTTAAACGCGTGCAACGGTCGAAGCAATTGTTGATTGCGATCGTGCATCAACTCGACGTAAGCTGAAAAGCGTTCAGGACCTCTCGGGATTTGGCACAGCTCTCTTTGGATTGACAACAACGGTTCGACACGCAGCATGTGAATCAGAGTCCTTTCGCGAAATTTCCTAAAAAATCATTTTACCCTGTAGGGAAAGAATGAATAGGATATCAACCTTAATGACTATTCATCCCTTGGAAATCATCGCTAGCTTCTCCAAATCAAGATTCATAAACCAATTTCGATCTCATAGACGGACTCATTCCCTGACACCGCGAAGCCTGATTTTTTGAGGGTCGGTTGGTCAACGGTCTGAGTCTAAACCGCTCTAGTCGATAAACTTGACATTAAGGAACCGGAGTAAAATCTTTCACTCTTTCTGAGAGTGATGCTGTTCGATTCCAATAAACTCGGTTAGAGCAAAATCATCGGAATAAGTTCTTTCACTTTCTCAAAAAGGTACTCAAAAACCGATTCTATCAACATATTTTCTTAACCAGAAACACACGATCCCTTCGCATAGGTTTGGGGTTAAATTAACTATACTAACCTGCGATTTCTTAATCCTCCGGTTTCGACTCTGCTATGAATTTCACTCCAACACGCCTTTTTGTTGCTCTGGCCAGTTTTTTTTTAATATCGACGGGTCTTTCTCAGGCTGGTGATTGGCCACAATGGAAAGCCGATTCTCAGCATACGAATAAAGTGAATGATGCGGTTCCCCTGAACTTGAGACTGAATTGGGTTCGAGAACTGCCGCCATTGACCCCTTCTTGGCCCGATCAACCCCAAATTCCCTTTGACAAGAGCTACGAACCAGTGGTGGTAGGCCATACTCTTTTAGTTGGCTCCTCACGAGAAGATGGGATTTTGGCGATTGATACCCGCACGGGAAAGGACCTGTGGCGATTTTCGACAGGAGGACCCGTTCGCTTTGCTCCTACCTGTGCTCATGGCAATGCCTATTTTGGTTCGGATGATGGGTTCTTTTATTGTGTCAAAATTGCCACAGGGGAACTAGTCTGGAAAATGCGGGGCGGACCGAAAGAGCGGAAACTCCTCGGGAATAGTCGCCTCATCTCGACTTGGCCTGTTCGCGGCGCCCCCGTTGTCGATGGCGATACCGTTTACTTTGGTGCCAGTATTTGGCCGTTCATGGGAATCTTTATTCACGCGGTCGATGCTCACACAGGCCAAGTTCGTTGGACCAATGATGGCGATGGCTCGATCTTCATCAAACAGCCTCACTCAGGTGCCGATGCCTTTGCTGGAATTGCCCCCCAAGGTCACATGGCCATCCAAGGCGATCGGCTTTTTATTGCCGGCGGACGATCCATTCCTGCCTGTTACGATAAACGAACCGGAAAACTGATTTATTACCTCTTGAACGAAAACTCCAAGAAGGGAGGGGGGAATTCAGTTGTTCTGGCAGGTAAGTTCTTCTTCAACAATAACGCTGCCTTCCGAAGCGAAGATGGGAAATATCTCAGCGATTTTGCCCAAGCATTGTGTATCGATGGGGAAAAGGCCCACGTCCTTGAGCAAAATGAGATTCGCACTTACCTTCTCAAGGAGGTCATTAAACCCAAAGATACAACCAAACCCGAGAAGAAACCAACGAAACCGGAAAGCGAAACAAAACCCGAAGCCCCCACTGCTCCAGAGATGGACCCGAAGAAAATTGCCCTACAGCAGTGGAGTTTTGTTGCCGATGACCCCACCGAAAAACCCAAAACCGATAAAGAAGACCCGAAAGCCTCGCCACCGAAACGATTCACCGGCAAGCATGTGGCTGCAGGGCCTGCCATCGGAATGACCCACATTATCCAAGCAGGGGATCAACTCATCACCGCCGGCCCGAATAGCTTAAAGGTTTATTCGGTAACGAATCTTGAGAAGGTCCTTTGGGAAACCGAATTTGAAGGGGTTCCCTTTAGCCTCATTTGTGCCGACGACCGTATCTTTATCAGCACGGATGACGGGAAACTTCTCTGTTTCGGAACCGATAAAGAAACCGTGATTCATCCTCCTCACTTTGAAAAAAATCCAAAGACGAAACCGGTCGCAGAACTTTCTCCTTTGGTTCAACAAATGCTCAAAGAAACATCAGAACGAGAGGGGTACATTATTCTTGGCAAGGCACAGCTCGAACAGATCCGAGAATTAGTGGCAGCGACCCAATTTCATGTCCTTGCTCTCGAAACGGACAAGACCACCTTAGAAACGATCAAGAATAGCTTGATTGCCGATGGAATTTATGGCACACGCTGTGCCCTGATTTTGGGAGATATGATTGATGCCCAAATGCCTGCCTATCTGGCGAATCTGATCTATTTACCAGAAGGTTCCTCACCTGAGCTGATTGAAAAAAGCTATCGCTCATTACGTCCCTATGGGGGGAAAATGGTGGTCAGCACATCGAAAGGGGAAACCGAACGTTTGAAATCTCAGATCGAAGCACTCAAGCTCCCCAAGGCCAACTTCACACAGGGGGAGAATCATGTCACGATCGAGCGGGTCGGTGCTCTAATAGGAGCCGCGAACTGGACCCATGAACATGCGGATGCCGCCAATACCCGTGTCAGCAAAGATACCATCGTCAAGGCTCCTCTCGGGGTCTTGTGGTTTGGTGGTACCACCAACGATGGAATTCTTCCTCGGCACGGCCACGGACCACAACCTCAAGTGTGCGATGGTCGCATTTTTATCGAAGGGATCGACAAAATGCGGGCCGTGGACCTCTATACGGGGCGTTTACTTTGGGAAACTGAACTACCGGGCTTAGGAGATATTTATAACAATCTCGCCCATCAAGCCGGTGCTAATGCCACCGGTGCCAATTATGTTTCTTCCTCGGAAGGGGTGTATATTGCCTATAAAAATAAATGTGTTCGGCTTGATCCCGCCACAGGGAAAATCCTACAAGAATTCACCTTACCCAAAGCAGAAGGGGCCGAGAATCCCCCTCGTTGGAGTTTCATCAGCCTGATTGGGGATTATTTGATTGGAGGGGCCGACCCTGCTTTTGATGCCGCTTTGGAAAAGCAACTGAAAACCCCGAGCAAACTCCTCAAAATCTGGGAAAACGATAACTTCTTTTCCTCGAAGCAGATTTCGGTTCTCGATCGCAAAACCGGTAAAGTTCTCTGGACGGTCGAAGCAGAAATGGGTTTCCGGAACAATAGTATTTGTGCGGGGGGGGGGCGATTATATGCAATTGATCGCCTCTCGGGAGCGGCCATCAAACGGATTGAAGGGGCAAAGCAGAAAGCACCGGCTTCGATCCTAAAATGCTTCTCGCTGAAGGAAGGTCAACTGCTTTGGTCCGATGCAAAAGAAATTTTTGGGACATGGCTAAGCTACTCGGAAAAACACGATATTCTTTTGGAAGCGGGGCGTGTCGCACGGGATACCCTTAATGATGAACCGAAGGGAATGCGGGCTTGGGATGCCAAGACGGGTAAACCGTTGTGGTTCGACAAATCCTTTACGGGACCGGCCATGATTCGGGGCGATACGGTGCTTCAAGGGCAAGGGGCCTGCGACATTCTGACGGGTAAACCGATCCGAAAGCTCGACCCCGTCACTGGTGAGCTAACGGAATGGAAATGGTTACGTCACTATGGTTGCAATACGCCGGCTGCCTCGGAAAATCTTCTGACATTCCGTTCAGGCGCTGCAGGTTTTTATGACCTTTGCAACGATGGGGGTACAGGAAACTTCGGTGGTTTCCGATCTAGCTGCACCTTGAATCTGATTGTGGCGGGGGGAGTCTTAAGTGCCCCCGATTACACTCGGACTTGTGTTTGCAATTATCAAAACCAAACCTCGATTGCCCTCATCCCGATGGAAGAAAATGAATTATGGACTTTCGTTGGCAAGGTAGATTACAAAACTCAAATCAAACAAATAGGTATTAACTTTGCTGCCTCGGGGGATCGAAAATCCGACAACAATACCCTTTGGCTGGAATTTCCCAGCGTGGGGGGCTTCTCTCCCACGCCGCCCGCAACGGTTACGGGTGCGAAAGTGCGTTACCTCCGTCGGCATCCCTCGGTAGTGAGTGGCGATCGTTCTTGGGTGGGGTCATCCGCCGTGGTCGGTGCAGAAAATATTACCATCAAAATGGGGCCGGTTGGTTCTACCGAAAAATCTTATATTGTCCGACTCTATTTCTGTGAACTCGAAAATGCTAAACCCAGTGAACGTGTTTTCTCTGCCAGTCTTCAGGGGCGTCGTTTAATTAACGATTATGACATTGTGAAAACCGCCGAGGGGCCTTTTAAATTGGTCGTCGAAGAATTCCGTGGAATTCGTATCGCCGACGAATTTCGTCTTTCCTTCCGTAGCAATAGTAAATCGTTACCTCCTATGATTTCTGGGATTGAACTGATCGAAGAGTAATTTTTCTGCCTCTCTTATGCGTAAATGAATCAAAGCCAATCGATAGAAATAATTTCTCATTGTCGTGATATAAATTGATAAGTGATATATGAGTTGATAGGTGATAATAGAACCAATCGAATCCGAAGATAACCTCAGGGCGATGTCAACCTCTAAACCACAAAATGATGATCCGATTTTAAAGGGAAATTGGGTTAATCATCTTCCCGTTCGACCTCTAAAATTTTTCCATCGGGTGTTACTTCAACCTCATATTTTTTCCCTTTATTTCTCACTTTGACTTCATACTTGAGGCGACCATCATCCTTTTCCTTTTCTGCCGAGAGCATCTCACCTTCAGGGAAACGCTCCTTGACTGCTTTGACGACAGCGTTAGGGAGTTTATCTAAGGGGATTTTTTCACCGGCCCAGTTGACGGCACCAAAAACAAGGGCAATCGCGATAACTGTTCCATAGGTCAAAGTGTGACAATACATCAACAACCTCCGTTAAGATCAAGGGCGATAGAGTCCGTGAAATCAAGGGCGATAAAGTCCCTGTCCCGAATTCATCTTTTTGAGTTGAATCAAAGCATCAAACATTGCATGGAACCGATGACTCAACGAATTGAGCTGTCGTATTGCCTAGATGAGGGACTATTGAATTTCCATTTCTATCCCAAATATCATTGAGGATTTTATCTCTTGTGATGAAATCATAGGGTTGCTATCTCGTGTTTGTGATTGATCAATTTAGAATCAACGTAATGAATGATTCTGAATCTTTTTCCTGAAAATTATTAGATACAGCCTAGCGAATTTATTGAAACGATTTAGTGTGATTACTATCTGGCAATATCTTTTAAAAAACATCCTCGCTAAGCCCAGTAGAAATATCGAGATTAATCGATGAATTATCGGATACTTCTAGCCCTTGTTTATACTCCAATGATTCAGGAATCTTACACAAAGCTAAACGTCTCGGTCGAAAGGTCTTATCGCAAGGTCGAAAGTCAAAAGGCCGTGTATGAGCAATTCATTTCAAATCGAATTGGATTCAATGAGAGAAAGGAGAATCGGATACTTGTTGAGAAACTTTTGGAGGAATCAGATAGTACAGAACGGGTAAAACGAATAATGTCAAAATCATGGCACTTAATAATCCCCAGACGATCACCGTAGCCAAAGGACGTTGCACATCTGAACCTAACCCTGTTGCCAACGATGCAGGGAGCAAGCCGAATATGGCTACGATCGCTGTCATGAGAATTGGGCGCAGGCGTTGTTGCGCTCCGGTGAGAATTGCTTCGGACAAATTCATACCCCCTTCACGAAGCAGGTTAATTCCTCGGACCATCAAAACGCCATCCATAATTGCAATGCCAAACAAAGCACAAAATCCCACACCGGTCGAAACATTGATATGCATATCGCGAACATACAAGGCCACTAAAGCACCGATACAGGCAAAAGGAATACCTGCCAGTACCAAAAAGGCACTGGTTAACGAACGAAACGTCACCACCAACAGCATCAATATCAACACTGCGGTAATCGGTATCAGGAAGAGAAAATGGTTGCGTGCTCGTTCCAGATTCTCGAACATTCCCAGCCATGCGACCCGATACCCCGAGGGAATTTGGGGTCGGATCAGTTCCTCGAATCGTTCTTGTGCTTCTTTGACGAATCCGCCCTGATCTCGCCCCACAATATCACACCGCACGGTGATGCGTCGGCGGCTATTTTCTCGGGCGATGATCGTTTGACCATCCACCAATTCAATATGAGCGACCTGATTGAGCGGAACGGGCACCCCCTCGGGAGTGTGGACGGGTAATCGCCCAACTGCCAAAGGGGAATTGGCAATGTAACGATCGACCTTCACGGCAATATCAAACCGGCGTTCCCCTTCGTACAAGGTGCCAACTGGCTTTCCTCCCAAGGCCACGTTAATCAACTCGGTCACATCCTCGATCCGGACATTATGCCGAGCACAGCGTTGCCGATCGGGTGTGATCACTAATTGAGGTTGAGGCCCCTCTTGCTCGATATTCACATCAACGGCACCAGAAATGGTTCGCACGAGATCAACTGTTTGCCGAGCGAGGTTCAACAAGACCTCAGAATCGGCTCCTGAAAATTCGATGGCTAAATTCGCCGAGGTTCCATTGGTATCTTCTGTTACGCTATCAATAATCGGTTGCGTGAAGTTGAAACGTGTGGTCGGAAATTCTTCGCGTAGGCGTTTCCCAATGGCTGCTACCAGTTCGGGCTTAGTGCGATATTGGGTCCATTGTTCGCGGGGTTTCGGACCAATCATAATCTCCAAGCGGCTGGGCGGAAAAGGATCGGTTCCTGAATCGTTGCGGCCTGCTTGCACCGAGATAAACTTCACATCGGGGAATTCTAACACTACTTCTCGAATGCGTCGGCCATACTCGCTCGATTGTTGAAGGGCCGTGCCTTCTGGAAAATTGGCCCGCACCCAGATCACCCCTTCATCCATATAAGGCAGAAACTCGATTCCCAGTCTCGGGACGAGTTTGACAATCACGCCTGCCACCAGACAAATCACCCCTGCCACCACGATCCAACGGAACAACAACAACAATCGCAAGAGGGCACCATAGAGAGGACGGACTAAGGACAAGAGGGGATTTTCCCATTCTGTATAGCCTTTACGGAAAATCAGGCTGGCCAACACAGGGACGACAAACAACGAAAAAAGTAACGACCCCAACAAGGCAAACACCATCGTCAACGCCATAGGTCGAAACAACAGGCCTTCGATACTTGAAAGTGAAAGCAAAGGTAAATAGGCCACCATGATAATGACAACCGCGAAGAAAACCGGCCTTTCAATTTCTTGAGCCGCTGATAGAACAATTCGAGGAATCGAACGGGTATCGTTTTGTTGACGGGCCTCTCCCAAGCGGCGGGCAATGTGTTCGGCCATAATCACCGCCCCATCGACAATGATTCCAAAATCAATCGCTCCGACTGATAAGAGACCGATCGGAATATCGGTCAGATACATCAATATCAAGGCAAAAAGGAGTGAAAAAGGAATGGTCAAAGCCACAAGGGCTGCCATTGCGGGTCGCCCCAAAAACAATAGCAACACCAACACCACCAACGTGATGCCCAGCAGCACACTATGACTGACCGTATGCAAAGTGGCATCGACCAAATGTTGCCGATCGTAAAAAGGTGCGACCCGAACCCCTGCTGGCAATTCGGTGGCATTTAATTCTTCTACAGCCGTATTGATTTGTGCTAGAACTCGCGAGGGGTTTTCCCCTTTTCGCATCAGCACAATTCCTTCGACACGCTCATCATGATAATCCTTGCTAAAAATTCCAAACGGAGTGAGATGATCTAAATCCACCCCTGCCACATCTCGCAGATAAACAGGGGTTCCTCCAACCGATTTGACAAATGTGTTCTCAATCTCTCTCAATGTTTGAATCGACCCACTTCCTCGTATCACAAAGGACATACTGCCCCGTTGCATGACACTGCCACCGGCCGAGGCATTGTTCGATTGGATCGCTTCGATGACATCCTTAAGGGACAGACCGAATCGATCGAGATCAGCAGGTCGAAACGTGATGGCAAATTGTTTTTCCAACCCCCCGAAATTAGAAACCTCGGCGACACCAGAAGCGCGAAGTAATCGGGGAATGACAACCCAATCGTTCAATTCCCTCAGTTCCATGAGGTTGTAAGTCCCATCCGAAGCTAACTCGTAGCGGTAAACTTCTCCGTAAGCTGTGGCCAATGGCCCTAATTCCGCCTGAGCTTCCTCTGGTAATTCCACTTGAGCTAATTGCTCCTGCACACGCGAGCGGGCCCAATAACTTTCTGTTCCTTCCTCGAAGATCAACTGTACTACCGAAAGGCCAAAGATCGTGCGGGAGCGGATAGTCTCCACTTTGGGCACAGTTCGCATTGCAATTTCGATAGGAATCGTCACTTGACGTTCAACTTCCTCGGGGGCACGCCCTGGATAAACCGTAATGACCTGAACCATTTGGGCAGAAATATCGGGATAAGCATCGATGGGTTGTTTGCGGAACGAATATATCCCCCCCCCACCGATCGCTAATACAACCAGCAGCACCAACCAGCGTAACCGGAGTGCGGCTTCTATCAGGGAAGCGATCATGGATTGCCCCCCCCCTGTTGCAATGCCCGCACTGCCAAGGGCTTGAACAGAATCGCACCTTTGGCAATGATCTTGGAACCTTCGTTGAGTCCTTCGAGAATTTGGACTTCATTTCGATAAGGCTCACCAACTTGAACTTCCGTTACCTTCCAAATGTTTTCACCTTCGGCCACGAGAACGTAATCGGCGCGACCGATGTGGAGAATCGCATCCACCGGAACCAACAAGGATTCGCGAGTATCCGTGCCAAGGCCGATCTCGGCAAACATGCCTGGGCGTAGCTTATCATCCGGATCGTCAATCGTGAAAAGAACCCGTAACGAGCGGCGCTCGGCAGAAAGGACGGGGGCGATACTTTTGACCCGACCAGTGAATGGTTGTTTTGGCACGCTAAAGAAACGGGCCACACAGCCTTGACCAATTTGTACTTGATTTAATCTTCCTTCGGGAACGTCTGCCATAACAACATCTAGGTCTGAGCTAACACTCTGAAGTAACTCTACGCTCAACCCTGCCTGTTGCAAGCGACGAGCTTGGGCGGCCTCTTCACGTTTGGCCACACGCAACGCCGTTTCCGCCTGATGCACTTCTTGCCGACCAGTAATCTCCAGTTGAATCAAATTGGCCCGTTCCGCGGTGAGGTCTTTTATCGTATCGGTCCCTGCCTCCACGAGTTTTTCGAGCCGTTTGACCACTTCTCGTTGTGCTTCTAATTTCGTTTTGGCTAGCTTTTGAACTTGTTGCAATTGGGTTTCGTGAAAAGCAATATCGGCCAGCGCTTTTTGCCAATCGGTGAAGGCGGTGAGATTCTCGGGGGAATCGAATTGCCAAAGAATTTCTCCCTTTTCACTACTGGGACGTAAGCTGGCCACAACGCGACCCGTGACACTGAGTATTGGTTCGGTCAGTAAGGTTTTTCGGACACTCACAATTTGAACTTTTTTATCGAAGGGGCTTCCGGGCACAACTCGAATTCGCCCTGCCCCCAAAATCGTAACAACTTCTTGCGGTGGAGTCACCCGTTCCACCGGTTGGGGGGGGGGATCAAAAGGATTTCCCAACAGATAAACCAGAAAAGCTACCGTCCCAGCCAAAGCGACGAGAAATTGACCCAAAGACCAAAGCCAACGCCAGCGACCGAAAAACCCTTGCGGCGGTGGCGGTGATTGGGAAGGGGAATTCGTTGGCGGTAGCGGTGATTGGGAAGGGGGATTCGTTGGTGGTGGTGTGTTTGTCATGGTGTCACTTTCTTACCTAGGGTTGCATTAAACTTGATTCCTGCTCGACCGAGATTGGCTCGACTTTCGATATATAAGCGATAGGTTTCTCGATAGTTTCGTTGCGCATCGAGCACATCAATTAAAGGTCGGCCACCTGCTTCATAAGCCTTGTTCAAGCTATCGCGAACCTCACTGGCGAGTTTCAATTGTTCTTCGGCCACGGCTTTAGCGTTGGCCTGAACTGTCCGAAGTTCCTGATAGGCTTGCACCACTTCCGAACGAAGCTCTACCAAGGCAGCCTGTAACTCGAACCGCTGTTGAACTGCAATCGAAGTCGCTCGATAGATGTTGCCTTGATTCCGATCAGAAAAAGGCAACGTCATCTCAATGCCAAACCCGTAGGAGTTTGCATCGGGGAAACCGATGGCTCTTTCTTGGAACTGGCGAGTGTAACCCACTTGAGGGGTGATTTCCGGTAAACCTTGTTTGCGTTCTGAGATGATAGCGGCGTTGGCCTGAGCTACCTTTCGACGAAGACCCTCTAGGTCTGGCCGATTTTGTGTCGCAATTTTCAACGACTCTTCTAAAGGGGGCATTTGTGGGATCGGAATTTCTTCCAGCGAACCAGCCACATCGAAATTTGTGTCCGGTTCGTCGCGCCCCATCAAGGCCCACAAACGTGCTTTGGCTGCAATGAGATTGTTTTCGCTATCCCGTACTGCTTGTTCGGCACGGAGACGATCGAGGCGGATTCTTCCCAATTCGACCTGCGGGCGTCCCCCCCCCTCGACGGCTTTTTTCGTCAGGTCTTCCACTTGTTTGAGGTTAGCGGCATCTTGTTGCGCCAATTGCAAAAGAGATTTCGCTTCGAGTACATCGTAATAGGTTGTTGCCACCTCCTGCACACGTTGACGGATCAGATCGGCAAATTCTGCCTCACTGACCTTCACCCCCAGCTTAGCCGCTTGGAGAGCTGCTGCCCGTTTCCCGAATAAAAACCAGTCGATGCGGTACGAAACGCCAAGGTCCAACTGCGGAGGGCCACCTTGCAAATCTTCTGTAAACGGTCGAATTAACGGCATCAATGTTTGACTAATCCCAAAGGTCGGATTGGGACGCAGCGAAGCGGTCAGAGCTTCGCCCTGAGCTTGATTGATCGCCTCGAAACCAGCGCGAAGTTTCGGATCGGCCAGCAAGGTGGCATTAATGACCTGATCTAAGGTAAACTTTGGGCTGTTTTCTTTCTGGGTCGGTGCGGGAGCGGGTGCCGCTTGGGGCAACGGTAGCGATGGGGCTAAATTCGGAAAATTCCCCTTTTCCTCGGTCTCGGGATAATGAGCAGCAAAAACCTCATTGGAACTTCGGTTGGAAATACCCTTATCGATCGTAGGCAAAGGAGCATCAACGGGTTGCTCGCTGGCTTGTGTCGAATCGGCAAGAGGAGCTAATAGCCTTGCCTGAATTGGGTATGATTCGTTTTTGAAAATTGTTTCTGTTAGCGAGTTCTGGGGAAGATGACAACCCGTACCGAAACCGATCAGCAAGGCCAGCGAAATCGCCCCGCTTGCGTAGTTTACCGAGTTGTTCATGACCCCTCCCTTTGGTACTCGATTTCTCTTTTTTGCCTGAGAATCTTTGCAGAACTTGTATCGGATATACCGATCCGTTTAACAAGTTCCTTTCACATTTTCCAAATTTTCTTCATCTATCGGGATTTTGTTTCGATTGCGAATTTGAGGAAGAATTTACAACTGTCAGAATTTGCTCCCAGATACCGGCTCGCCGCCAGAGATCGTAGTAATGGCGAACCGTTGAACGATTCGGGAACCCATCGGGCAAGTTCCGCCATCCACAACCCGAGGAAAATAAGTGAAGCAACGCATTAATCACTTCCCGAAGGTCAACTTCCCGTTTGCGTCCCCCCGATAAGGGAGGTGGAAGCAACGGTTCAATCGCAACCCATTGACTCTCGGTCAGATCGGTAGGAAGCGGATCACGCATCGGAGGTCCCATTAACGTTCCTCTGCCAACTGACCGCCTTAACCGCCGGCTCGATACTCACACGGGCGACAATTTCTTCCAAAGCGCGATCGTTCCGTTCCATCGCCAGAATTTCTGCCATCACAAGGTTATTTCCTTCGGCAGTGTCTTGGCTGGACATTCCCTGCAGGGTCAAGCGCCCGTGTCCGTTGACGTGTCGCAGAAGAATCCGACGAATCAGGGTATCTTGATCGGGTGTTGTTTCCACCCGTAGCCGATAAAACGTCTCGACATCGGCACTCAAAGAGGTTTTGGTGCGAGCATCGATCCAGCGACTGATCGGGCGTAGCCCCACATGAACCAGAAGGATACCGACCGTGCCGATGAGACCTTCTAGAGGGAAGCCTGCCCCTGAAAGGGAACCGACGGCCCCACTACACCAAATGGTTGCCGCTGTGTTCAATCCTCGCACGTTAAGCCCTTCACGAAGTATCACCCCCCCCCCGAGGAACCCTAATCCACTCACGACCTGAGCGGCAATCCGCGTGGGACTAGCTTCGCGATCGGTCAGCGTGGAAAGACCAACGAAGAGAGCTGCTCCCAAGGCGACCAAGGCATTGGTCCTCAGGCCCGCAGTGTGTTGACGCCACTGCCTTTCGAGGCCAATCAACACCCCCATCGCTAGCGCCGCCAAAGTATGGATCGTAAATTGAAGTAGCAACATCCACCATCTCCTTTGGGTTACAGCCACATCCCATAGCGACGGATATACCAGCGTTTGACCAATTGGGTGAGGAAACAGTAACAAAGCAAAGTCGTTACCAACCACGGGAAATAAGCCCAGGGCAACGGAACCATTCCCACGGCCTCACCTAGGGGACTAAACGGGACAACAATTCCAATCCCCATAACGGCCAAGGTCAATGTTAACAGCGTGGGAGCTGCCATGCTTTGGAAGAAGGGAATCTTCGAGGTGCGAATCATGTGAATGATGAGCGTTTGCGAAAGCAATCCTTCGATAAACCAACCCGATTGAAAGAGTGCTTGCATTTCAGGCCGATTGGCTGCAAAAACAAAATACATCACACAAAAGGTCGTGATGTCAAAGATCGAGCTAATCGGCCCAATCGTCACCATAAACCGCCCCAGATCGTTCACTTGCCATTGACGGGGTTTTTCCAGATATTCCTCGTCCATCTTGTCGAAGGGAATTCCAATCTGCGAGATGTCATAAAGTAAGTTTTGGATCAAAAGGTGAATCGCTAGCATGGGTAAAAAGGGGAGCCAAACACTGGCGACCAGCACACTGAAAACGTTACCAAAATTCGAACTGGCCGCCATTTTGATGTATTTAATGGTGTTGCCGTAAGTTTGTCGGCCAAGCAAGACCCCTTCTTCGAGAACCAAAAGGCTTTTTTCGAGCAGAATAATATCGGCCGACTCTTTGGCAATGTCCGCGGCGGTATCGACAGAAATTCCCGCATCGGCTTCGCGGAGGGCAGGCGCATCGTTAATTCCGTCGCCTAAAAAGCCGACGGTGTGGCCCTTTCGTTTCAGAGCAGCGATGATCCGCGCCTTTTGTGTGGGATTGAGTTTTGCGAATAGGGTCACCTCTTCGGTGGCCTGTTCCAACTCGGTATCGCTCATCGCTTCCACTTGCTGACCCAAAAGGGTTCGTGGTTCACCCAACCCGACATCGCGACACACTTTCTTGGCAACTAAATCGTTATCGCCCGTCAAAATTTTGACTGCGACCCCGTGACGAGCCAAGGCCGCCAAGGCGGGGGCAGCCGATTCTTTCGGCGGATCGAGAAAGGCAATGAATCCAATCAATGTCAGATTTTCCTCGTCGCCCACTCCGTATTGTTTGTTGGGTTGGCTCCAGACTTCTTTGATCGCGACAGCAATGACACGCAGACCATCTTGATTCAACGAAGTTCGCAGGCGTAAAACTTCGTCACGCACGGAATCGGTTAAAGGAAGGTTTTTGCTACCCACCCGTGCTTCTGAGCAGATCGAAAGTAATTCTTCCACGGCCCCTTTACAAATCAGCAGGTCCCGTCCTTTGAAAACCTCGTGAACGATCACCGACATACGGCGTCTTTGAAAATCGAAGGGGATTTCATCGTATTTCACATAGCGCGTGGTCAAGGCTCGTGTTTCGGTGAGGTCCTCATGATCCAAAACAGCTCGATCCAAAAGATTCTTCAAACCAGTCTGAAAATAACTATTCAGGTAGGCATATTCGAGGACCTCTTCGCACTCGTTCCCTTCTAAATCCAAATGCTGAATGAGAACAACCTTATCTTGAGTGAGCGTTCCGGTTTTGTCGGTACACAAAACATCCATGGCCCCAAGATTTTGAATGGCCGAAAGTTTTTTGACAATCACCTTTTTGCGGGGCATGGCAATGGCGCCGCGGGCCAAGTTGGCCGTCACGATCATGGGTAACATTTCTGGGG
>JAOAAA010000033.1 GCA_026419115.1 Gemmataceae bacterium
GGTTTTCGGTGCCCAGGCTTCGGGGTATTTTCCAATGATGTTATAGCTGGCTTCAAAAGTATCGATGTGGATCGCTTGTGGAGGAACCCCATTAGCAGCTTGGCGAATCTTCAAAGCAGCATCGATGGCACTTTGGCTATGATACTCGGCAGGCCAATATTTGATGTAGGTTTTTGTGATCATGAAATCTGGAGAGCCACCGTTTTCGGCCCCCATCGGAGCGACCACAAATTTTTCGCGTGTGACGAGATTCATAAATCCGAGGTCACCCTCAAAAATAGGAGCCGGCCCCGAAAGTCCTGCACCAGCCAATGTGGCAGCAAAGACTCCGTTTCGAGCTGCGTTGGCAAAAGCACAACCTTTCCATTCGCTTAGTTCTCCAGAACGGGTCTGCCGTAAGGCCACGTTGCAGACTCCTGCAATGCCAACCGCATGAACCACATTTTTGAAGGGTAATTCCATCAATTTGGCCGCTGCCAAACACGAGGAAATCGCCCCGTAGGTCACATGATCGACCCCTTGTTTGCGGAGCGAACAGGCATCGCACAGGCGACATTGAATCTCGTAAGCCAACGCCGTGGCGGTGATTAATGCCTTACCAGTCGATTGCGTGGCCTCCCCAACAGATAAGATCGCAGCGATATTATCCGAAGGGGGGGCCGGCTCTTTCGAGAGATAAGTATCGTTAAAATCCAAATATCGGATAAGTAAGCCATTGACAAAGGTAGCCCATTCAGGGCTGGAACGCCCCCCCCCTAAAAGCGTAGCCCCCGGATTTCCCGACACTCGCAGGGCACACGTTTTCGCAACGTGATAGGCTTCCGAAGGCATCGCACCCACTGCGGTCGCAAACGAATCGATCCAACGCCGTTTCACCTCATGAATGACCGCTGCTGGTAAATCTTCGTATTTCAGTTGTGTTGCATAACTGGCAAATCGTTCCGCCAAATTCATAGCTCGTTCTCCTTATACCAATGGGATACAAGAATCCAACGATGCGTCCAACCAAGATTCAAACAAGAAGCTGCCAACCAATCGATGAGTAAGAAGGGGGAATCGATGAATAATAAGGGGGAATCGATGAGTAAGAAGGGGGAACCTCCCTCTACGAGACAAGCCTAGCAACAGCTTCTTTCCAGTAAGGCAAGGCATCGCACCGAGCGAGACAAAACGGGAATGAATTCGCTCCATCAGCACATGAGCAAGGCATCGCACCGAGCGAGACGAAACCGAAACCCATTCGCTGCGCTAGCGAGGCATCGCCGTGTTGGGGAAATTATTTTGGATGGGTGAAGGATTGGTAATCGGGGGTACGGTTCGACGCTCTGGGATTTTCGTTGTTCCTAACGGAACCGGTNGCAAAGTCGTTGGCTCAGTCTGTTTAGGGGCTTCCGTACCCGTGCCATTGGGCCGTGTGGGGGGGGCCAAGGGTTTGGTTGAAAGGGGCGAAAGCGTTGCCTTGGAACGATATTCGAGATAGTACTCGACCTTTTCGCTCTCGGTCGATGCTCCATCCTTCTTTTGGGTCTCACTCGGTTTGACCGGTTGGGTGGCTCCTGCTTGGATGACCTTGCCATCCTTGACACGGCTCGACTCGACAAATTCGGCATCGGGAATTTTGGACTTGGCGAGTTTCGTGGCCTCGGTCTTGTAATAATGCGGGAACTCGTCGGTATCTTCGGGTACGGCGATGATGACCGAGGTTTGATCGTAACTGATAATTCGCGGCGAGGCGCACCCTGTGGATAACAACAGCAACGTCACACCAAGATAGGAACAAAACCAATGCTTCTTCATCGTATTTCCCCCCCGAAGCACGATTCATCGTCTGAACATTCCGACCCTCGCCATACCGTCAAATTGAATCAAGGTCAAGAAGGGTTTTATGCCTGCACAGATAGTCAGCCGGAACGAAAAATAAGCAAGAGAAACTCTTTGGGGAACCCAGCGAAACTAGGGGATAGGTGCTTCATGAAAAATCAACATGAAGGCATTGAGGCAAAGCGATGATTTATTGCAACTTCGCGCTTACGTGGCTTCAAATCGAGAATTTATTCCTGTATGCTAAAAGGTGACCCCACGAATTTTGAACACGATTGTGAACTATGGTTGACCAACAACTCAAGGATGTGATCTTTCGCCTACTTCCCCAAGTGAGCACACCAGCCCAATACATGGGAGGAGAACTCAATTCGATCCGTAAAGATCATACCAAAGTCCGCGGCAAGCTCTGTTTGTGTTTCCCCGATGCCTACACCTTGGGAATGAGCCATCATGGTTTGCAGGTGCTTTACAGCATTATGAATGCCGATGAGCAATGGGCCTGCGAACGGGCCTTTGCTCCTTGGCCCGATTTCGAGGCCTTGTTGCGGAAACATCAGCTTCCCCTCTACGGATTAGAAACCTTTACCCCGTTGAAAAACTTCGACCTGATTGGTTTTTCCCTGCAATACGAGGTTTGCTACACCAACGTTCTCAACATGATTGATCTGGGGGGGATTGCCCACTTTTCCAGCCAGCGGGATTTGAATCAACCATTGGTTATTGCAGGCGGCCCCGGTGCCCAAAATCCCGAACTGTTGGCCCCCTTTGTGGATTTGTTCGTCATCGGCGATGGAGAAGAATCGCTCCCTTGGTTGATGGAAAAATGGATCACCCTGAAAGAAATCGCCCTTCGAGAAGGGGACCTTTCTCACCGGCGTCGCTGCGAAATTTTGGCAGAAATCGCAGGCAGCACCGATTGGGCCTACGTGCCGATGTTTTACGAGCCGGAATATCATGCCGATGGCACCATCGCAGCCATGAATCGGACCCGTCAAGATGTGCCCACGATGATTGCTCCTTGCACAATCAAACAAGATTTTGACGATATTCCCTTACCGACCAAGCCGGTGGTTCCCTTTATTCAAACTCCTCACGATCGAATCGCCATTGAAATCATGAGAGGTTGCCCACACCAATGCCGGTTCTGTCAATCCACAACGATCAAACGCCCCTTGCGGATTCGTTCTGTCGAGACGATTGTTCAAGCGGCCCTCGAAAGTTATTACAACACGGGCACCAACGAGATTTCTCTGTTAAGCCTATCCTCCAGCGATTATCCCCACTTCGAGGAACTAGTGAAACGCATGCACGAGGTCTTTCATCCGCTCGGGGTGAATGTTTCTCTACCGAGTTTACGCATCAATCACCAATTACGCACACTTCCCAAACTGATCAAGGGGATTCGCAACAACGGATTGACGTTAGCTCCTGAAGTTGCTCGGGACGATATGAGGGAACAGATCCGCAAGAAAATCAAAAACGACGATTTATACGAAGGGTGTCGCGAAGCATTCAAAAATGGTTGGCGCAAGGTCAAACTTTATTTCCTCATTGGGCTCCCGGGCGAACGACCTGCCGATCTGGACGGGATCGTTGATATGGCAGAAACCATTTCGACCATCGGTAAAGAAGTACTAGGCCGATATGCCGAAGTGACCGCCAGCGTTAGCAACTTTGTTCCCAAACCGCATACCCCCTATCAGTGGAACGGAATGCAAACCAAAGAGTATTTCGAGTGGGCTGGTCAGTACCTTCGCCGACGCTGCAAAATTCGGGCTGTCACCATTAAACAACATGACATCGAGACGAGCCTGCTGGAAGGGATTTTGACTCGAGGCGATCGACGGATCGCCCCTGCCTTGTACGAGGCTTGGAAACGTGGTGCCCGCTTGGATGGCTGGAAAGAGCATTTTAACGCCGAATTGTGGAAGCAAGTCTTTGCCGATTTAAAGATCGATGTGGCCTTTTATTCTCATCGGGAACGCCCCATGCAAGAGATTCTTCCTTGGGATCATGTCAACGTGAAAAAAGGTCGGGCCTATTTGGAAAAAGAACAGGATCGTAGTCGCATTCAATTGCACGTCATGGCCGAAGCCATTAGCTAAATCCCCGATACGTTATGGTTGAAGATGTTCCCATCATTGAAACGGCCCCCGTGTACTCTTACACTTACGATCAAATCTTGATTGAAGGGTGGTCGCGAGCAGGTATCCAAAGCTATTGGCGAGTCCCTTCGTGGAATATCGCCTTCGACGTCGGGGCTTTACCTTGGCGTTTCATGGATACCGATTATTGGTTCATTTCGCATGCCCATCTCGATCATATGGTTATGCTGCCGATCCTGAATGCTCGTCGGTGGATGATGGGACGAACTCCCCCGAAAATCATCGTTCCGAAAGAGATCGTTCCCGCCGTGGAACAGTTGTTCGCTGCGTGGATGACCCTTGATAAAGGGCCCCAAGATTGTGAACTGATCGGTGTCGAACCAGGTGACCAGATCGAGCTGGATCATACACGCTTTGTGAGTGTGCATCGGACCTTTCATGCAGTCCCTTCCCGTGGTTATCTCATTTGGGAACGTCGCAAAAAACTCAAGCCTGAATATCAATCGCTGACCGGTCCTCGTCTCAAACAGCTCAAAGAATCGGGGGTGACCCTTTCAGAAGAAGTTCCCTTCCCGCTTCTTGCCTACACGGGGGACACTCATTCAGAAGTGTTTGAGGCCAATCCCGATTTCTATCGAGCCAAGATTCTCATTTGCGAAGTGACCTTGTGCCATCCCGAACATGATCGGTCCAAAATGCGAATTCACGGCCATACCCATCTCGAAGATCTAGTGGAATTGGCCGACCGGTTTCAGAACGAGCGGCTGATTCTAGGGCATTTCACAGCCAAAAATTCCCTGAAATACCTAGTTCAAAGAGTACAAGAGTTGGTTCCTCCTGCTTTGGCCAATCGAATAGTCATCTGGGGATTAGCGGAAGAAAAATCGGTTTCGATTGCGAATAAATAAAAAGGGCAAGCCACACGAGAGGGCTTGTTGCTTATTTCACTTCTTGTAGGTCTGTGAATTTGAAGGCCCCATTCACCTGTCGAAGAGGAGTAACTCGCCAAGTGCGACCGTCTGCCGTTTGATATTCAATTTGGCCATTAATCTCTTTGACGGTTTCCATCTTAATTTTGCCATAAGGGGTTTGGACCCGCGCTTGACTCGATTTGAAAGCATCCAACGTGGTAACCCCACGAGAATTACGGTCTTCTTTAGGGAAGCAGCCGACCAGACCCGTCACAAGGACAAGCGAAGTCAGCACCAACACAAAAGATCGACCCTGAGTGAGTAATCGGTTCATAACGTTCGAGCGTGTAGAGGATGGTTAGATGTACTGAATTTGCTGTTGGGCAATGTTCCGAGCCACTTCCATCAACGAAATATGGCGGACCGTGTGTAAGTGATGGACTTTCTGGAACATCACCTTCTCGCATTCCGCCCCGATATGGTTGCCCAGTTCCGAAAGTTTGGTCGTCATCTGCTCAAGAGACTTCCGGCTATTCGATGCCGACATTTGACCAAGATAAGAGCAGTAAGGTCGCACGGCTTCCACAAAGTAGGAGGGGACCGCAATGCGAGCGCTCGCTTTCCCAATTTTCTTCAATGGAATCAGCAACAGGGCCGCCCGACCCACCTCAGTAAAATTCTGCTCCAAGGCCAATTCTTGTTCCCCTCGAAGGGATTTGGCCGAAGCACGGAGATGTTTGATCATCGATTCTCGAGTTCGCAGCGAGAGAATCTCATAATCCGAAGCGTAACTGCCCCCGTGTTGATTGCTCCACTGTTGGCTAATCTCTCGGCAAGAATTCGCCCAAGAATCGTCCAGAGATTTCCCCAACCGTCCCGCCAGTTTGGTCAGATGATCCTTAATCTCATCCCCCGAGACCACATGTTGGCAAAATTCCCGCATGATAATTTCTTCGCGTTCGGGGTCCTTGCGAGCCGAGCGGATTTCGGCTTGAACATTATCCCCCGTCAGCACTTGCAGAAAATGATCGACATTCAAACATTTCAGGTGAAAGAATTGGCGAACCTCTTCTCGGGCGGTTTCGGGAACCGTTTTCAACTCCGCTTGCCAAAGCTCTTTCACAAAGGGAAGGGTTTCCTCCACCATCTCCCGTGCGAGGTTATCCACCATGTAACGATGCCGGATGTACAACCCGCCGGAGATCAGACCTACCCCCAGGATCGAACCAGTTGTGTGGAGAAAAGCGCGGCGATTCATATGGTTCTCCTATGTGGTCAACTCGTTATTCGTTCCGTCCAGAGAATCATTTAGTGGATTCTTGCAAAATTTAGAGCCGACTACAATAGGATATATTCCCTCAACAATGACAAAAATAATGGTTGTGACAAAAGGAAGCTCTTCGCAGCCGGAACGAACCATCACCCTCACAATTCCCCCAAATCCCCAAGGGGTGGGCGTATTTCGTATCACGGTTCAAAAACGCAGTCATTTTTACACCTTCTGCGAGATTCCTTGTCACATCGGGGGGCGAGGCTTTGCCGTTCACCGTACCGGAGTGGGAACCCTGTATCATGTTCGAGTGGGCAAACGGGAAGATTGTTCGTGTGAATGTTTGGGGTTTCTTCGACGTTCCAAATGCCGGCATATCTTGGGACTATTAGCTTTAATCCAGAATGGGAAAATTTGAGTCGGAAAATTGAGGGTAGACAATAGATTCCAACAAAAAATAAAGGGGCGATTATTTCTCAATCACCCCTTGGGTAAGACTCGTTGGTAAGGACCGAACGCGATTATCGGATGATAAACCCACCGTAGTAACGATAAGCGGGAACAACGGGAACACTATAGACCGGAACCACGGGAGCTACATAAGGTGTGGCGTAGTAAGAACGATAGGTATAGCCGGGGATACCAAATTGGGTGACTCCATAGGTGTAACCGTAGTTGTAGACCGGTGTCGCATAACCAACGGAGAGGATTCCACTGCTACCAAATCGGGTGGTATAGTTGACGCCCAAGGTGCTCGGGTAATGAAACCCGCCATAGCTCGAAACACCCACAACCGTTGGCGGGAGTTGCGCTTGGGCCGAGCCGCTGAATCCTAACACGAGGGCACACACTGCGATGGGTAAAATCCACTTTTTCATGTTCGTCTCCGTTGCTGAAGGTGTGAGAGGACACTTGATTGGTGTCTGACAATTTAGAGGATGGGATAAAAAGAAAAGTTTGCGCCAATTTCGGCTAAGTTAGGCAAAATTTTAAGAATGATTGAATGAGGGATGAAAAAAAACCGAGG
Source organism: Gemmataceae bacterium (assembly GCA_026419115.1). GTDB lineage: Bacteria > Planctomycetota > Planctomycetia > Gemmatales > Gemmataceae > SKW135. Next base: position 7,138 of record JAOAAA010000033.1, read on the forward strand.
GGTGATTTTTTGAAATCACCCCTCGGCTGGGAGTTGGGAGAGATTCATCCAACCCTTTTGGAGTCGCTATTAAGATATACTGATCTCAATTCGATCCCTTTCAGAAAAAAACCAATTCTCCCAAAATTGGGGCAAACATCCTGATTATCGTTTCCACCGTCCGAGAATCATTCCCAATAAGGTGAACACGGCCCCCACAATCAAACCAGCTTGGTGAGGTTTGAATGGCCCGATTCCCTCCTTCGGAATGGCATCCACATAATTGGGTAGGGTGGGAGCAATCACAGTGATGAGAGCGCCCAAGGCAATGAGGGCTACGCCGCGTGGTCGAGAAAACACAAGGCTCGAAAGAAGCATCAGTCCGGCTGCCAGCGGGTTAACGGTGTTGGCCCAATTGGTAAACATGCCAAATTCTTCCACTGGGCGCCCGACCTCCCAAAGGGGTTTCAAAGAACCTGCGACCTCTTTGGCGGCTTTAGCGGCATCGGCTGCGTTATCGGAACTGTTTAATTTACTCAAATCCGGCGGATTACGAAGGGTTTGCCGCACCCATAAGGCCCCGACAAAGATGAGTGCTGCTGCGATCAGGAATCGGGTTTTCAGGCCGAAGAGCAAGCGAGCGAAACTTTTGATGGGGTTGATTTGTTTTCGGGGGCGTTCCTTGGGGGCGCCTTTTTCAATATCTCGAATTGCATTACGCAGGTTGGGGCGAGCCTTGAGAGCAATCGGTTTTTCCTTGGCAGGCAAAGCTCGAAGTTCTTCTTCGGCAGCCTTGAATTCGTTGGCTTGTTCCACAAGGGCCACGGCAGCGGCCTCGGCTTTGGCTTCGGCCTCTTTCTTATCGACCCCTTGAGCTTGAAGTTTTTTCGCCTCCAGCTTTTGCAGTAATTTTTGCTCTTTGGCTGTTTTTCGTGCCTGTTGCACTTTCTCGATTCGGGTAATGATCGCGTCTCGCCAAGCTCCATATTTGGGGAAGTTCGAGTCGGGATTATCGGCCTTGAGAACGGGACGCAGTTGCAATTTGGCTTCGTAACCAAAAAGGGCCTCGTAAAATTCTTCCCAATTGGGACTGGCCGCACCGGCCACGAATTTCCGCAATTCCTCTTCTTCCATCCCTGCTAAACGGAGGCGTTTCAGTTGTTTTTGCGTTTCCTCAAGGATCGGTTTACGAGAAGTTTGGGCGGCCTTATCGAACACCACATGGAAAACAAAGGCCAAACCGATCGCTGCAATCACCGTACCCACTAAAGGCCAGAGCAAACCGAGCAGGAAGAGAACCCCCAGAGTGATCCCCCCCCCCACGATGGCCATGAGCCAATCGGTAATCTTGGCACCAAAGGCCCATTCGCGAACTTTGCGGAATAAGTAGGTTCCTTCAAAGATACCCACAATCACTTGATAGGCGATAATCGTTTGAATGGCGAAACCAATGGCGATGGCGGCCCCCCAGATGCCACCGATCAGACCCGCTAGAAGCGTTGCGATGATGGCACCGATCCCCGCCGCCAAGAGCATTTTGCTTCGGAGTTTCGCTTTGGGAGAATTTCGGAAGCCTTGGGCCAGATTCTCGAAGGTCGTGAGTTGTTCTTCCGAAGGTTTGAAAGGCCCCGAACCACGACCTAAAAAGGCTTCTAAATCGGCGATCAGTTCTCCCATATCTTGATGGCGTTGAGCAGGGTCTTTGGCGAGCATTTTCATGATGATGGCATTGAGCTTGGGCGGTATGTTCGTTAACGGGGGTGGTTCTGCTGTGGCATGTTGGGCCATCACATCCAAGGCCGACGAACCGCTAAACGGGGGCTTCCCATTCACCAAAGCGTACAGGGTACAACCCAAAGAATAAATATCCGCACGAACATCGACATTGGCAGCATCGCGGCATTGTTCCGGCGACATATAGGCGGGGGAACCCATGGCCGTTTGAGCGTCGGTAATATCTTGCGACATCGACTTCAAGGCACTCATTGAACCCACAGCAACATCGGCTTCGGTCTTTTCGACTTTATCATCTGCTGCGGTCATACCAGGGGTCTTTACCAGACCCAAGTCGGCCACTTTGACGATCCCTTGGGTATTGAGCATTAGGTTATCCGGCTTAATATCGCGGTGGATCATCCCCCGATCGTGCGCGAATTTCAACCCTCGGGCGGCTTGCAGAATATACCCAACGGCCGATTCAACCGAGAAGGGACCAGATTTTTTGATGGTATCTCCCAAGGATTTTCCATCTACAAATTCCATGCTGAAATAATTGATGTTATCCTGCAGGCCGAAATCGTAAATCTGAACCACATTGTGATGGGTCAGTTGAGCAGCGGCATAGGCTTCCCGTGTGAATCGAGCAATAAAGATCGGGTCATTGGCCCAGCGCTTGTTCATGATCTTCAATGCCACGGGACGATCCAAACTCATTTGCCGTGCGAGGTAGACCGCCCCCATACCTCCTCGCCCCAGTTCTTTGACCAGCTCATAATTCCCCAACGGATTGGGAACGTCGTCATCGATTTTGGCTTTGGTCTTGCGTGGCGATTCCGGGGCAATGGTCTCATCGTTACCGGTATCGACTCGGGTCTTGGCGGCCGGTGCCGTAGTTGCATCAATATCGTCTGACTTGGAAGAAGGAGGAGGCGAGACGATCGTTTCGTCATCCTTCTTCTTTGGTTTCGGGGGGGGGGCTACCGTGGCATTGGGATCGGCAATGGTCGATTCTGGCTCGTCCGCGTGCTTCGCCACAGCGGGGGCAGGGGCAGGAGCAGGGGGTTTAGGTTTCGGCTTCGGAGGGGGAGCAAGCGTCGCCTCGGTTTGGTTCCCCTCCGAGACAGATGCTTTCGCAGGAACCGAAGTCCCCGCTATGGTCGAATCCATAGGGGGGGGGGCATCGGCCGTCTTCTCGGCAAGCCATGGTTCATCAGGCTCAGCGGGGACGGTCAACGAAATTCGACCGCCACAGCTCGGACATTTGGGGTTGTACTTCCCGGGTTTGGGTGGTGTCTTCACAACAATCCGAAACCCACAATACGGACAGTTAAATGCCACGACAGGGCCTCCAGATAAAATCAAATAGGATAATGATGGTGTTAGTGTTACGAAAGAGTTGAGATATTCGGCAGATAATTTTTCGAGTTTCTGGCAAAATTCATAGGGGGAAAGTGTCGATTCAGCAAACCAAACTATTCCGATGGGAATTCGGTCTTAGTCGGTCGGTGAGCTGGAGGATGATTTAGGCCGCCTGATCCGTCGTGCAAATATCATCTTCAAGACGGGCATCATCCGGATGCCACAACGATTGTTTCAGACGGGCTCGTTCTGCCAAAATAGCGATTTTTTCAGGGCTACCCGGTTTCGCAACGGTGGAACAGGTGGGCAAAGGAGCTTGACCTGAAAAATTCCCCACTCCCCGACGGGCATATTTGCTGGTAGAGGGGTACAATTCTCGCACACCGGGTTTGTAATAACAAGACCAGCACAACCCACGGGGGCGATTCACTTTGGCTTTGTTGCAGTGACGGCAGATCATGGCGAATTTCCTTTCGATTTCAACTCGATTTATTTGGGTACTCTTAATGGTTTGGGTTTTTCGTTGGGTTTGTTGTTGTTTTTTTCGTTATCACTTAGGTCACAGGAACCGTGTTGTTTTGGTTCTGGTTGGGTTAGCTTTGTTCCTTAGGCCACGGTGAACCCCAAGAATGGGTCTTCCACACCTTCCGGAAACACAGGTTGGATTTTGCGTTGTCGGCGTTCCAACTCGAGTTCGACTTCGCTGAGCAGTTCGGCACACATTTCTTCACGCGGGGTATCATCGAACCAATTCAAAAACCAGCGGCATGCAGCCGGTTCTCCCAGCCGTTGATCGGCCTCGAAGCAGCAGCGGGCAAAATACTCTTCCACTTCGCCGACGGTTTCCAAGCCTTCACCCCGCCAGCCGCAATATCCCACCGCACAAGCTGCTTCGACGGGCCAATCCTGCACACACATCAGAGGAGGCGGAGTGGTGGTCGAACCTTGCGATAATTCCTCACTGTGGTTGATCAAGGCTTCTCGGAGTGCTTCAAGGCCCGCGGTCGAAAGAGAGGGGGCGAAACCTTCCCGCCATACTGTGCGCCAGCTTTCCATTGTGTTACCCTCGTAATGTGAACCAACTGGTAAGAGTTGATTCAAACTCCTTATTTAGTGGTGTATGTTATTAGTATACATATGTTCACTATACTTGCAATCCCTCTACGGACATTTTTTGGCAATTTTTCAAGATAATTTTGACTAAATAGACACGAATGGACGATAAATCGTGAATTTTGCTGGCAAATCGAAAATACAAATAGACAAAATTAGACATTTATAGAACGATTTGCCTTCCCTTCTCGGATGCGATTTTCCTTGTTTCAGGCCTCGTCTCGGGGATGGATGCGGACTTTTTCACTTGCACCGCCCCCGATTCCAAGATGAATCGGTTCGATCTGAAGAACAAAACTACTTATGGAACGATCTGGCCCTGATTTTCCTATCCCCCTATCTGTTGGGATGATCGGATCGGTACTATTGAAGTTCCTTGAGTAAGTCCCAAAATATCTCACATCAGGCACATGGGAGTTATCTGTGAAACTGGCTTTTTCGACGAATGGATATTTACGGTTCTCGTTCTCTGAAACTTGTCAACGCTTGTCCAAGATTGGCTACAAGGGAGTCGAGATCATGGCCGACGTTCCCCATGCTTGGCCTGCCTACCTTTTACCCGAACAGAAACAAGCCCTGCGTGATTCTTTGGCTTCCAATGGGTTGAGCATTTCCAACATCAACTCCTTTATGATGCATGCCATTTCCGATCGGCGGCAACTTTATTGGTTTCCCTCTTGGATCGAACCCGACTTGAACTATCGCCGAGTTCGCGTCGATCACACCAAACGGGCATTAACCTTGGCCAAGGAACTTGGTGCCAAATGTATCACCACCGAACCAGGCGGACCGGTCGAAGTGGGGGCCTCGTGGCAGGGGGCCTTAAAAACCTTTGTGGAGGAGATCAAGCCGGTCGCCGAGCATGCAGAAAAAGAAGGGGTCCTGCTACTTGTGGAGCCGGAGCCGGCGTTGTTGATTGAAACCGCCGAGCAATTTGAAGAGTTTATGCGCCATATCGATTCGCCGGCCGTGGGGTTGAATTTCGATATTGGGCATCAATTTTGTGTTGGGGAAGACCCTGCCGAATCGGTCCGACGTTTAGCCCGATGGATTAAACATGTTCATTTAGAGGATATTGCAGGGAGTCGGGTGCATCATCACTTAATTCCGGGCGAGGGGGCCATTGATTTTGCTTCGGTACTAAAGGCACTTCAGGAAATCCAGTACAACGGATGGGTAACGATTGAACTTTATCCGTACACCGAAGACCCCGATTACGCAGCCAAGACGGCCCGAGAAAGGATACTCAAAATTGCCGAGCCTCTTGGAGTATTTAGCGAATAACGATTCTTTCCCCTATCCACAAATGAGCATACAGGGTAGCACACCACAAATAGCCTCGGAGTTTTGAGCGAATGATGATTCTTCCCTATGCCCGATTGATGAGGCTACCCAACGTATTCACAGCCTTTGCCGATATCGGGTTAGGGCTAGCAGTCACGGCCCAAATGACCCCGATTCGGATGGGGATTCTGAACGAGCCAAGGGCCTATTATCTTTTGGCGGCCTCGGGGTTGATGTATCTGGCAGGGATGGTTCTGAACGATTATTTTGACCGTAAAGAAGATGCCAAAGAGCGTCCCAATCGCCCGATTCCTCGCGGTCAAATTTCGCCCGCAACGGCTCTGACTTTGGGGATGGGGTTGCTGGGGGGCGGGCTTGTTCTCACTTGGCTAACTGGAAACCGAAGTGGGCTTCTGGGCAGCGCTTTAGCTTTCGCGATTTTGGCCTATAACATCCAATTGAAGCACACTCCTTTTGGCCCTGTTTCTATGGCTCTTTGTCGCTTCTTGAATGTGCTGTTGGGGTTATCTTTGGCTGATAGCGACGATGTTCCCATCTTTTTGAAATTACACCTCGCGGGGGTCGTGGCGATTTATATCATCGGAGTCACTTGGTTTGCCCGCACTGAAGAAAAACGCAGTGATCCTCGAAAACTTCGTTACGCTGCAGGGGTTTTAATCGGAGCGGCCTTACTGGCTTTGGCCGTCCCGACGCAGTTACCCTCTGGCAGTGCCAGTCTGTTCTTCCCTTATCTATTGGGGGCTTTGGTGATTTATCTGGGAACTCGCGTTGTCCAAGCAATTCGAGACCCCGCTCCAGCGCATGTTCAAGCCGCCATCAAACGATTAGTTCTCAGTTTGATTTTAGTCGATGCCGTTCTGGCCAGTGGGACGATCGGCACCAGCGGACTGATTTTGGCGCTTTTGTTGATCCCTGCTGTGGTGTTGGGGAAATGGGTTTACTCAACCTGAAGAAGGATGTTCACCAGCCCAGTACCACGCCATGCAATTGTGTCTAACCCGGACGGCTCGTTTGCGATCTGCTGGCACGAATTTTATCCAACAACATTCGCGAGGCCGTGGCAGGGTCGGTGGGCACTTGGGCGGTGGTCGGAGCCAAAGCGATCTCGGGATTAGAACCGTGCGATGATCCTGAACCTACGCCGCCATACTTTTCGAGCTGACTGGTTTTGGTAAATTGCTCGATGCGAAAATACTCGAGCTGATCATAGGGAATGATGAAGCCTCGTCCTTCATCCGTTGTGCCTGCCAGTCGGCCCCGAATGATGGCATAATTTGGTTCAAATTTCACAATGGTATCTACGGTGATTTCCGCTCGACTTTTGAGTACCACCACCAGACTCGTGAGGTCTTCTGGAGGAACCCGCTTGAATAATTCGATCCATTCCTGATTCGTCATCGTAACCTCTGGGGTTTGACTTACAGCAAAGGCCCGTTCAACTGTAGATCACAAATACCCCTTAGGCAAACCTCAATTTTCAACGATGCCATAACTACGGCAAAACGATTTCACCGACTCAACGGGGTTACTGCCATCAGTTATCAAGAAAAAACGCAGTGATTTCCAGCCTAAAATCTATTGCTTCAACCAATGTTGTTGGCCAATATAACTGAGCTGGAACAGACCTTAGCTTCTGGTAAAATGGAGTCATTTCGGAATCAGTTGATTAATAAGTTACAAAACAGTGTGAATTGGGAGGAATTGCAAAAACATATGATCTATTCCGAAGCAACTGACATACTTTTAGTGGCAGAGGCTGCAGAAGCGATGATCTTGCATGCCAAAGCAATCGGTGGCGACGAATTTGCTCAAAAGACTGCTCAAGCCTATATAGCCAGTATTGCAAAGACAGAAGAAGGGGGAAAAGCAATCCTTCAGTCGAAAACGGTCCAAAAATCGCTCCAACAACAAGCGATTCAGCAGAAAGAGCAAGAACATCAACAAGCGATTCAGCAGAAAGAGCAAGAACATCAACAAGCGATTCAGCAGAAAGAGCAAGCGATTCAGCATTTCAAGCGAATGGGACCATTGTGGGCTAAAGATACGGAAGCTGCCAAAAAAGCACAAGAACTGATTGAAGCAGGTCAGTTTGAGGAAGTCGATCAGCTTTTGACCAAGCATGGATTTTGATCGACCTAGCACCATCTAGCGAGCTAGCTGCGTACCCTGTGTTTATGGCAAATTTCGTGATAGGTGAATGGTAGATTAGGGAGGGGCATTAGTGATGCCGAAAGATGTTAGACTCATCCAGATGATCTTAAGACGAACCACGAGATAGGTCAACTTATAACCCTCCGAACTCAGGGGTTCAGTGATTTGATTTGAACCGTTTGGATTGCTTAACTTTTTTCTGGCGTTCCACGATCGTTCATGAGTTGGTCGAACTCTACCCAAGTCATCTTGTAACCGTAAGTTTGGTCTTTAGGAACCCAAACGCTTGTCCCGTTGGATACTTTCAGGCGACCGAATGCTTTCCCATCGCGTTTAATACTGAATTGGACGTCGGCTTTACCAAGTTGTCGCTCTGGGATCGAAAACATCACTTCATGCTTTGCCATAGATTTCACTCCATCGTGGTGACCCAATTTATATTTTTATCGAACTCGATACGATCTGCTCTTGACGGAAATTTCATCTCCGAAATAATCAATCGCTCATCAAACGTACTTTCAAGCGATGTGATCGATGATCCTTTGATTCTTTCACGTCATCAACATCGCTAGATTATGCTATTGCCGCGTTCATTCCATTCTCCCCCACTTTGATATTTTGTGCCTTTTTCACCATCTTCCCCGTTTCTCCCGCTTTTCAAATTGTTGAGCCGATTCCTCATCAAAAAGCGGCTGAAGGTATGCAATAACGCACTGCATCGGGACAAATCGTTTTTCGAGGTTCGTTTATCTCCTTTCGCAAAATTCTCTCGATTTTGCACTTGCTCAAAACCCTATCATTCGGATACAAGGGGCTTCTATCCGAGGCTGGCTTTGGCCTATAATGAGTGTATGAGCGGGTCGAAGAAACCAAATCAGGATAAAAAGACCGACACCATTGAGGTGGTTTGTCGTAATCGCCGTGCTACGCATGACTATGAGATTCTCGATCGATTAGAATGCGGGATCGTTTTAGTCGGTACGGAAGTGAAAAGCCTGCGAGATGGGCATTGTTCATTGGATGATGCCTATGCCAAACTGGATGACGACGAACTCTTTTTGGTGGGTTGCGAAATTCCAGAATACACGCATGGGAATCGTTTGAATCACAAACCCAAACGAACTCGCAAACTTCTGTTGCATCGTTCCGAGTTGAATCGTTTTGCAGGCAAGGCCACTCAAAAAGGTATGACGTTGATTCCTTTGCAGGTGTATTTCAAAAATGGACGGGCCAAAGTGGAAATTGCCGTGGCTCGTGGGAAGCAAAAGTACGACAAACGACAAGCCCTGAAAGAATCGGAAGCCCAAAAATCGATTGCCCGTGAAATGGCTCGCAGACGTTAAACCATCACACTCGCCTTTTTTGGAGATCGCTCATGGAAGGGTATCTCAAGCCTCGTGTTTGGCTGCTGTTAGTACTGCCGGTTTGCTTTACCTTCGGTTGCAATAACACCCCTAAAAATTCGGGTCCTAAATCCTTGGCCCCAGGCGAAACTATCGAAACCTTCGAGGTCCCTTTGGTTCCAGTGGCAGATAATCGCTTACGAGTCGATTTTCAAAAACCATTTGCAGAACCGCCGACCGTGCAGGTAAAAATCGTGGAACGCGATGCCCCCGATTTGAAGCTCGAAGTCATCGAACGCCGCCCCGATTATTTTGTTGTGCAAACACCACCTGCTTCCTTTCTCAAGAAGGAATATACTCTCAGATATACCGCTGTCGGTAATCCTTCGGTCGTTGGGAAGTGACGTGCATCTGATTGGTTTGGTCGAATCGAGTGAACATGTCTGTTGTCGTTATCGATTGCGGGCTTTTCTTCCAGCGCTTCGGGCGGCGGGACATCATATTGAACTGCTCGAAATCCCTCGAAATCTCAACGCCCGTTGGCAATTACCACACCGAATTCGCAAGGCCGATGGCGTGATTTTATTACGCCGACTTCTCAGTTCTTGGGAAATTCAGCGGATTCGTCGCGCGACCCCCCGTTTGATTTTCGACATCGATGATGCCGTTTGGCTTCGCGATTCCTATTCCCCCAAAGGGTTACACGATCCCAAAAGGTTGCGTCGATTCACCTCAATTGTTCAATGTGCCGATCTGGTGGTCTGTGGGAATCGGTTTTTACAACAACAAGCCGAACGATTCGGGGCCAAGGCCACTTGTGTTATTCCCACTTGTGTGGAACCCCGAGAATATCCTTTGGCACAACATTCATCCGAGCAAACTACTTTAGTTTGGATTGGTTCTTCTGCCACTCTCAAGGGGCTAGAACAAGAAAAAAATTTGTGGGAGTCCATCGGTCGAGCGATTCCGAACTTACGTTGGAAGTTGATTTGTGATCGGTTTATGAAGCTCGATTCGATGGAAGTGATCGAATCGCCTTGGTCGGAAACATCGGAAAAAATCGAATTGGCTTCGAGTTCCATCGGAATCGGCTGGATACCCGACGATGATTGGAGTCGCGGGAAATGTGGGCTGAAAGTTTTGCAGTATCTGGCAGCGGGTTTACCGGTGGTGACCAATCCGGTGGGGGTTCATCCCGAAATGGTGATCCCCAATTACACGGGTTTTTTGGCGCAAACCCCGCAACAATGGATCGAAGCAATTCAAAAATTATCCCAAAATCCCCAGCTACGCCGTACATTTGGGCACAACGGGCGGCAATTGGTCGAAGAGCGATACTCCGTAACGTGGGGGGGGAAATTATGGGTCGAAGCGCTCGAAAAATTATCGCCCCCCCCCTCTGAGATTGAATGGTTTTTTGCACCCGATGTGCCAGCTTGGGAACTGAATCTTGAACGAGAAAAACAAGCCGGTCGCGTCCAAGTCATCAAACATGGGAAACACCGCACTGTTTACAAAGTGTCATTTGCGAATGGTCAAACGGTTTATTGGAAACATTGTCGGCTGAATGGTCCGCGAGCTTGGTGGCGTGAAGTTTTTCGCGGTCCCAAGGCCCGTCTAGAATTCAACAAAGCCCTTGAATTACGACGCAGAAATATCCACACCATCGAACCGCTCGCGTGGGGGAAGTTCAAAGGTTTTTATCCTAAAGGGAGTTTCCTCATCACCAAAGAACTCGAACAGGCCATTCCCTTAGATGAATTTCTCCAACGGCCGTTGAACATGGCCGAGAGAATCACGATCACCCATAACCTAGCCGATTTTTTCGCGCAACTGCATCGCGAGGGGATCACACATCCCGATCCTCACCCCGGAAATTTATTAATCTCTAAGGATGCTTTGGCCCCTTTTTATTTGATTGATTTACATGATTTAGAATTTCGGAAATCGTTGAGCTTAAAGCAACGAATCGAGAATTTAGTGTTATTGAATCGGTGGTTCGCACTACGGGCAACTCGAACGGATCGCCTCCGCTTTTGGAAACGATACCAACAAGTGAGTGGCTTCCCCGCCTTTCAAAAACACCATATTTTCGAGATCGAACAAAAAACCGCTCGCTCGAATTTCCAACTTTGGGAAAAGCGGAACCTTCGCACTCTCGGGAATAACCGCTCGTTCCAAAAAATAAAACGCCCCCCCCTCAAAGGGCATGTATATCACGAATTAGCCCCAGAGGTTTTAGAAACATTATTGAATAATCCCGACGCTCCATTTCAAACCGATCGATTATTGAATCATCCCGACACTCCATTTCAAACCGATCGATTATTGAAAAACTCGCGTTCGTCTGCGGTGGCAGAAATCACTTTTTCCACTCCGCAAGGGAAGAAAAGCTACATCTGGAAAAAATTCAAGGTCACACATTGGTACGATGGTTGGATCAACCTGTTTCGTACTTCCCCCGTACTCCGAGCATGGCGTCAGGGCCATGCACTGGCCGAACGGGGATTGCCTACCCCCCTCCCCTATTTGGTGCTGCAACGATATTCGGCCCTTTGCCCGCAAGAGGGGTATATTCTGTACGAAAAAATTTCCGATGCCCCCCCCCTCAATGAGTGGTGGCAACAAAATCACACACTCTCTCATCGGTGGGACCTGTTACATCGGTTGGGAATTTTGGTTCGACAAATGCACGAACGGGGATTTCTTCATCGTGACCTGAAAGCCCCCAACCTATTAGTTCGCAACACGGGGGAATTAGTGATCCTCGATGTGGTGGGGGCACAAAGCCGATATCCGCTCACTCGCTGGGATCGTCATCGCGATTTGGGCCGATTCGCGGTCAGCTCCTTAGTGTCAAAGGTCACGCATTCGGATCGACTGCGATTTTTGAGCGCTTATTTGGGATGGGGACTTTACGGTATCCGAAATTGGAAATCGTTGTGGTATCGTCTCATCGATTGGGTTCACCACAAACTCGCTCAGAATCAGAAAAAAGGCCGTCCCCTGAGTTAATGCACAATTCGGGATCACACAACCTTCGCAGAATCATGGTTGATAAGCATTTTCGTGCCCCCCCCCTTCCCTGCAACCTCTGATTCAATGAAGGGGGGGGGGCGAATTCAAACGGGATCAATTGAAATCCATAATCAACAGAAAGACCCGATCTCAGGAAAGGGGGGGGGCGAGGGGACGCGGGAATCTTCCGGTGAACCCAAAATCTCACACGAGCTTTTCTCAGCTACAGCCCGAGGTTTCGCCACAGGTATCACATTTGGCACAGGCGCCGCTCCGAACCAAAGTAAGCGATTGACAATTCGGGCACGGATCGCCTTCGTAACCTTTCAGGCGAGCTTGCCGAATCTTTTCCGCCATGGTGGAACTATCCGTGGCCGCCGATGCTGCCGCCGCCACCGCTTTGCCTGCCGGAGTTGCTGTGATCCCCGATACCTTAGCGGCATGGGTCGAGCTAGCCGAGCCAGAAGGAGAAGCGGAAGCCGGAGCAGAAGCAGTCGGTTTCGTCGAAGAGGGCTTCGGTGATTGGCTTGGAGAAGCCACTCGTTCCGACTTGGGCACCGCAAGCCGACGCGATCCTTTCGATTCTATGACCCGCTCCGAGATGATTTCCTCGGCCTCGAAATCCGGCTCTCTCTCCTTGGTGTGCATGGCATCGCCTCGAGTGCTATCCGGATCGACATGAGCCAAGTCGAATCGACCTAAATAGGTCACGGCCAATTCACGGAAGATATAGTCAATGATCGAGGTGGCCATCTTGATATGCGGATTGCCTTGCACAGTGCCGTTCGGTTCAAAGCGAGTGAACACAAAGGCATCAACAAACTCCTCGAGCGGAACGCCATGCTGCAAGCCCAACGAAACCGCGATGGCAAAGCAGTTAGTCATGCTGCGGAAGGCCGCCCCTTCCTTGTGCATATCGATAAAAATTTCACCCAAAGTTCCATCCGCATACTCACCCGTGCGGAGATAAACCTTGTGGGGGCCAATGCGTGCTTTCTGGGTGTATCCCGCGCGACGATCGGGCAAACGTCGCCGCCGTGCAATGTAGCGGTGAATCACTTTCTCGGTGATCTTTTCCGCCACTTTGACGGCCTCGGCTTTGGGTTCCTCGTCGTTGGTGATGGCAGCCAACGCCTCTAATTCTGGAGAGTCCGCCACAGAGTTCAGCGGTTGACTGAGCTTTGATCCATCCCGATATAGGGCATTCGCTTTCACCATCAATTGCCAACTCAGGCGATAGGCTTCTTTCACATCTTCTACGGTTGCATCGTTGGGCATGTTAATGGTCTTGGAAATTGCCCCGCTGATGAATGGTTGTGCGGCCGCCATCATGCGGATGTGCGATTCAGCCGACAAGAAACGTTTGCCTTTTTTGCCACACTTGTTAGCGCAGTCGAACACGGGTAAATGTTCGGGCCGCAGATGAGGTGCCCCTTCGATGGTCATGGTGCCACAAACATACTCGCTGGCCTCGCTGATCTGGGCTTTGGTGAAACCGAGATGAGCCAACAGGTCGAACGAGAAACTTTCATACTGCTCCTGAGAGATGCCCAAACGATTCTTGAGGAAATCATCCCCCAAGGTCCAGCGATTAAAGGCAAAGGAAATTTCAAAGGCCCCCTCCACAGCTTTTTCGAGCTTGGCAAGAGCTTCGTCGGTGAAACCTTTCGCTTTGAGACTTTCGGGATTGATGTGCGGGCAACCGTGCAGGGTCCCTGCTCCGCGACAGTACTTCACGATGTCCTCAATCTGGGCAGGTGTGTAACCCAATCGTGCCAAAGCAGGCGGCACCGATTGATTGATGATCTTGAAATAGCCCCCCCCCGCGAGTTTCTTGAACTTGACCAAAGCGAAATCCGGTTCGATGCCGGTGGTATCGCAATCCATGACCAAGCCAATAGTACCTGTTGGAGCAATAACCGTGACCTGAGCATTGCGGAAGCCGTGCTTTTCACCAAGAGCTACCATCCGATCGGCTTCACGTCGGGCGACTCGGAGCAAATCCGAAGGACAATAGCGCGGATCGATCCCTTGGGGAGTCACGGTCAACCCTTCGTATTCGTGAGACTTGGCATTGTAAGCCGCTAAACGGTGATTGCGAATGACCCGCAACATCGGTTCGCGGTTGGCTTCGTAACGTGGGAAAGCCCCTAGTTCGGCAGCCATTTCGGCAGAAGTGGCATAAGCCACCGAGTGCATGATTGCGGTTAAGGCCCCTGCCTGAGCACGTCCTTCGGCAGAATCGTAGGGGATCCCCTGCTGCATCAGCAACGCGCCCAAGTTGGCATAGCCTAGGCCGAGTGTGCGGTAATCGTAAGATTTTTGGGCCACGGCCTTACTGGGGAACTGCGCCATGTACACCGAAATTTCCAAAATCACGGTCCACAGCCGATTCGCATGAACGTAGGATTCGGTGTCGAAACGATTCTTCTTCTGATCGTAGAACCGCAGCAGATTCAAACTAGCGAGATTGCAGGCCGTATCGTCGATGAACATATATTCCGAGCAGGGATTACTTGCGTTTATCCGTTCATCGTTAATGCAGGTATGCCATTCGTTGATGGTGGTGTCGAATTGAACGCCCGGGTCGGCACATTGCCAAGCAGCAGCGGCCACTTGCTCCCACAATTCCCGTGCTTTCAGAGTCTTCCGTGGTTTCGGTGCTCGACCCTCGCGTTTGGCTTTTTCCTTCTCGGTTCGCCAGTATAAATGCCAATCCCCGTTGTTCTCCACCGCTTGCATGAACTCGTTGGAGATGCGAACCGAGTTGTTACTGTTCTGTCCCGAAACGGTGGCATAGGCCTTGGAATTCCAGTCGGTATCGTATTCTTCCACTTGGATGGAGGTATACCCCTGTTGGGCCATTTGCAACACCCGAGCGATCGAATTTTCTGGCACCAAATCGCTGCGAGCCGCGAGAATGGCCTTTTTGAGTTCCAAATTCGCCTTCGGATTGAATTTCTCTTCCGCGTTGGGATGGCCATGAATCGCCTTCATGATCGCATTCAAATGACGATTCAAGAGTTTGGAACCTTGGACCAAGGCGGCCACTTTTTGTTCTTCGACCACCTTCCAGTTAATGAACTCTTCGATGTCGGGATGATCCATATCGAGAACGACCATCTTCGCAGCGCGGCGCGTATTGAAGACCACGATGCCCGAACCCGTCGGATCGGTCTTGTGCCAGATAACGAAGTTATGCCCCGATTCTGGAGACTTATCATCGGGAGTTGGGCAATCGACCTCGACGTCATACACGTCCATTTCACCGATCTCTTCGACCCAGAGGACGCGGTGATTTTGGGCCGCCACTTCCTTGATGAAATTCTCGTAAGAACCGAACCGTTCTTCGATTTTGCGACGTAATCCACGAATCGAAGCAATACGTCCAATATGCTTTTTGCGTGCTTCAATGTACTGTTCAAAGGTATCGATTTGATAACCAGCGTTCAACAGGTCGAAAGCCGTATTCAACATCTTTTGCTCGGAAGCAAGGGCTTGCATTTCACGAGCCGTGCCCCGTTCTAGAAGTTCTTGGCGTTTATTCTCAGAGTACTGGCTGACCTTTTCGGGATTGGCATAGAAGGAACCAAAACGGCTCATCCCGTTCATGATCCCATTATGAATGAAAGTTTCGAGTTGGAAAATGTGAAGCCCTTTTTCGGCTAACTCACGGCCATGCAAGGCAGCGTGTTCAGCTTGAGTCATCACTTGCAGGTTTTCAGGGGCATTGTTGTTCACATTCCCATCGAGATGATGCACAATTTTCATCTCAAGCGATTCCCCCATCACATCCTGAGCAACGAGTCGATAAAGGAATTGTTTTCCTTTCCGACCATCCTTGAGATGAACTCGCAAATGACCATGCTGCCGATCTATCGAACACGCGAACAAGGACATACCGGTTTGCAGTTGAGCGGCTCGCAACACTTGATGGTTCGACAACCGAACGGGATGATCAAACGATAAATCGAACGATCCTTTATCGGTGGTGATACGAACGACTTTCTTTCGACCGGCGAGCCAAGCTCGTGCCGTCTTTGCCATGTAGCGCCCCGCAGGCGGATCGTAACTCAGGCACACAAAGTCTTTGCCAGAATCGGCTAGCTCTTTGACCATTTTTGGCCCTTGAGCTGTGTAGACCAAGGTATAGGGTGCCAAGCAGGTCCCCCCACTTTTAATGGCACCGGCCGCCCGATCGCCAATTCGCAGGAAGCTCATCAATCCCGAAGATTTCCCCCCCCCCGAAAGAGGTTCGCCTTCGCCACGAATTTCCGAGAAGTTACTCCCCGTGCCCGAACCATATTTGAAGATGCGTGCCTCACGAACCCATAGGTCCATGATGCCCCCTTCGTTGACCAGATCATCGGAAACGTGTTGGATGAAACACGCATGGGGCTGGGGACGTTCGTAGGCATTGCTCGATTTTTCGACCTGTAGCGTCAGCGGATTCACAAAGTAATGTCCTTGGGGAGGCCCTTCAATCCCGTAGGCCCAGTGCAATCCCGTATTGAACCATTGTGGCGAATTCGGTGCGGCCATTTGTGTGGCCAACATGTAGCAAACTTCATCGTAAAAAGCACGGGCATCCCGCTCGCTGGAAAAATAGCCTCCTTTCCAACCCCAATAGGTCCAACAACCTGCCAAGCGACGGAAAACTTGGCGAGAATCGTTTTCACCCACCGTAGTCGAACCCTCGGCTGGTTTCGAACGCTGCAACCATTCGGGAACTCCCTCTTCTGGAACACGCACGAGTTGCGTTGGAACGCCAGCCTTACGAAAGTATTTCTGAGCCAAAATATCGACGGCCACCTGCGACCAACCTTCAGGGACCATCACATTTTCCATAGAAAAAACGATCGAACCATTGGGATTCACAATCCGACTGGATCGGGGTACAAACGAAACCCCTTCAAAGGAATCTTGACCTTCACGAGTATAAAGCCGAGTAATCTGCATGGGTGTCTGATAATTTAATAGAAGAATCGGGACGAAACAAATCAAACATCGGTTACAAATCCAAACTCGCGCGGGAATTATGAAGGTTCCGGTAAGAAAAAAATACGGGATCCCTAGGCGCATTTCCTATTCTGGACTTGTGCGCAAATTCTTTCCCAATCGACAAATTCGCGCCAGCTACTAATATCGCATTATAGTGAACGAATGTCTACTACATTTCGGGAATTTTCTCTCAAGTGGTCGAACCGGAATCGATGGTCTGTCTATCGATTCTAGATGGTACCTTTGCACAAACGTTTGGGTAGTGCCATTGGTTTCTCTCCATCTGCCTGAATAAATGCTCATCGGGAATCCCTGCATCGGCTCAACAGGAAGCGTTTTCACTCCAACTCCCGATCGAGAATCGAGAATCGAGAATCGCTTGGGAAAGATTCTTGAGTTGTTCTCACGAGAATCCTTGCAGAGTTTTCTTTTGGTAGATAAAATAGGCGCACACCTATTCTGAAAACTGGCAGTGAGATGAATCATGCCCAGCTTACAACTTAAAAAAGTCCCCGAAAGTGTAACGTCGGTCCCCAATAATCAAGAGGTGACCTTGGACACGAAACCGGAACAAATTCGGGTGGGTCGTGGGGGAACTTGGCCTAAGGGCATCAACGAAGTTGGTATGGTCAGCCGCGAACATATGGCGATTCGTTACGACAAGGGCAACTATTTCGTGGTCGATTTGAAAAGTCGGAACGGGACCTATGTCAACGGAATGAAACTCGAGCCGGAAAAGCCTCAATTACTCAAGAATGGCGACCGGATCAATATCTGCGATTTCGAGTTTGTTTTCCGAAATGAAGCCGAAGAAGAGAAAGACGACAACAGCACGATAGAGGCCACGGTCACCGCAGCCAGTGGCCGACAAGTCTTGCTAGAAGCACAGCCGAAAGCCAAACTGCAAGCGATATTGGACATCACGACCGATCTTTCTCGGACCTTGGAGGTGAAGGATCTGCTCCCGAAAATCGCCAAGAAATTACTCGAAGCCAACGTGTTCCCGCAAGCGGATCGGTGCTTTATCCTCAAGCTCGATGACAAGAAAATCCCCTATCCAATTGCCTCGTATGTTCGCAATGCCCGCAATCAGGATGAGGCGAGATTCTCCCGTACCCTTGTTCGCAAATGTATCGAGCGGGGAGAATCGATGCTCCTCAAGAGCGTGAAGGACGATCTCGGGGGAGATGCCGGCGCCTCGATCGCAGAACTCAAAATTTGGTCGGCCATGGTCGCGCCATTGATGACGCAGAATCATGAACCGATGGGGGTGATTCAACTCGATACAACCGACCCGAAACGGAAATTTAACGAGGAAGACCTTAAGTTCCTCAGTTGCGTGGCAGCCCAAGCCTCGGTCGCCTTGGAAAGCGCGCAACTGCACGAGGATCGCCGTCGGCAAGCCAAAGAAGAGCAAGAGAGCAAAGCTGCCCGCTCGATTCAGAAGGCCCTCCTCCCGCAAACGCTCCCCAATCTTCCGGGCTATCAATTCTATGCCTTCTATCAAGCTGCTCGGCAGGTGGGGGGGGATTACTACGACTTTATCAGCCTGCCGGATGGCAAACAGGTGGTGATGCTCGGCGACGTTTCTGGTAAAGGGGTTCCGGCTGCCTTGTTGATGGCCCGCTTAAGCGGACAAACTCGCGAGGCCTTTTATTCCACATCGAACATTGTCGATGCCATGTGTCGCATCAACCAACTTTGGTACGATACCGGCATTGCTGATAAATTTGTGACCCTGACGGCAATGGTGATTGATCCGCTCACGCATACTTTGCAATATGTGAATGCAGGCCACCTCGAAACTTGGATTTATCGTCACCGCACGAAAGAATTTGAACGCATCGGCGCTGGGCTTGACGGGGGCTTAGCAATTGGTTGGATGCGGGAAGAAGTTTATCCCAGTTTGACGATCCAACTGAACCCTGGGGATTGTGTTTTTGTCTACACCGATGGAATTGAGGACGCCGAAAGTCGAGACGGCTCACGCTTTCAGGTGGATGGGGTTCAACGAGTGGTGACCCAATGTGCGATGCGAGAATCGTTAGGGAATCCTTCCGCCCGCGAATTTGGCGAATCGCTCACCCAAGCAGTTCTTGCTCATACGGGGAATTATCCTCAATTCGACGATATGACCATGGTCGCTTTTGGCCGAACCCCCGATGCGGCAGGGACCACTCGCCCTGGTGTTGTGGGGACTTTACAGCAAGGTGAAGTTGAGTTAGATTCTTTGGAGTGATCCGTACACGAGAAGGATTTTTATGGGTACTGCAACCGCTCCTGAGAAAAAGGTCAAAGAGAATACCGAAACCCGTAAGCAACCCCCTTACCATGTGATTCTCCATGATGATGACGATCACACCTTTGAATATGTGATCCTCATGCTCAACGACCTTTTTGGCCATAGCATCGAACTGGGCTTCAAAATGGCAGAGGAAGTTCACCGAACTGGGCGTGTGATTGTCGATACCACCTCTTTAGAACGAGCCGAACTGAAACGCGATCAAATTCTCGGCTATGGCCCCGACCCTCGATTGGAGCGTTCCAAAGGTTCGATGCATGCCACCATCGAACCCGCAGAATAAATCGGAGGGTGATGCCTCATTTCCCCACGCTTGAATGGATCATTATTTCCCCACGCTTGAAATGCTCGATGCTAACCACAATCGAACCGATGTCGTCAACATTTTTCACGAACCCGCTCGTTTTTCTGCCCACCACAACACAGGCGATTGAGCATGCCCTTCGTCCGAGATGATCTTCTCGATTTGCCATTCTGTATTTTTCGATTCAAACCAATCTTGTACTACCTCATATTCTTCTAACGCGCCCGCATGACCTCGATAGGCAGTCACACTTAAAACCCCACGGGGCGCTAAATACTCGGAAGCCTTTTCTAGGGCAATTTGCGTTGTCTCGGCACGGGTAATAATCACGCGGTCACTGTTTGGGAGAAAGCCTAAATTCATGACCACGGCCGAAATTTTTCCTTTCCAATCGACAGGAACATATTGATCGAGTAAACTGTGATCAGCCTGAAATAACTCCACATGACGATACCCCTGCTCAACAAGTCGGGTTCGTGTCTTCTCAATCGCCTGCGCTTGAATATCGAATGCCCAAACATATCCCGTCGGGCCAACCCATTCGGCTAAAAATAAAGTGTCATGGCCGTTGCCTGCCGTCAGATCGAACACATAAGCCCCGCGAGGAATCACTTGAGCCAAACGCTGATGGACATACTCGGTCAATCGAATCATAGTTCAAATCGTCTGACATTCACCTCGGGATCCATCGTATCGGGTTGGTGCCACCGGTTCACAAAATGTTCGGCAAAATAAGGTGCCAACAACGATCCTTTCGATCCCAAACCATTGAAAATACCCAACCGAGAAAAGTGCGGATGCCACCCCATCACGGGGCGTTGCCGATCGATAATCGGTCGAACCCCCGCTTGATGATCGATAATCTCGTAGGGGACATTCAAAAGATGCTGGAGTTTTTCCAACAATTTTTGCCGTCCCGCTTCGGTAGGGAGCGAATCGAGTTGATCCCATTCATAGGTCGAGCCACAAAGAAATTCCTCGCCGACATCGTGCACGAGCCAAATTCCCGAATGAATGATCCGTTTTTCGCACACCAATTGCGGAATCCTCAGGCGGAGAATTTCTCCCTTGGCACTCAGGAAAGGGAGTTTCTGAAACGGTCCTTGCAACCGTGCCTGATCCCCTTGACATAAAACCAAATCGTTTGTGGTAATCGTACCCACTTTGGGAAGGTCCAAAACCCAACCGGTCGAGGTCGCCCGTGCCTGTTGGTGCCAATCGAACTCGGCTTCAACGATATTCAATCGTTTGTACGATTCTTCTAAATAACGGGAGATGTTCAATCGCGCTCCCCGAGGCATGGTGAAATATCCAAAAGGAGATTGAAACCCTGCAATTGGCTCTCGGCTGAGACCCTCCCATTCGGAAAGCCAGCTCATTCGCGAAAGAAATCGGCTTTCTTCTTCCTCCGATTGAAAAATCCGAATCGCACGCGGAACCTGCAAAAGTTCGGTCTGCCAAGATTGCTCGCAGGAACGGTAAAATGTTTCGGCCGCCTGCCAAAATTCCTGAAATCGCCACGAAAGAGCAAAGCGTTTTCCAGTAACGGGGGTGATTAATCCCGCAGCAATACGAGAGGCACAAGGGAACCGGCCATGCTGAACAATCAGGACGGTGGCGCCGACCCGTTTCAAAAACCAAGCCAGCGTGACCCCTGCGATCCCGCCACCGATGAGAACAACATCATAGGTCATGGGGATATCTTACGGGAATCGCTTGGGAAAAGGATTGTCGGCCAAGCCGTTGCCGCGTTCCCACATTGCAGGATGCAGTTTCGATCTTTGACGTTTAGTCGTTGCCGCGTTCAAACTCAATGGCCCGTGACCCAATTCGCGAGAGGAAACGCATTTGCTGAGCGGGGGTCAGTTCGCGAATGTATCGCCGACGAACCGCCTCGATCCAACGAATCTTTCGATCTTGATAATCCGTGATTAGCCGGACCAAAACGGGGCCGGGAAACTCCATCGCGTTTTTGATCCCCGCCTCTAACTTATGGTTGGCATCAA
Source organism: Gemmataceae bacterium (assembly GCA_026419115.1). Taxonomy (GTDB): domain Bacteria; phylum Planctomycetota; class Planctomycetia; order Gemmatales; family Gemmataceae; genus SKW135. The sequence continues at coordinate 28,738 of JAOAAA010000033.1, forward strand.
TTTCCATATACCCCACGCCCAATCCTTTAGCAAGATTGGGATAATCCAAACGAGCCAAGATCGTGGCGGTGGTTCGCAGGTACGCAGCCTTTTGCAACATTTGCATGTAGTGATAGGCCTGATCGTCCAGAATAAAAAACTTAACCGGAAGATTTTCCCGAGCAGCCGTACTCAGTTCGATCGCCGACATGAGGAAACAGCCATCCCCCACGATACTCACTACCGGTTTGCCGATATTCACTTTCTGCGCCCCAATGGCAGCGGGTATCGACCACCCCATCGATTGATTATCCGTCGGATTAAAATAGGTACGCGGTTGATACACTTGGAAGGCTTCCGCGGCTAAATGCTCCGTCACGGTGACATCCACAAAAACCAAAGCATCGTCCGGAAGGCATTTCCGCAAGGAGAGCAAAAAGATCATTGGATCGATGCCGACTTTGGAGATAACTTCTTGATATTTTTTTTGATCTTCTGCCCGAGCCAAGCGAATACATTCGACCAATTTTTCATCGGGTTCGCGTTTCAGCGCGGGAGTGAATTCCAAGGCTTTGGAAAGGAACAAGCCGGCATCGGCATTAACGCAAATGTCCGCCTCGACGGCTTTACCCAAGTTGGCAGGGTTAATATCCACATGAATGAGATGCTTGCGTTTCGGATTGGCGTAATAGCCAGTGGAAACTTCGCTGTAACGAACACCAATCGCCAAAACCACATCGACCCCACCAAAGGGGAGTTTCCCACCGGTAAAAATTTTCTCGGCTGCTTGCGTGGCATGAGGACCATACCCCCAACCGACGGCCAATGGATGCCGATCGCTAATCACCCCTTTGCCGGAAACACTGGTTGCCACAGGAGCTTGCAAAACCTCGGCCAAGCGAGTGAGCTGCTCGCTAAAGGCCATACATCCTTGACCGGCATAAATCCCGATTTTGTGCCGTTTGTTGACCAACATTCGCAGGGCTTTTTCAAAATTGGTATCGTCAAACGGAACGGGTAACCCCTCGGTGGGAGCGGTACGGTAATCGTGTTGATCGATCAGCATCGTGTAAGGGATCACCACACCAACGGGGCCCGGTTCCCCTCCCTCTGCCAGAGCGAAAGCTGCCCGAATGGCGGCAGCAATTTGTGAGGGTTCCTTGACCTGAAAGACTCCTTTGGTCACCGGTTNCAGCAAGGCGACTTGATCGAGGCAGTGGACCTGAAAAGGACGAAATTTCTCTCCTTGAGCGATATCACCGACGATCGCCACGATCGGGACCGAATCGATCAGGGCTTCCCCCAACCCCGATAAGGAATTGGTCAAGCCCGGACCGGGCACCACACAACACACGCCGGCGCGACCTTTTGTCCGTGCATAAGCATCGGCCATGCACGAGGCAGAAAATTCATGTGTGGTCAACAGGTAGGGCACCCCTTTGCTTTTGAAGGCATCCCAAAGCTCATTTTCTTGGGCACCGGGAATACCATAGACGCACTCGACCCCCTCTTGCAAAAGGGCTTCAGCAACGGCCATGGCCCCCGTCATTTTCCCTTCGATCCAGCCGTTTCCTCTTTTCTTCGGCCCTACTATCGCCTGCGTGGACGAGCGAGCCGCAAGGGCCATTCCTCCGACGAGCGCAGCACCGCGAAATAAAGTCCGACGATCAAAAGGCCAATCCATTCTTCACCCCGTGAAGGCGCAACGAGTTTGCTCTGGTTTTATCGGTTGAATCGTGAGAATTACTTGTACCGATTTTAACTTCTCATGGTGATTTCTGCGAAAATGGCTAAACTTTACTGGATCATTTCTTAGGACTAGCTCCGCTTCGCAAAGAGTGTCGAGCAGCACTGCGAAAATGGCTAAACTTTACTGGATCATTTTTTATTGGGAACCAGAAAGAGCAGATAGGAAGCAGAAGAGAGCTAAGCGAAGAGAAAGAAGAGCAGAAAGCAAAGCAAAGCGAACAAAGAGCAGAAAGCAAAGCAAAGCGAACAAAGGTGTTTCCATTTTCCATTTTCCCTTCTCTAAGAATGGGGGCTTATTGGTGGCAGGTTTCTGATAACAGTCGGGGAGCGGGATTCATAAAATGAAACCTCATGAATATGAAAATCAACGTCGTCACGGATCAAAATTTCGCCGAGAACTGCTACATCGTCTGGCGGGAAAAAGCTCGCGAATGTGTGGTGATTGACCCAGGTTTAGAACCACATTTGATCGTGGATGCGATCGAACAATTGGGGTTGGAACCCGTCGCGATTCTCAACACGCATGGGCATCTCGACCATATCGCGGGCAATCCCGAACTGAAAAGACGTTTTCCCAAGGCTCCCCTCATCATTGGTCAAGGAGATGCTCCGATGTTGACCAATCCCGTATTGAACCTCAGTGCCAAATATGGGTTTCGTTTCATAAGCCCCCCTGCCGATCGGACGGTGACCGATGGAGAAATCCTCTCGGTGGCGGGGTTTGATTTTCAAGTTTTCGAGATTTCTGGACACTCTCCCGGACATGTGGTCTTTTATTCCGCTGCGGATCAGGTAGTTTTCGGTGGAGATGTGCTTTTTCAAGGGAGCATCGGGCGAACCGATTTCCCCGGTGGCAGTTTTGAAAAACTCCGCGATGGCATCCATCAAAAACTGTTCGGCCTAGCAGACTCGACGGTTGTCTATCCCGGTCATGGACCGGATACCACCATTGGAACCGAGAAAAACTCGAACCCGTTTGTGGGGCTTCCTGCATAAAAACGGGGGTTGCGAATAGATGACTCGGCAACGGGGTTGATTCGCCAGAGGATTTCGGGCGATGGCCCCTCAGTATGGGCGTTCCCTCTACATAGATTGGTAATCCCGATTTTTATTGATTGAGAAAAGGGCGATGAATTCTACAGATTGGCAATCGGCTCAAATCGTTCTTTGAAGGCTTCCGGTGTCAGATTGGTTAGCCCTGCCAGCGAATTCAAAATCGAAGGGGTAGTCAAATCTTGTGGTTCAAGGCGAATCATGTACCGTTTCGCACACAAAAAGCCTTCGCCATCCACGTTGACCTTACGGGGTTTCATCCGTGAAGTTCGGGGATCGATCATTTCCTCGAAGGGTAACGGAAGTAAGCGTCCATCCACAAAGCTAATCACTGCACCGTACTGGGTGGCAGCATCGCTGTGAAGGAATTTGACGGCCCCATAGCCGAGGTCGCGGGTATATTCCGCATCAAAGGGAATGGGGTCCGCCGAGCGGAGTTCGTAGCCTAAATCCTTGTCGATGAAATCGACTTTGATTCCCAATTCTTTCAAACGTTTCTTCAAATAATCTTTGATGATCCGACCAAATTCGAGTTCGCCTAACCGGAGGTGGCCATGATCATCGCGTTCGATGCGACCATAATGAGCGAGTTCCTTTTCCCCCAATGCGGAAAGAAGACCTTTTTCGCCAATGGCTTCGATAAGCCCCTCGGCCAGAACTGCGACACCGTAATCTTTTTTCTGAAGTTTCCGTTTCAGGATCGAGCCGATAATGAGGTCCGTAATGCCTTCGAGGGTGACCGTCTTCGAGCGAAACTCTTCCGGAATGATGGTCAGGGTTGCGGCGGAAGATTTGCCAATCCCCAAGGCCAAATGGCCAGCGGCTCGGCCCATGCTCACCACAATGTACCAACGTCCCGTTGTTTTGGCATCGGCATGTAAAGCCCTTGTGGTTATGGTGCCGTAATGGCGTGTCGTTTCAAACCCGAAGGTTGGCGTTCCTTCAGGCAAAGGAAGATCGTTGTCGATCGTTTTCGGCACATGGCAAACGCGCATGATTTTTTCGCCGGGCGCGCGGTTCGAGCCGGGGCCAACCCGTTTGGCCACTTGCGAACCCGAAAAGGCGGTATCATCTCCACCGATCGTTACCAAAGCATCGAGTTTTAATTCCGCAAAGACTTTGAGGACCTTGGCCATGTCCTCTTCTTTTTTGGCAGGATTGGTTCGGGCGGTCCCCAGAATGGAGCCTCCCCGTAAGTAGCTTGCCGCCACCTCTTCGATCGTGAGTTTCCGGCAATGTTGCGTGCTTCCTTCCACTAAATGGCGGAAACCATTTTGAAACCCAATCACTTCCATTCCGTAATTGGTGATAGCTTCAATGGTCACGGAACTAATCACTCCGTTGATCCCAGGCGCAGGGCCACCGCCAACCACAATTCCTAATCGGCCACCTTGTAGCGTACTCGACATTTTGATATTCAAATAAATAGTTGATTGAAATTCTTGAACCTGTTTCAAGATGAGGCTATTGTCTGAATTGACCATTTTTTTTCAAGACACACCCGAGAAAGCCAGCGCCCGTTGGCCCACATTCTCATTAAAATTTTGGGGGAGTCGTAGAAAAATGAGCGAGGTGCAATGGTGTCTGGTCTGATTCGATAGATTAGCATAAGGGTTCATTCACGGATTCCACACGAGAAATTCGTAGTGCGATTCCACAAGGGTTCATTCACGGATTCCACAAGGATTTCTTCACCGATGATGCTTCTTGTTCACTCGAACACGGGTGCTGGTTTACCACTCATGTTGGTGCTGGTGATGATCCTGATTGGTTGTCGAGCTTCTCAATCGCACTCCGATGCCCCTCCCGAGG
>JAOAAA010000034.1 GCA_026419115.1 Gemmataceae bacterium
CGGGACGCCCGCGGTCCCAGCTCCCAGCTTCGTCCGCATCCTCCTTACAGCGGGCGGGACGCCCGCGGTCCCAGCTCCCAGCTTCGTCCGCATCCTCCTTACAGCGGGCGGGACGCCCGCGGTCCCAGCTCGCGGTCCCAGCTCGTCGGATACCTAATGGGGAGGCCCACTCCCTAACGGTCGTGGCTCAGGAACTCATGTTGACATGTTGACATGTTGACAGGGTAGAAATGCTTTAGCCTTTGAGTTGAGCCAATTCGCGAAGAGTGTTGGGGACGGCCTCGAGGGCATTTTCTTTGCCTTCGTACTCCAAGGCAATGTAACCTCGGAAGCGTGCCTTTTTCAATATCTCGATAATTCGTTTCAGATCGGCTTTTTCTGTGGGTTTCTTCTCTGGGGTAATGTCGGTTTTGATCTGGGCGACGACTGCATAGGGGGCAACCTTTTCCATATCGTCATAGGGGTCGGGCGTTCGGAAATTGCCCGTATCGAGGTTCACACCCAAATTGGGGTGCTTGGCCGCTTTGACCAAAGTGAGTAGTTGCTCGGCAGTGGAGGTAATTCCGCCATGATTTTCCAAGGCCAGAATAATGCCGTACTTCTTGGCATGCTCGCAGGCTTCGAGGATTTTCTCGACACAGCGGGCCTGTGTTTTTTCAAGGGGTTCGCCTTTGGGAAGGTTGCCAGCAAAAATCCGCAGGGTTTTGCCGCCTAGCCGCGAGGTATGCTCGATCCATTCTTTGGTCTTTTTCAATTCAGCGGCCAATTTGCTAGGGTCGGGGGAACAAAAATCATTGCCAATGGCCGTGCCGCTAATATCCAACCCCGCACGGGTACAGCGAAATTTCAAATCTGCGAGATAATCGCTGGTGGTTTCAGGGAAGTAATAGGCAGTCAGTTCGACGGCATCGAGGGGTAAGCCGGCAGCACAGTCGATAAATTGCGGATAGTTCCACTTGGGGGCCGGTTTCTGGCTCAATTCCAGCCATTGGCGGAAACTGTAGGCAGCCAAACTGAGCTTGAGATGGGAAGCGAGTTTGTCCGAGGTGGCTTGTTGTGCCTGGAGGGATTGGGTCGGGGAAGGGAATGCGATCCCGAGACCAGCCAAACTCCCAAGGGCCTGACGACGCGAGAGGTACATGGTGAAACCCAGTGTGATGGTATGGATGTAACGGGTGATAAAAAGGGAAACTCCTTTTAGAGCCTTTGTACAGAGGTAGAGAATCGGGTACAATCAGATTTTAGAAAATCTTCGGAGGTGGAAAATGAATCGTAGCGTGTGGGCGTGGAGTTGGTTGGTTTGTGTTTTGGTGTTGTCTGGGAAGCCGTTACTCGCTGCCGAAACGAAAGGACTGGAATCGATAACGTTAAAGGTCGAGCCAGCAAATGCCAAACCGGGGGAAACGGTGACGCTGCTGGTGGAAGTGAAACTGGCCAAGGATCATTACACTTACCCCACGCAGCAAATCTCGCCGGAGGCCCAATTGCAGACGAATCGATTTCAGGTGATGAAAACAAAGGAATTTATCGTGGTGGGAGGAGTAATCGATCCGAAAGGAGGAGAGATAAAGAAAGATGGGGAGATGGAATATCTGATTTATCCAAACGGGGGAGTCTACAGTCAAAAGGTAGTGGTGTCGCCGAAAATCCCCGAGGGAGATCACACAATCACGGTGAAATTTCGGCCGCTGATTTGCACGAAAGATAATTGCTATCCGCCGAAGGATCAAACGCTGTCGGCCAGAATAAAAGTATCGGGTCCGCCAGTGGCAGTGGAAGAGAAATACAAGTCGGCCGTGGAACGAGCAATCAAAGAGTAGGAATTTGCCGCCGCAGACCGGTTCGATTCCCTAAAATAAGGGGAAGGGATAACTCAGAGGTGGTGCAACGATGCTGTGGGGATTAGCGAAACGGGCATGGCTGGAAACAGATAAACGCCTGCTGCTGAAACTGGCATGGAACATGGGAGTTCGCGGGGGCCTATCGGTGTTGCGTCATCGCCAAAGGCTTCGTCGCGGCGAGTATTTCCCCCCGTTTCTTTATGTGAGTGTGATTAATAGCTGTAACCTGCGTTGTCAGGGTTGTTGGGTCGATGTGGCCAGTAAACAACAAACCATCGAGCCGGAACAGTTCCATCGTCTGGTTCGGGAAGCTCGGGAAATGGGGAATGCCTTCTTTGGCATAGTGGGGGGGGAACCTTTCATGCACCCGAAGCTATTCGAGCTTCTTCGGCCCCATCGGGATTGCTACTTCCAAATATTTACGAATGGTCATTTCATCACGGATGAAAAAGCGAAAATGATGCGGGAACTCGGCAATGTAACGCCGTTAATTTCCGTCGAGGGGACCGAAATTATTTCCGATGAGCGAAGGGGCCGAAGCGGAGTGCTGTCGAAAACGTTACAAGGATTGCAAAACTGCCTGAATAACAAAGTTCTCACAGGGGTTTGTACGTCGCTGTGCCGGACCAATATCGATGATCTGCTGCGGGAAGAATGGATCGATCGGCTGATTCAAATGGGGGTGATGTACACATGGTTCCACGTTTACCGCCCGATGGGACCGAAACCGAACTTCGAGCTGTGCCTTTCGGCAGATCAAGCATTGCGGGCAAGGCGGTTTGTGGTGGAAATGCGAGCCAAAAAGCCGATTATTATTGTGGATGCTTACTACGATGGAGAAGGGCAAGCCCTATGCCCAGCGGCAACGGGGCTAAGCCATCATATCAATCCTTGGGGGGACATCGAACCTTGCCCGATTGTGCAATTCTCGAAAGAATCGATTCACCCAAGCGAAAGCGATCCGCGACCGTTACGCAAGAAATTTCTTGAATCGGAATTTCTGCGGGATTTCCGGACGTTATCGGCCCAGACGACCCGAGGTTGCATTGTTTTGGAACGCCCCGATCTGTTGAAGAAATTGATCGAGAAACATGCAGCCAAGGACTCGACGGCACGCCAAACCGCCATGCAGGAACTCGAAGCCATGACGGTGCGACCGTCGCAGTATCGTCCGGGTAATGAGATTCCGGAAAAAAGTATCTGGTATCGATTGGCCAAGCGGGTCTTCTTCAACGACTTTGGAGTTTATCGGGGGCAAGATCATAGCAAAGAATCGGCACCGGCACTTCTGGCACAACGAGAATCCCAATAAGTTTGAACATTGACCCACAGTGGAGAATTCATGTCGGCGATTGCGACGGAATTGGCGAAATTGAAAGCGAAAAAGCAACTCGCATTTATCCCCTTTATCACGGCAGGGGACCCCGATCTCGAAACGACCGTGTCAGCAATAACCACCTTGGTGGACCAAGGGGCCAACCTCATTGAAATTGGCTTTCCCTTTTCGGACCCCGTGGCCGATGGACCGATTATCCAAGCCTCGTATACACGGGCCTTAGAGAAAGGGATCAAAATCCTCGACATTTTCACAAGGGTACAAGAATTGACGAGTCGGCCCGATTTTCACACCCCATTGGTGGGGATGGTCTCGTACTCTTTGATTTTTCGCTACGGGGTGGCCGAATTCACCTTTGCCGCAAAATCGGCCGGCTTTGCGGGGTTGATTGTGCCTGATCTCCCCCCCGAAGAGGCCGACGAGTTATCGCAAGCCACCCAAAGTGCCGAACTGGATTTAATCTTGTTGGTAACCCCAACGACCACCTTGGAACGGGCAAAGAAAATAGCCTCCCTTTCTCGCGGCTTTCTGTATTGTGTATCGATCGTTGGCATTACAGGAACGCAATCGGCTCAGCAACAATCGTTACAGCAGTACCTTGAACGAATTCGTACCGTGACGGACCTGCCTTTGTGTGTGGGATTCGGGATTAGTCAACCTGAACATATTCAGCGACTACAGGGCTTGGCCGAGGGGGCCATCGTTGGGAGCAGTTTAGTTCGCTGCCTGCACGAAAAGGGAATCGAAGGTTTGAAACAGCAAGCCCAGAAACTCGCCCAAGCGACCCTCCCCACACAGGGGTAATAAATGCCCAGCAAACGCTTTTGATTCGACTGTTTCTCACTGCGAAGCTAATATAAGAAGTACCTAAATTTCTTAAAGGATTTGCCCCAGTAGTTGAAGGAATCACAGCGTTGGCGACCTTTCCTTGGAATCGGAAATTCATGGGGTTTGGAAGCACCTCCATCACACCATGCGATTTCACCCCGTTACTTGGACGGATTCAAGGTAAAGCGGAAGCAGAACTTTGGGAAAAGGTCCGTCAGAAAGCCCCTCGCCTCTCGGGGGTTTACGGGATGCTCAATCGTTCCGGTGAGTTAATCTATATCGGCAAAGCGAAGAACCTGCGAGCACGATTAATGTCGTACTTTCGCAAAAACAGCCGCGATCCCAAGGCTGGCCGCATCCTCGAATCGACACGTTACTTGCTGTGGGAAAGCACCCCCGATGAATTTTCGGCCCTCGTCCGCGAGTTAGAACTCATCCATCATTATCGTCCCAAATACAATGTGCTTGGTGTCCCCGATCGGCGTCGTTGGTGTTACCTGTGCTTAGGGCGTTCACCGGCCCCGTATTTATTTGTGAGCAAACGACCCACAGAAAAGGCAATCGCAGTTTATGGCCCCTTGTATCGAGCCTTTCGAGCGAAAGATACGGCCCGAAAGTTGAACGACTATTTTGGTTTGCGAGATTGTCCTCAATCGCAACCCATGCATTTTTCCGATCAACCTCAACTCTTCCCCTTAGAGCTTCGCCCACAATGTTTGCGAGGGGAAATCAAAACCTGTGTGGCCCCCTGTGCGGGGATGTGTTCCCGCGGCGAATATGCGGCTCTGATCGATGCCGTGCGGGCTTTTCTGGATGGCAGGAATAATCGACCCATTCACGATTTGGTTCAGCGTATGACCGAGGCGGCCCATCGCTGCGAATTCGAGCGGGCCATTGTCTTGCGTGATAAACTTCGGCCCATCCAATGGATCGCCGAAAAACTCGCTTGGTTAAGGGAAGCCCGTCGCGATAACACCTTCGTTTATCCTCTCACTAACGAAACCGGACAAACCATTTGGTATCTGATCGAACGAGGACGGGTCCGCCGTGCCTGTTACGAACCACAAACCGAATTACACAAGCAAAAAGCCCAAGAATTATTGAGTGAGGTCTACGGTCCCAAACCGAAACAACTCGAAGGGATAGGCCATGCCGACAGCGTGTTATTAGTGGCAGGCTGGTTTAAGAAACGCCCCGAAGAGAAACAAAAAACCCTTTCTGTGGATCAAGCCTGTCATCTGTTAGGAAATGTCTAAAGGGAAACCCCATCAGCGGGAGAGATAAACCTTGACATTTGGAAGCAGCATCGGAACTTTTAGGGAAACGTCGGCCCTTATTTTTTCTCTTCCGCAGCAGGCACAATCACAATTTTACCCGCCGTCGCTTGGACGGGATACGATTCTGCAACCGGTCCCGTAAACCAGACCATGAGTTTCGACCCTTTTTTGATGTCCGAAAATTTACCCTCTTTGGCCTCTTTTCCTTCACCGATTTTAATCACCGTTTTATCGGTCACTTTAACGCTGGCTTTATCGTAATCCCCCTGACCATGAATCAGGAATCGGCCCGCCACTACTTTATCTCCTTTTCCGGTGGCAATATCTTGAACGATGCCAGTGATGCTGGGTTTCTCATCGGCACTGAGAAAAGCACACCCGAGCATAAGGCTCAACATCATGAATGCAACGCATCGAATCATTGTTGGATTCTCCCTTTCAATGTTTTGGAATTATGTTCTATGACGATCCTTGGCCCAAATGGATTGATTCCCCCGTGACAAATAATTCAGAAAATTCTTGCAGGATCGTTTGCATCAACTCCACTTTGGAAGCAGGAAAATTCGTCACGAACTCGAAATGGGGGCGTCCTTGCCGATATTCTGGCTGGCGTTCGGGTGTGTTCAAATAGCGAGCCATCAACTCCAAGGGAAATTGATAAAGGATCGTACCATGATGCAACAGAGCATTGCGTTTGCGATGCTGGGCATTGCCCGAGAATTTTTTTCCCCCTGTGATGAGATCACAGATACCGGCCATTTGCACGGGTGCAAAAACAGATAAACAACGACTTATTCGGCCGAGAATCCAACGATACGAAGCGTTGACATCTCGCAAAGAAGGATGCCGTTCGTAGCGTAAAATCAGCGTGAATACAAGGCATCCGGCCCCAAGTAGAACGGTCCCCCCCCCCGATTTTCGGCGTAAAATGGGAACCCCTTCGCTATGGCAGGTTTGCGAATGCACGTCGATCTCTTCTTTTCCTCCGGCCCCCAAGACCACCGCGAGCGAGGGCCATTCCCAAAAATAAAGAGTCTCGGCCTGAATCCCCTGATCGACCGCCTCGGCAGTACGACGATCGTATTCGAGGTGTTCCTCAAGGGTTTCTGCCGTGATTTCGATCGGTTTCAAACGGTTGATCCTCAAATTCGGAACTATTCCCAAGCTATATAGAATACAGAATACCTGTGAAGTTTGAGATCACCATGACGATCCCGAACCTCACCATACATTGTGATTCTGAACATCACAGGAAGGATAATGTCATCATGCCAAATCTCCGACCAAACGAAACAGGGGCCTTCCTGCACAAATACCGACTGAAGAAAATTTTACGTTGGTCCATCAGCCGCAGGGCAGGACGAACCCTCGAGGGGACGTTGATTCTTCAAGCTCAAAAAGGCAACGAGACTTTACGCTTGAAAATGGTCTTTCAGGGGCTTGAAGAATTCCGGTTACAGAAACGCCCCAACACGATGGTGATTCCTATTACTCTCGTGAGATTGGAACACCTGCAAGGTTTGTTCTTCTTGAATTTAGATGCTTACGAAGATGATGGTCATGCCAAAGTCATGGATTTCCGCGCTTCGGACATTTACCTAGCAGGTCGAGACCTTTCTTACGAGGAACTCCCCCCGAAGGAAAAAAAGACCCCCTAGGCTGGATTAGGTGACTGAGGGTTGATGAACGAATTGACTTCAGATTGAGAAAAGGTTCCCGTCAGGCAATCTATTTGGACTGGTAAACAATTTTGCCCCCGACGATGGTGAGTTTCACACGGATTTTGGCGATCTCCGAACTCGGACAGGTGAGAATATCCCGATCGATGAGAATGAGATCGGCGAGTTTCCCCACTTCGAGACTGCCTTTGATTTTCTCTTCATGATGAAGGTAGGCATTATTGATGGTGTAAAGCCGAATCGCTTGCTCGCGAGTTAAACATTCACTCGGTTGGTGAACCCCGTCGCGTTCCATCCGACGGGTCACAGCTGTGGCGATGCCCAACCAAGGACTCCAAGGGTTCGTCGATAAAAAGGGATCATAACGGAGCATGTGATCGCTGCCCCCGCCAATGGTGGTGTATTTCAACCAAGATTGATACGGTTGGAACCAACGCATGCGTTTTTCACCAAGATTTTTCAGCAACGCGGGACCATCTTTGTAAAGCCAAACGGGTTGCACATCGGCACAAACGCCGTATTTTTCACAGCGTTTCAAATTGGCTTCGGAGGGAAAATTAGCATGGGTAATGCAATAACGTAGCTCTTTGATCGGAGCCGTTTTGTTCGCCGTTTCATAAGCATCGAGAAGAATATCCATCCCTTTTTCGCCGGCACAATGGGCCGTGACTTGCCAGCGACGTTTGGCGGCTTCAGTAACGACTAACTCCAGTTGTTTCGGCTGAATAAAGAGCAGACCTTGATAATCGTTCTGGGTCACTTGATAGGCCGGTCCCTGAGGCCAAGGTTCCCGCATGTAGGCAGTGCCGTTGAGCATCCCACCATCAAGGAATAATTTAATCGGTCCAATTTTAACCCAATCGGTACCGGCACCGGTTGGCCCCCCCCGTTTATCGTCACCAATTAAGCTGTCGAAGCGTTTGGCAATTTCCTCGGCAGTGCCGGCAGGAGAAAATCCCCGAGCCACATTGATCCGAACGGTCAGTTCATTCGCTTTTTCAAGGGCTAAATACAAATCGAGATCGCTTCGGGAAGCATTCCGATCCGCCACACTGGTTAACCCTTCGGCGTTGTATTTCGCCAAGAGCTTTTTGAGGGCGTCTTTCTTTTCATCGCGGGTCAAAGAATCACTTTCAGAAGGAACCCCTTTGAGAACCCCGTAGGCATTGCGGAGCATCCCCGTAGGCTCGCCGGTTTTCTCATCCTTGACGATCGTTCCCTGAGGGGGATTCGGGGTATCCTTGGTGATATTAGAAATTTTCAGGGCCAGCGAATTCACCACCCCTGCCGGACCCGCATGATACAAAACCGGATGCTTAGGTGCGACCGCATCGAGTTCTGCCTTGGTGGGAAAGCGGGCATCGGTCAAACGGGTGGGAAAGGCATAACGGATAACGATCCATTTTCCTTCGGGTGTGGTTTCTACCTTTTTGCGGATAAAATCCTGCACGGCCTCGAGTGAATTCAATACAGGTAACGGCGACACGGCCTCGCTGAGGGCCGCTCCTACGGGGTGAACATGGCTATCGATTAAGCCTGGTAATATCGTTTGACCTTGAGCATCGATAATTTTGGTGGATCGATCCGCGAAGGATAAAACCCCTTCTTTATCCCCGATGGCTAAAATTTTTCCCTCTCGGATAGCGATGGCTTGTTTGATGCTAAAATCGGAATCGACCGTGATGATTTTCGCATTATGAATAATCAGCTCGGCTGGTTTCTCGACTGCGGTTAAAGGAGTGGCCCTCGCCCAGCAGCAGACAACAACAACGAGAATCGATCGACGCATGAGAGATGCCTCCCATTCATTTTGAGGAGAAAGGGACCTTCGACGCATGAGAGACGCCTCCTGTTTCATTTTTTGGGGGGAGGAACAATCGTGGAAATATCAATCCCATCGGGACCAATCAACGGATCGAGAGGTAAAACACGTCCGCGTTGCCCAAGAGCTTTCCAGATCGGTCCCATTTCTTCCCACCAAATCGCTTGGGTGAGTGTGGGATTATCCTTTTGCAGGCCCCGATATTTTTCGAGTCTTTCGAGAAACGCTTGGCCCTCGGCCCGAGCCATCACCTCCCGTTGGTGGGCATAACTTTGCGATTGGGTCCGTAATCGTTGCGCTTCAGAATTGGCCTCGCTGATTTTGCGTGTGGCCTCTTCGCGGGCTTTGTTCTTTTGAGTTTGACGATTGGTATCCGCCCGATTCACTTCCTCAAAGGCGGCCCGAACTTCTTCCGGTGGGGTCAAAATGACCACAGAACATTGGCGAATTTTCACCCCAAGGGATTTCGATTCGAGCCGTTCTTGTAAATGTTGGGTCAGGTAAGTAGGGACAAGGGCCGAACCGCTGAGGAGAATTTGATCGATCTGCCCCGAACCGGCCCATTGAACTAAAAGAGCTTCGGCTTCTCGTTGGATGATCTCGGAGCGGCTATTTTGATTACGCAACCAATTTTGTAAATCGTCATCGTTACTGCCAACACCGTACTCGATATGAATTTGCACATTCACCAGATTTTGATCACCGGTCAGAAATTGGCCCGCAATCTCCTCTCGAAGATCATCGTAGCGATACCCCACAACCAACGTGTAAGAACGGGAAACGTCGATCCTCTCGATGCGATCGATCCCCCAAGGCCAACTCAACCATAAGCCCGGACTGGGATAAGCGACGATTTTTCCAAAACGAAAGATAACGGCCCGCTCTTCGGGACGAATCTGTATCAGTCCCGTCGAAAAATATAAGGCCAAACTCGCAATAATTAAATAGGGCCAGCGAAAATAGGTCTTCACAAACGTCAATTCTCGTAGAAGATTTTACCTATCGGAGAATTTTATAGCAGGTAATATACCAATGGGAGATTAGAAAGACATTTTCGACTCTTTCACGCTAGAAATTCTCAAAACGGAAACGGAACCAAGGTATGGAGCCATTTGACGGCATCTTTTTAGCACCAGGGGTCGTGGTGACGGGTGCGGTGACCCTCTCGGCGGGATGCAATCTCTGGTTTGGTGTGGTGGCCCGTGGTGATGTCTCCACCATAACACTCATGCCGAACGTGAATATCCAAGATGGGAGCATTCTCCATACCGATTTTGATGTTCCCCTAGTGATCGAAGAAGGGGTCGTGGTAGGCCATGCCGCCGTGATTCATGGTGCCCGCGTCGGCGCTCATACATTAGTGGGAATAGGTGCTAGATTATTAGGAAGAAGCGAGATCGGGGCCGAATCGATTGTGGCAGCGGGTACCATTGTCACCGAAAGGAGCATCATCCCGCCTCGCTCTTTAGTGATGGGGATACCCGGTAAAGTGGTGCGTCCGGTCACCGATCAAGAGATAGCCCGAACGAGAGAAATCAATGAACGATATCGTCGATTGGCACAACGTTATCTCAAAGGAGAATATCCTATCCGACCCAGTGGAGCTAGCTAACCCAGCCGTCTTCCCTGCAACATTACGGGAAGAACAAACGGCAGTGACAGTGGGCGAGGCTCGTTCGGTGCTGCGACGCGTCGAAGTCGATGCCAAGCATAATCTCTTGGTGAAACTCCTACAAGATACCGGAGCGGAGGGGGTTCTGATCTTGAACCCTGCAAATATCCGTTGGCTCACTGCAGGGACGAATTTTCTGGGATTACTCGGCAGCGATGAGGCCCCTGCGTTATTTTTTTCAACTCATCAACGTCATTTGTTGGCTTCTGCAGTAGACACACAACGCTTTTTTGAGAAAGAACTCGATGGACTGGGCTTTCAACTGAAAGAATGGCATTGGACCCGTAGCCGCGACCAATTATTGGGCGAGCTAGTTTATGGTCGAAAAATCGCCTGTGATGGAATTTTTCGCGATTGCATCAATGTGAGTAACTTCTTTGATGCCGAACGACGGAAACTCACAGGCTTCGAGTTCGATCGACTTCGAGAATTGGGAGGCATTCTAAGCCACGCTCTCGAGGCGACGGCTCGGACATTTCATCGAGGGGAAACCGAATACGAAATTGCAGGCCAAATTGCCCATCGACTCTATCGACATGGGGCCGAACCGGTGACGATTTCGATTGTGAGCGACGGACGTTCTTTGCGTTATCGGCGGGAAGGAACCAGCGATTGTTGTCTTCACACATGGGGGATTTTTCAGGCCACGGCCCGAATGAATGGGCTTCATGCCACCGCCAGCCGGACGGTTCATTTTGGTCCTCTGCCTCAGGCTCTCCGCGAGGCCTATGATTTGGCATTGAAACTAAATGTGGCTTTCCTTGTGGTCTCGAAGCAGGGTGAGAAAATAAGCCATACTCTCGAGGTGACCAAAAACATCTTGAAAGGAACCCCCTATGAACACGACTGGCGTTTGGCCCCCATCTTCCAACTCACGGGTTCAGACGCCTCGGAAGGAAGTTTTGCGGCAGTGGCCACAGATCGCTGGCATGCAGGTTGGGCGTGCGTGTGGCAAGCTCGTGTTGGGCCTATGGGAATTGTCGATACCTATGGATTAGATGATACCGGTTGGAATGATTTCACCAAAGGCTTCGATTGGCCTCTCCGCAGACTGATCATTCAAGGTAAGTCCTACGAACGCCCCGACGTATTAATCCGACCCGTTTAATTTTTCTGCGAAACGCTCCAAAATCGTCTCCGAAATCGTGCCGCTGGCCACCACCTGAATGCTTCGTTGCTGTTCATCAACAGGGGTGATGTGAATTTCGATGCGATCTTCTGGAAGATGATTTTTGACCCGATCGGCCCATTCAATCAGGCAGACGCCCCCCATTTCGTAATACTCGTAGGCACCGAGATCGACGAAAGCCTCTTCGTTCGGAAGTCTGTAGACATCAAAATGGTAAATCATCAATCGAGAAGGATATTCATGAATCAGGCCAAAAGTGGGGCTGGTCACACTTGCCGAATTGGGGATGTTCAAACCTTCGGCAATCGCTTTCACCAAGTGGGTTTTTCCTGCTCCGAGGGGGCCATTCAACCCAATGATTGTGTTCGGGAGAAGATACCGGCCTAGGTCCCGCCCGAACTTTTCTGTTTCTTGCAGATTCGCTACGGTTAAAGTGATTTGTTTCATAAAAAGCCAAGAAGAATTCCCGTCGTTACCCAATAGAAAGAATACTAACCTTCCCTCATCGGAGCGAGCAGCATGCGAACGATATTCCTTCTGTTGATTGTTGGAACGTTAGCGAGTGGTCAAGAAAAAACGTGGACCACCTACCGAGGAAATATCCAACGAACGGGCAATAACGACGGGATGGCAGGGCCTGCTAATCCTGCAGTTCTGTGGTTCTACAAGTCCGAAGAACATTTTGTCTCGGCACCCGTACCGGTAGGGGACAACATTTTCTTTTCGACGTTAGGGGCCTTTAATCGCCCGCGAATTTTGACCCTTCCGCAAAAGCCCACCGATCCGAAAATGATCAAACCCGTTTGGGAAAAAAGTGTGCCTGCCCTGAAATTGCCGACGGTCAGTTCCCCTGCCGTGGTTGATAACCTGATTATCTTTGGAGAGGGAATGCACCAAACCGATGGCGCCAGTTTGTATTGTTTCCCTGCCGAGGGGGGGTATCTTATGTGGCAGTATTCCATTCCGGGAACATTGGTTCACTTGGAAGGTTCCCCCACCGTCTCGGGGTGTAAGGTTTACATGTGCGGTGGCTCGGCAGGGGTTTTCTGTTTAGATATGGACTCACTTAAGATCGGAGATCAAACAGTCAAACTCAGCGACGTGCCTAAACTTCAGGCGCAAAAGTGGAAGGAACTTCAAGCGAAATACGAAGAAGAGAAAAAGAAAGACCCCGATTTTGCTATTCCCCCGACCGAAGATCAACTTCTGAAACCGACCCCCCAATTAGTTTGGCAAGTTGGGAAAGACAAATGGCACGTCGATGCTTCGGTCCTTGTTGTAGGCGACAAAGTTTTGGTCACCTCTGCTTTTCTCGACAAGGAGAAACTCGGGGATCGGGCGGTCTATTGTCTCGATGCCGAAACCGGAAAACAAATTTGGCGGGCCCCCTTGGGGTTGAATCCTTGGGGAGGCTGTTCCGTGCAAGGTGATACCGTTGTTGTGACCACCAGCAGCATCTCGTATGATCCGAAAAATATCGAAGAAGCCAAAGGCGAGATTTACGCCTTCTCCCTGAAGGATGGCAAAGAGAAATGGAAAAAATCGGTACCTGGAGGAGTATTGGGTGCTGCGGCACTCACCGACGAAGGGGCCATCTTCTCTTGCACTGATGGCAAAGTTCGCAGTTTTGCTCTCGTGGATGGATCGCGGCAAATGATTTATGATGCAGGGGCACCACTATTTGCTTCCCCTGCAGTGGTGAAGGGGGTTGCATATGTGG
The DNA here is from genome assembly GCA_026419115.1 of Gemmataceae bacterium. Taxonomy (GTDB): domain Bacteria; phylum Planctomycetota; class Planctomycetia; order Gemmatales; family Gemmataceae; genus SKW135. The sequence goes on from JAOAAA010000034.1 coordinate 13,305, forward strand.
CCGATCTGAAAGGGGTTGTTCATGCGGTGGACATCAAATCGGGCAAAGAGGTGTGGAAATTGGACCTTGCCAAAGAACCAAGCCTGCCGGGTATGAATTACGGTGGAATCATCGTTCAGGGTGGTAAACTTTACCTTGGAACGACCAATCTGGAAAAACCGTTCGCCGGCAAGCCTACAGCGGCTATTTGCATCGGCTCGAAATAATTTTTCTAAACCTTTTGGTTTAAGTCGTCTCAAGATTCAAGTTTTGCATTTTTGGACGTTTGACTCCTAGCACTTTTTCGTTTTGGTTGGGTATAATGCTTTTAACTTGCAGGATAAAATTTTATGCGATTGCTTCTCACACTGATTCTTTTGGGACTGATTCTCGGCGGTTCTCCCGCGATAGTCTTCGCCCAAGGGGGTTCTAACGAAGATTTACCGATTGATCCCCCCACAGCGGAAGAATTACGACTGATCTTTCGACCTTTAATTTTAGCCGCGTTGCCAAGCCCTTTGCTTTCACAAGATATGAATTGGGGCCATCAAGAGATGGTGACCAACGGCATTCGTTGGGAGAAAAAAGGCATTCTTCTGAAACCCCATAAGATGGAAGCCCTGAAAAACGATGGGACTTGGCGGAAGATCGAAATGACGGCCGTGGACCCCGATAAAAACCTGAAACTTTTGATCTCGAATGTCAAACAACCGGAAAACGGCAAAATCACCTTCGATGCCGTGATGAGTTTGAACACCGATTTCAAGTTTGAGCAGCAAGTATGGAAAGCCGGTGTCCGTCTTTACAGTGGAGAAACCCGAGGGCGTGTGATTCCGATTTTGCATATGAAATGCGAATCGACCAGCAGGGTAGAAAAAAACGCCACCGGTTTCCCAGACCTTGTATTCCGCATGAGAATTGTGGAAGCCAAACTGAATTACGAGGGGTTCCGAGTAGAACATACGCTAGGAGTCGGTGGCGATGCGGCCAAAATTCTGGGGGACACGGCTCATGATGTTGTTAAAACCGTTAGACCTTCGTTAGAAAGAAGGATGCTCGAAAAAGCCAATCAAACGATCGTCAAAGCAGGCGATTCCAAAGAAATTCGTATCAGCATCGGGAAATTATTGGAAGGGAAATAATACAGAAGGGGTAATTGAGTTGCCCGATTCCCCATCGATCGATCAAAATCCCATCGGTAAGATCACCATCAATAAGAAGCCCATCCGCAAGGATTCCATCAATCAGAAACTTTTTGCCGAACTGGAACCAGAAGCCTCCTTCTGCGTTCCTTCCTAATCGGCACGGGCAGCAGAGACCAAGCGTTTCCCTGCCGCTAAGCGAATGGCCAAATTCAAGAGCATGACAAAGCTGAGCAGGACGAAAGCCCCCCCCCATGCTTGACGTTTCAAATCATCTTCGGCACTTTTGGAATACTCGTAGATGTAATTGGTGATGAAGGGGAATTTTTCGCCCAAGGATTCCAGCGAAGGAATCGCCTTGATTCCCGGAATCAGAGGTTGGGGCCAAAAGTTCGAGTCGCCCGCAGTGAGACGGAGAGGAGCCGTTTCGCCGGCCACACGCCCCATGGCGAGCAGAACCCCCGTTGTAATGGCAGGCAAAGCAGCGGGAATAATGATTCTGAAAACGGTTTGAGATTGAGAAGCGCCGAGAGCATAGCTCGCTTGGCGGAGCGAATTCGGAACCAGTCGCATGGCTTCTTCGGCTCCACGAACGGTGACCGGAATCATCAGAATCATCAGCGAAAAAGCCCCTGCCCAAGCGGAGTTTCCCCAAGGGTCGGAATCCCACGGGGGTCGTACCATCACAGCATAAACGTAAATCCCGATCACAATGGAGGGGACACCGCCCAAAACCTCGGCAATAAATCGAACCAGTTTCGTGAACCAACGATTGCGGAACTCATTCAAATAAACGGCGGCCATCACGCCGGTCGGGATCGCAAACAACGAGGCCAGTAGGACCATCGTAATGGTTCCGACCATAGCATGGCCTAGCCCCGTACCGGTTTTATCGTTGGCATCTTTCAGGAACAAATTCCAATCGACCGAGCCGATGCCGCGATAGGTAATATAACCCAGAATCAAAAACAAGGGGATCACGGTGGCGAGCAGACATCCCAATAACACCCAAGTCATCAGGCTGTTTTGACGAACAATCGAGCGATAAGCAGAATCGCTCACCACCAGTCGTTGATAGGAGGTAGCAGCTGAAGAAGTTGCATGGCCCAAGGCGAGGTCCGCATGAGACTTTTTCCGGAACGGATTGAGTTTGGATACGAACTTTCCAAACCGGCTCGGCTTGGGGTTGCCATACATTCGGCTTACGATCAATCGGGCGAGGATATTAACTGCAGCGGTGATGATTAAAAGGATAAGCCCCATCAGAACAAGGGCCGAGCGTTCCGAGTTCGACCCCGCTTCATTCAGTGAGTTTGCGATCACGCTGGCAATCGAATCTCCGCCGGCCAACGGTGAGAAACTGAGGTATCGCACGTTGCCGATCAACATGGTGACGGCCATCGTTTCCCCTAAAGCACGTCCCAAGGCCAAAAAGCAAGCAGCGATAATACCCGGTAACGCATAGGGGAGTACCACTTTCCAGATGGTTTGCCATCGGCTGGCGCCCAATGCGAGTGAACCTTGTCTTTGGGTGGCGGGCACAGCTCGACAAACATCGAACGAAATGGCCGTGATGTAAGGAACGATCATGATGGCCAAAATCAGCCCCGCTGCCAAAATTCCTTGGCCACTGGTATCGGATTGCAGACCAACCAATTGAAATATCTCCCTGAGGATCGGGGCCAAAAAAACGTATCCCCAGAACCCATAAACCACCGAGGGAATCGAGGCGAGTAGTTCAATCAAAAAGGTGCAAATGCGACGCACATTCGCCGGTGCGATCTCAGAAAGGTAAGCGGCGGCTCCCACACCCAATGGTACGGCAACAATCATCGCAATGAACGAGGTACTGAGCGTGCCGTAAATAAACACCCAAGCACCATAGATTCTTTTGTTCGGATTCCATTCCGTGCTTGAGAAAACTTGGAATTTGTTCAATTGCGACAGAACGGGCCACGATTGATAAATGAGCATCGCCAAAAGTCCCAAGGCAATGAGAACGACGATGGCTCCTGCAGTGGTACAAGCAAAGCTAAATAAAAGATCATAGATACGTCGATTTATAGGTTGAGCGGTTCCCTCGGATTTTGAGGAAATGGGATTATGCGGGGGGGATGGCTCTTGAGTCATGAGTGTTCCAAACGAGCAACACAAAAAGACAATCTTAATCTACGAATTCAACCTGATCCAATCGGGCGGCAATGGCCTTGGTTAGTTCCGCCGGAAGGGGGGCATAATCGAGTTCCGTGGCGAATTTTTGACCTTCTGAGGTCGCCCACCTGAGAAATTCGACAATCGGTTTGCCCTTTCGGCTCGATTGTTTTTTGTAGAGGATGGCATAGCTCATGCCACAAATGGGGTAACTTTGTTCTCCTACAGCATCGGTTAACGAGTAGGTTAACTCATGCAGGCTGTACGGTTCGTTTTCTTGCTTGACTTTCATCGCCTCCGCCGCCGCCGCGGAAGCCGCTTCCGGAGTGGGGGTAATAAATTTCCCTGCTTTATTCCGAATCGAGGCATATTTGATCTTATTCTGTTTTGCGTAGAGCAATTCGATATATCCAATCGTATTGGGATTATTTTTCACATAGCCTGCGATCCCATCATTGCCGGGTTGCCCGAGGCCAATTCCTTGTGGCCATTTGGGGTTGGTTCCTACCCCGACCTTTTCCTTAAACTCCGCAGACACCTTACCCAGATATTCGCTAAAGATATTACTAGTCCCGCTCGATTCTGCCCGATAGACCGCAACAATTTTCTTATCCGGAAGGTTGGCACTAGGGTTAATCTCCACAATTTTTGGATCGTTCCATTTGGTGATTTTTCCCGAGTAAATATCGGCCACCAGTTCCCCAGTGAGTTGGAGCGACTCGACCCCCTCGACGTTGAAAGCCAATACCACCGCCCCGATGGTGACGGGAATATGAATCACCTCGCCCGCTTCTTTCAAGGCGTTTTCCGTTTGTTCTTTATTCATCGGGGCATCGGTACAGCCGAAATCTAGCACTTTACCAGTCATTTGCTGAATCCCGTTCCCCGAACCCGATTTTTTATAATCCACTTCTAGACCTTTGATTTGCTTATACTCCTGCGACCATTTTTGCATAATTGGGTCCACAAACGTGGCGCCTCCTCCACTCACTCGGGTCGCTTCGGTTCCCTTTTTATTGGGACAACCCGAAAGAACTATTATCGTCCCCATCAGAAGACACAATCGGATTGCGGTTTTCGAGAAACCTTTTGATCGCATGTAAAATCCTCGAAACTGATTCTTGTACCCTTTGTGTTACGTTCTCCCCGTGAACCGACAATGAGGTTTATGTGAAGGTTATATGAAGAGCTTGAATTTCTATCCGGTTTATTCCGAGAAAACTCTCCCTGTGAACAATCGTTCTTACGGCCATTGTTTTTGGCAATTCGAGAGGTTCAAACGATACGGGTCTGGCTCTCTCAGTCGGCCTGTGAAGTTTCACCTATAATAACCCTTGATCTTTTATTGAAAAATTGTCTCTCACATATTCGCCCCAATGCCTTTGAGATCGGAAATCGTTTCTCACAAAAACGACCTGAAGCCGTTGAGATAATAGGAAGAGAGAAGGTCCACGGAGTATCTTTCATTATGCGAACTCACCTATTCCCTTTTGCATGGGGCCTGATCACCTTAGGCGTTCTGATTGTCTCGGTCGCTCAAGCCGATGTGGTGATCCTCAAGGATGGCTTTACACTTCATGGGAAACTGGTGAAGGAAAAGACCGTTATCGAAGGCATTGTGGTTGATAAAGGGAACGGTCTCACCCTGATTGATGATGGTCCTCGGGCGATTATCTTCCCTGCGAACTATAAAGAGGTGGGAGATGCCGGTGCCGTCGATAAATTCAAGGACCTCGTGAGTTATAGCAATACTTTTCAGGCCCCCCCCATCGGGAATCGGCTTTTCCCTGCCAGTGCCGTTGATCCCACCTTCGGAGAATGGAACATCAAGTTATGGAGTCGCGAAGCGAAATACAAGGATGCTCTGGACCCAACCAGCCGCCACACCGTCATTCAAAACATTGTGCGAATTACCCCTTACTCCGTGGCCATCGGCTCGACCACCCATCGGGTTTCTATGTGGTACCTCACGAAAGAATTTTCACCCGAGACACTTCGCGGACTTCTCGCCCAACACCCCGACATTAAGGAAGAAACCGGTAAGCCCGATGGCGAAAAAAGAGAAAGGCTGATTCGCTTTTGGCTCCAAGCAGAATGGCTCGAAGAGGCAGAAAAGGATTTCCAAAAATTTCAGAAAGACCTTCCACAGGATCGAGAAAGAATTGCCCGTTTACAAAGTGAATTGCTGCAACTCAAAGCCGAACGCTTGTTGACCGAAATGGAAAAGGCCAAAGACGGTGGCCGATACCAATGGTTGAAACAAGCTCTACACGAATTTCCCGAGGGAGATTTACCCAAGAAAATCAAGGATCGGGTCAACACTCTCAAAAATGAGTACGAAACTGTGGAGAAAAAATTCGCCCGCGCTCAACATTGGTTAGAAGATTTGCCCTATCGCCTTGGGAAAAGCATCGGCCGAGCTTGGTGGATACCTCCGGGCCTCACCGCTGGTCGGCAAAGCTATTTGTGTGCCGCTGCGATGACCATTTCCTCTGAACTCCATCTCGATACCGTTTCCCGACTCGAAACCTTTGTGACCCTTGCGGAGCAATACGATCGCGACCTAAAACAAGGGCGGAAACCTTTGCAAACGGTGGCTCAACTTTTGGCCGCTGCGGTCACCGGTTGGCACATGGGGAAGAACTCCGCAGAAACCGACGAGGACAGCGCCCGACGGGTTTGGGAAACTCGTTTAATGGTTCAACAATACTTGACCACGAAAACGGCCCCCGAGCGCTATAGAATCTACGAAGAATACAGCCGCAAATCTGAGGCCCTTCCCTATGATGTTCTGGAAAAATTAATCTCGTTGCTGGTCCCCCCCGATCGAGTCCCCGAAGATGACCTACTGACCGAACCGACCGAAAAGAACACCGGCGAGTTACCTTTATTCCCTAAAGGAATCAACTACACTATTCAACTCCCCCCCGAGTATCAGGCCGGTCGCGCTTATCCGTTGTTGATTTTGTTGGGTGATGCCGGAGAAAAACCATCGGCCTTTTTGAAACGTTTCAAGGGACTCCCTGCACAAGCCGGATATATCGTTGCTGTACCCGATTGGTCGGGGCTTTCCTCCCGTTATAACTACAGCGACGAAGAACGAGAAATAGTACCGAAACTCCTCTGGCACCTCCGCCGAAAATATCAAGTCGATTCAGATCGAGTCTTTTTGATGGGACACGCCGAAGGGGCTAACTTAGCGTTAGATGTCGCAGCGGGGCACCCCGATTTATTCGCGGGTGTCGTTTCGGGCAACCCCACACCGCTGCCCATTTTGCTTTTGGGTTGCGAATACTGGGCCAATTTCCATAAACTTCCTGCCTACATCTATCTCGGGGAACGTTCAAACATCAACACCATCAAGCACCTTCGGGCCGTCATGGAAAAATGGATGATGCGAGGCTACCCCATTTTGTGCACTTCGATGAAAGGACGGCCCCCCGAATGGTTTCCCGAAGAGGTCCCTTTTATTCTCGAATGGATGTCCCAAAAAAGACGTAAAGAAGCCGGAAGAGTTCTCGGGCCAACCGGTATCAATTTATCCGGTGCGGAAGGGTATCGAACCGTTCGCCCCAGTGATAATCGCTTCTACTGGCTATCGGTTGGTCATTTAGTCCCCACTTCCACCATCGATGCCAATTTTGGGACCGCAGATAAACCCAAAGGCCCCGGTACCCCTGCCAAAATTCAAGGGAAAATTACCGAAGGAAATTTGATTACCGTCAATCCCATTGGGATGAAACAAGTGACTATCTGGTTCGGGAAGGGAATGCTGGATTATGATAAGCCCGTTAAAATGAAAATCGGCTCGCAACCTTTGGTTACCAAAACCATTAACCCCAATACGCAAATTCTGCTCGAAGATTTATATGAGCGGGCCGATCGTCAACGTCCTTATTTCGAGAAAGTCGAGTTCAAAATTCCCTAACGACCTTTCGATCATCGAGCCACACGATTTCCAACGACACACGGTTTCCTATTCCGGTCGGTTGATCGATCACACAGAACGATTCCCGATTCCGGTGGGTTGATCGATATGGTGAACTATCTCATTTTTTTCTAGGCAGAAAGGTCGTCGCCCTTCTTTCGGGTCTTATCGTGAGGCCACTAAACGGCGATAGGTCTCTTCGAGTGTTTCATCATCTGGAATTGCAGCGCGAAGAGTACATGAACTTCGTTGAGCATATTCTATCAGTTGATTGACCGTCAAATCTGCTGCCCCTCGAATGACCCATTCCCCTTGAGGCGATCGATTTAAAATCTCGATTTTATGAGCTTGCAATTGACTCGAAAAAGAGTTGGTATCGCCGATCACTCGCACGCGATACCGACCGGGTCGCGGGGGACACAACTCCGCCACGGTGCCAACCCCTGCGATTTGGCCGCCGTATAGAATCACTACTCGTTCGCAAACGGTTTCCACATCTGCGAGCAGGTGGGTTGAGATGAGCATGGTTTTTCCAAAATCTCGCCCCAGTTGTTTCAACAATCGCAACATGGCCTCACGGCCAGCCGGATCGAGTCCACTGGTGGGTTCGTCCAGCAGCAACAAAGGAGGATCATGGACAAGAGCCTGAGCGAGTTTGACCCGTTGTTTCATCCCTGTGGAGTACTCTTCCACATTACGATAGCGTGCTTCACCCAATTCGAGATATTCCAGCACTTCATGGGAACGTCGCAGAGATTGCTTACGGGTCAACCCACACAATTCCCCTGCGAGACTGACATAATCGATCCCACGCAGGCTAGGCACGAGGGCATCGGCTTCGGGCATGTAGCCCACCAAGGAACGCAATTGTGCCGGTGCCGTCGAGTTCGGGGAAATCGGGTAACCAAAAACACTTCCTTCGCCACTGGTCGGGTTGAGCAGCCCCAAAATGATTTTTAGCAAGGTCGATTTCCCTGCGCCGTTTGGTCCTAGAAGCCCTACAGGCCCCCCCGGAAGGACGAGGTCCACACCACGCAAGGCTTGGTTCGACCCAAATGTTCTTGTAATTCCACGAAGTTCGATCGCATTCTGAGACATGCCGAGTATTTTAGTGAGTCGGGGCGTTCTAACAAATCTTGTTCCAATCGGATGCATCTTAGTTCACGGCGATCGGCTTACGATGTATTGGATTCCTTGGGCTTTCCCACTTCCTTCAAAAGAATCAAAAGAAATTGACAAGATTACACAGGAGGCATTTCCAATCTCTGAGAACCAAACCCGAAATGATTGAGGCCAACTCGATTACTGCCAACCCCGAGTTCGGAATAAAGTCACTGCCAAGTATCCCCAAGCAAGCGATAAAGCGGTACATGCTCCAAGGTGAAGCCAATGTTCACTGCGTAACTGGTCGGTCAAGGAGGCATGTAAAATGTGAGGCGCGTGATATTCAATGGCAAGCAAAGGAAGTTTGGTTAGATTGTTTTGCTGGCAAATCAAAAGCACCAAGGCAATCGTGAGCATATAACACAAGGCCGCTAAACTGGCAGCCCGTTGCGTGCGAGCCAAACAGGCAATGGTCATGCCAATTCCCAAGGTACCCACGGCCAAGGCCCCTAACGCCAGCCAAAAGAAAAGTTTGCTGAGAACATTGGGGTTGTGAATACCCGCCAGCAAAGTGGCCAACAGAATACCAAAACCGGGATAGAACAAGAACTTTGCCATGAGAATTTCAAACGGACTCGCAGGCGAAAGTGCCTGGGCCAAGAGCAATCCCCGTTCTCGTTCCTCACAGGTTAAAGAAGGCATGAGATAAATACAGGTAAAGCACAGCGAAAACATCACAAGTGCCGTGGCAATGGCGGCCCGTAAATCGAGCGTGCTTCCTTTTTGGGCGCTTTCCTTGAATTCCAGTATCGGCAACGGCTCCCCCTTCCCCTGAGTGACTTCTAAAAAGCGATTGCGTAAATCCTCGTAGGCCTGTCGTTGCGACCAGAGATCATCGGAGGCAGAGGCGGGTAAATATCTTTCGGGGTCGAGTTGAAGTTTTTTGAGTTCGTCGCTGGCACGGGTCTGGAAATAATTTCGAGTCTCCCGCCAAAACCAATTCTCAAACACCCCCAAGGCGCTTCGATCTCCTGCGGGGTATCTCACATAAACCCGTTGCTGAGGCCCCCCCGTGACGGGATTGGGTACCGTGCGAATTTCTATCGCGGCTGTCCCTGTAGGGTAGTTGATGGGTTTATCCGGCAAGGCATCGGGTCGGTTCACTCTGAGGTTGTACCTTTCTAAATTCCCTTCCAGATTGGGGGGCACATGGGTGAGCATATGTTGAACCCAAGGATTGGTCTCATCGTCATAAACCAAATAACATCGGTTCAACCCACCGATCAAAGGCGAGGAACGTTCGCCCCCTGGATTGAGAACAGCCAATAACAACGATGCCGTGATTAACAGGGCAGCTAAAACCAGTCCCCCCCGATTGGTCGCATGGCGGAGCGCCTCTTTGTACAACAGCGTTTTGACAATCCTGAAACGCATTCCTACCCCAATCGGATCGAAAACCTCGGATACTTTCGCCAAAGACATTCCTTTTGGAATGAACTCACGATCATTATACTTTTCTTGGCCCTCGTGGAATGCTCACCCCTCATAAGTTACCAGAAAAAAATAAGCCCTCCTCCTCAAAATTTATCTCAGCTTGAGCCATGAAATCGATCCGAAATCAAATAAGAATGGCGTGATAAAAATCTTTGTCGTCACTCTCAACGCATCCTTCACGGCTCTCCATGAAAGAGCGAGACAACCCAGATAGAGGGAGAAAAAAATACGCAGAGATGAAAAGATAAAATATGCGGGCAAACAGAAACAACGTCACGCACAGGATTGCCGCGACTGGGGCTACAAATTTTGCCTACCTCCTCCAAAAGGTTGCTTTCGCCCCTTAGGAATGCAAGGATTTCTCGCCCCCCCTTTGCCGGAACTCCACCTTGAACCTACATTAATGGTTATTCGTATAGGGTTTAAATCACCCCTTTTTGAGGAGTTCGTATGTATCGATTGTCTGGTGCGGTTGTATTCTCCCTTCTCTTAGTCGGCTGTACTTTGTTGGCACAAGAAGGCGGCACAAAATCGACACCATACTACCCACTGAAAAAAGGGGCCTCGTGGACCTACAAAACCGTAGGTGGTGAAGTCGTCATGAAGGTCATCGATGAGAAAGATGGCAAATTCAAAATCGAGACCACGGCGGGGGGCAAAGCCACGGCCGTTGAGGTGGTTGGTCCGAGTGAACAAGGATTGGTCCGCTACGAAGTGAACGGACTGAAAAGCGATGCACCCGTTCTGTTCTTCAAATGGGACGCTAAAGAGAAAGATGAATGGCTTGTGGATACAAAAGTTTCCGGTCAATCTTTGAAAGGAAAATTTACCACCAAAAATGCGAAGGTCACCGTTCCGGCCGGTACCTACGATGCCCTCGTTGTCGAAGCCAAAGACCTAGAAGTGGGCGGAGCGAAATCGAATGTGACCTATCACTTTGCCAAAGATGTGGGGATTGTGAAATTGAGCTTCGCTATTGGCGGTCAAGATATTGCTCTCGAATTGCTGAAATACGAACCGGGCAAATAATACGACCTCGGGAAGCAGCGCATCATCATCGGCAATTCATACGAACCTGAGAAATCACACTACCCAGCAGATTATCCCCCCCCTGTGAACAGAATGCCCCCTCCGCAATAAGCAATAATGAGTAGAGGGCCTATCACTGAGGTTTGAGATACCCTCGACATCGATACAAAGGGAGCCAGTCACTCGGGTTTGACATAATCCTTATATCGGGAGGAACTTTTCACCACTTCTTTTCCTTGTTCATCCAAAACGATAATGAGGCAAGCCACCTTTTCCAGTTTTTCGATGGCCGCAATCGCTTTTTCTGGCTCCCACACCGAAGCCATTTTGGTCAGGGCATCGGCTTGGGTTCCCCGTGGCGCAATCACGGTGACGCTGCGACGTCCTAACAGGCCGATTCCCGTGCGCGGGTCCAGAACGTGAGAGTAGCGTTTCCCTGCAATCTCCACAAATTGGGAAGCATCGCCGGAGGTAGAAACCGCCACATTCTTCAAAGTGAGGATTCGTTCTTGGGTCGATCCGGGTAACGGTGCAATGCTGACTTTCCATCCGTCCGCATGCGGGGGGGGATCCGCCACGGAAATATCTCCGCTGGCTGCCACTAATGCGGAGGTGATCCCTTTTTCCTTCAATAATTTGAGGACCTCTTCCGCAGCGAATCCCTTGCCGATCCCCCCTAGATCGAGTTTCATTCCTGCGACCGTGAGTTCAACCGTTTTTTTCACGGGGTCCAGTTTGATCTTTTGATAGCCCACTTTGCTCATAGCCTCTTTGAGAACATCGGGATCGGGCATGAGGCGATTTTTTCTTGCTAACCGCCACAAGCGAACCACAGGCCCCACAGTAATATCAAAGGCCCCCGCGGAGAGTTCCGAAATTTTTTGAGCTTCTTGGATGACACGAAACAAATCATCACTGACGGCAATCGGACCAGCACATTTCTCGGCATTTTTAGCACATAAAATCGAAAGTTCGCTCTTCGGATCGTAATCGCTCATCACAGCATTCAGGGCGGCAATCCGTGCAAAAGCTAATTTGGCCACCTGCTGGGCTTGAGTCTCATCGGCTGCATAAAATTTCAGACGGAATTCCGTCCCCATGTGAGGCTCAGCAAATTCAAACCGTTGAAGTTCTTTTCCGTAGAGATTTTGTCCCTCCCAAGTCATACAATAAGTTAATAGCCCGATGAAACAGACATAAGGAAGTTTTTGCAACATGGTTCGGTCCCTGATTCTCTGTAGCGCAGTGCTTTTATCGATTGGCCTTGTTACTTTCACTTTAGCAGGCCCTACCCCAGAAACCAAACCTTCTGAGGTGAAAGATACCACACCCAAAGAATTCAAGAAGTTTACAGAGACGATCTCGGCACCCGATGGAACGAAAGCCTCGTGGGAAATGATCCCTATCCCCGCAGGGGAATTTGTGATGGGAAGCCCCGAATCGGAAACCGATCGGAATAAAGATGAAGGGCCTCAAATCAAGGTCAAGGTCGGGGCCTTTTGGATGGCGAAATGTGAAGTCACTTGGGATGAGTTCGATATTTGGTGGAAGATCAATAACACGAACCTGATTGACGATCCGAAAAAGAAAGTGGACGATATTACCAAGCCCACCACTCCCTATGTGGACGAAACTTATGGGCACGAGCGAGAAAAACACCCCGCCATTTGCATGACCCATCATGCTGCCATGCGATATTGCGAGTGGCTCAGACAAGTGACGGGCAAGAAATATCGTCTGCCCACGGAAGCCGAATGGGAATATGCCTGCCGTGCCGGTCAAAAAGGCCCCTTCGGAATTCCCGAAGGAGATAAAATCGACGATTACGCTTGGTATAAAGCGAACTCGAAAGATGACGATCACCCGAAAGGGACCACCCATGCAGTGGGTACGAAAAAGCCCAATGCGTTTGGTCTCCACGATATGCATGGCAACGTGATGGAATGGTGCTTGGATCACTATGTTCCGGATGCCTACTCACGGTGGAGTAAACTGGCCGAAGGAAAATTGATCGTGAACCCGAATTATAAACCTACCGTGAATAAATGGTCACACACCGCACGCGGGGGCCATTTCCGATCCGAAGCGAAAGATTTACGAGCCGCCGCACGGGTGGCCTCGAATGAAAAATGGATGGAGGCCGATCCGCAACGCCCACAAAGTATTTGGTGGTTGACGACCTTCGATGTGATTGGGTTCCGCGTGGTTGTACCTGTCGAAGAGGTCGAGAATCTCAAGGATTTAAAACCTTTGGTGGTCAAAGAGAACAACGAAATCTTTTCTCCTAAATAATTGAAGTCACTCCCTCCGTTTTTTGGGTTCCCATGGTTCAACTTACGGTAGCCTCGCGCCTGCATTTAGGCTTATTGAGCCTTCCGCAACAGGAAGAACCACAATCCAACAGGTCCATTCTCCGCAGGCGTTTTGGCGGTGCTGGCCTGATGGTGAAAGACCCCGGTTTATCGCTGACCATCGCGTTTTCTTCTCAATGGCAAGCCACCGGTCCCCATCATCACAGGGCACTCGATTTTGCTCAAACCTATGCTCGCCAGACCCAACTAGAACAGGCGTTTGAAATCACCATTCACCATGCCCCCCTAGAACATATCGGCTTAGGAGTCGGCACCCAACTGGGTTTGGCGGTCGCTCGGGGAATCGCTCAACTGGTGGGGCATTCTCTTGATGTGGTCGAACTAGCTAAACGGGTCGGGCGAGGCCATCGTTCGGCCATTGGGATTCACGGCTCGCGTTGGGGGGGCTTTCTTGTGGAAGCGGGAAAACTCCCCCACGAGACGATTTCTCCTTTGATCTTTCAACATCCGGTACCGAATGAGTGGCGGGTCATTTTGGTGATCCCCAAATCGGGAGGAGTCTGGCACGGCGAACAGGAAAAACAGGCCTTTTCTCGATTTTTTGCCCCCTCTCACCTTACCGATACTCTATGTCGGATTTTGCTTCTTCAAACCATTCCTGCGTTGAAGACGGGCGATTTCTGTGGCTTTGCCGAAGGAATCGAAGAATTTAATACCCGAGTGGGCGAAATGTTTTCGGCAGTTCAAGGGGGAATTTACAGTAGTCCCCTCGTTCAAGAGGTGGTGAATCGTCTGAAAGCCCTCGGTGCCAAAGGGGTCGGCCAAAGCTCTTGGGGGCCGACAGTATTTGCTCTGGCACCGAATCCGCAAGAGGCCGATCGGCTCGTCAAAGCCTGCCCATTTGAATGCCTCGTCACGAGTGTCTGGAATGGCGATGTGTCCGAGACTCCCGCAACGCTCGCGGAAACCCCCATCACACTCTCATCTTAGTCAGAGGATTCAATTAATCCCGAATGGGAAGGATTCAGTGAATCCATAAGTGAAGGATTAAGCTAAGCCATGATGCGAGAGATACCGCTCGGCATCCAAGGCGGCCATGCAACCGGTTCCTGCGGCACTAATAGCCTGACGGTAATAGTCATCCGCCACATCACCGGCCGCAAAAACCCCTTCGACGCTGGTATACGTCCGCGCTAGTGTGGTCCACTGGATATAGCCACTGGGGGTTAATTTCACTTGTCCTTCGAGGAATCCCACATTCGGAGTATGGCCAATTGCTAGGAATAACCCACTGGCTTCTAGAACAAATTTTTCCCCCGTTTTGTTGTTTCGGAAGCGCAAGGCCGTCACACCATTTTGATCATCCCCTAACACCTCATCGAGTTCGGTATTTTTGATGATTTCGATTTTGGGATTGTCAAAGGCCCGCTGTTGCATGATCTTACTGGCTCGCAGAACATCTCGACGAATGACGAGATAAACTTTGCTGGCAAACTTCGTCAAGTAGGTGGCCTCCTCAACGGCAGAATCCCCCCCCCCGATCACAACCAGTGGTTTATTCCGGAATCGAGGTAACGCCCCATCGCACACCGCACAAGCGGAAACACCCCGATTTTTGAAACGATCTTCACTGGGCAGCCCCAGATAGTTGGCTCGTGCCCCTGTGGCAATAATCACCGTATGGGCTTGGATGGTTTCGCCATCATGCGTGGTCAACGTATAGGGCTTTTTGCTGAAATCGACCTTCACCACATCCTTGGAAATCACCCGCGTGCCAAAATTTCGTGCCTGTTGACGCATCAGGGCCATCAATTCGGGACCGTTGATCCCATGATTGGGCTGCTCCTTATTCGCAACAACCCAGTAAGGTTGCTCTTCAACCGGAAGGGCACTTTTCAGGAGTTCCCGAGTGTGCATGGCCGGAAAACCGGGGTAATTCTCGACTTCGGTGGTGAGCGAAAGTTGTCCCAAGGGAATCGTTCCTTGTTGACGATTTTTCTCGCTCAGGGGGTCCCCTTCAATCACCAAAGGATGTAAATTGGCCCGAGCGGTATAAATGGCAGCCGCCCAACCGGCCGGCCCACTTCCAATAATTACGACTTTTTCCACTGGCAAAACTCCATAAGGTAATTCAAAAGATACTCACTTGGATGCAGGATAATCCTTTTCGGTTTCGATATTGTAATGACAACATTCCGTTTGACCGACCTTCGTGAAATTCTTCGCTACATTCCGCAATTTCGAGACCGAGTTTTCGTCATTGCCCTAGATGGGGCCGTTGTGGCCGATGACAATTTCCAGAATCTTTTGCTGGATATTTCCCTCCTCAGATCGTTGCGGATCGGGGTTGCCCTTGTTCATGGCGCCAGCGCACAAGTGCGACAACTGGCCGCCAAAGAAGGGGTTCGCCTGAGCAATTCCGATGGAACGGGTGTGACCGACGCGCTCACCTTGCGGTTGAGTATTGCTGCCGCCCATCAAGTGACCCATCTCATTTTACAAGGCTTGTCCGATCAAGACCTTCGGGGAGCCGCAGGTAACTTTTTGGTCGCTCACCCAGCGGGGATTTTGGGCGGCATCGATCATCAATGGACCGGAAAAGTCGATCGGGTCGATAGCCCCATGATCCAATCTTTGTTGGAACGAGATATTATTCCCGTGATCCCCCCCCTCGGATGGGATGGCGATGGTCGAACCTTCCGCCTCAATTCCGATGCCGTTGCCGTCGAGGTCGCTAAAGCCCTCAATGCCGTCAAACTTATCTATCTCTCGGCACATAAACCGCCGCGTCTCACCGGCAAACCCCTGCGACAACTCACCACCGACGAATGCGCTCAACTGCTCAAAAAATCCCGAAACGAGATTGCCCCTACCGAAGCCCTTTCGAAACTCGATAATGCCCTCAAGGCCGCGAAAGTCGGCATCCCCCGAGTTCACATTATCGATGGAACCACCCCCGAAGGATTACTCACCGAAGTGTTTTCTAACGATGGGGTAGGGACCCTGATTCATGGGAACGAATATCAATCGATTCGCAAGGCCCAAAAAAAAGATTTACGAGCCATTTGGGCCTTGTTGCAACGGGGCATGGAAGCCGATGAACTTCTCAAACGAACCCGAGTGGAAATCGAACGAATCATCGATGATTATTTCATCTTCGAGGTCGATAAAACCTTAGTGGCCTGCGGTGCTTTGCATCTTTATCCCGAAACCAAACAGGCCGAGCTAGCGAGCGTTTATGTCGATAGCCGGCACGAAAATCGGGGCATTGGTCTGAAGATGGTCAAATTCGCAGAAGAACAAGCCCGCGCTGCAGGAATGTCCGAACTCTTTTGCCTTTCCACACAAGCGATCAACTACTTCGTTCAGAAAGGGGGTTTTCGCCTTGGCACGCCCGATGATCTGCCCCCCCCCCGACGATTGATTTACGATAAAAGCGGTCGCAAATCTCAAGTTCTGGTCAAACCCCTAGGAATTCTGGCCCCCACCAATCAAGGTTAATTCCGAGAAACTAAGTTCCAATTAAGTGGAGCCGTTGCTATCTGTCTGAAATGAGGCGTTTTCCCACCGACGATACGGCAACGGAATCGCGACGCCCATCTCAGAAACGCTCTAAAATTGATACAAGGGTTGATATTTGCTTCGAAGATAGTCAATAAAAGCACGCGACTGAGGGGGTTCCCCCACGGCCTTTTCGATCAGTCCATCCGCAGTGTAACGCTTCCCATGAATATGAATATTCTCCCGCAGCCATTCCCGCAACGGCACAAAATCACCTTGCAAAATCAACTCATTCAAGTTAACGATCTGTTGTTGGGCAGCGTTCATCAATTGTGCCGAATAGAGATTCCCCAAAGTATAAGTCGGGAAATAGCCGATCCCCCCCATGCTCCAGTGAATATCTTGCAAGCAACCCAGTTTATCATCCGGTGGGGTAATACCAAAGAGCTGAGTAAAGCGATCCCTCCACACTTGCGGTAAATCCTTCACGGCTAAATCACCCGACAAAAGGGCTAATTCCAATTCAAAACGAAGAATAATGTGCAGGTTATAAGTCGCTTCGTCGGCCTCGACACGAATAAACGAGGGCTTCACTTCGTTGATGGCAAAATAAAAATCGTCTAAACGAACGTCCGCAAGAACTGGAGAAAAATGGGCTTGTGCTTTCGGGAATAGCATCTGCCAGTAGCGATGGCTGCGACCCACTTGATTTTCCCAAAAACGAGATTGCGACTCGTGAATCCCCAACGAGCAAGCCGAGCCGCAAGGAAGCCCAAACTGTTCTGCCAGTAAACCTTGTTCATACAGGCCATGCCCTGCTTCGTGCAGCACACCGAAAAACGATTCATTGAAAAAATTCGCGTTATATCGGGTGGTAATGCGACAATCGCCCGGCCCGATCCCCGTGCAGAACGGGTGCGCCGTGACATCTAATCGGCCTGCTTCAAAATCGAAGCCGATCTGTCGGGCGGCCTGTTCCGCAAAAGTTTTCTGTAACTCAATGGGGTAAGGGCGATGCAAAATTTCTCCTTGCGGCTTGCATTTCGAGTTTTGAATCGCTTGGATAATCGGCACCAGATTTTGGGCCAACTCGGCAAACATCTGTTTCAAGCGCGCTGCAGTCATGCCTGGTTCGTATTCATCGAGTAGGGCATCGTAGCGATGCTCGGTGTAGCCCACGCTTTCGGCCTCTTCTCGCTTCAGGTTCAACACTTGCTCAAGCCAAGGTTGAAATAAAGAAAAATCGTTTTTCTCGCGCGCATTACGCCATTCCCCTTGGGCCAAAGTCGTGACGCGAGCCAGCTCGGCCACCAGTCGGCTGGGAATTTTGGTCGCACGATTATAAGAACGTCGTAATTCTCGAATGTTGGCAGCGGGAATTGAATCGGGATCGCTGAGTAAATCCGAACCTTCGAGGGTACTTAATGCTTCGCCAATTTCAGGGGCCGTGAATTGTTCGTGACACATCTGGGCCAGCAAACTCACTTGCTCACCACGGAAGGTTCCCCCCTTAGGCGGCATATAGGTTTGTTCATCCCAACCTAATACTGCCGCACAGGACCCCAGAACGGAAATTTCTCGAAGTTTTCGCGTGAGATTTTGATAGGTTTCGGTCGCATTCATTTTTTCTTCTCTGCTGAAGGTTGTGGCAAGCTCATACCCTTAGGATGTTCGTCTTGTTCAATCGTTCGACGTTGTTTACTTCTCTGCTGTAGGTTGTGGCAAGCTCGATTGTGCCTGACGTTTCGCTTCGGTCCGATTCACATACAGAACGGTCGTCAGATCACCGGTCACATTGACCATCGTTCGGCTCATATCCAAAATACGGTCGATTCCCAACACGAGGGCAATTCGCTCCGGTGGGATGTTGTACTGTGCGAGGATCACACCAATCAGCGGCAAAGACCCGCCGGGGATACCCGCC
>JAOAAA010000035.1 GCA_026419115.1 Gemmataceae bacterium
TAGAAATACAGGTTCCTTCATGGTTTCACGGTTTCGCGGTCACGATTACTTCACGGCTTTGAGGGTAATACTGCGAAGGTCCATCACGGCGACCCCCGGCTTCTTCTTGGGAACCACTTTCAACAAGTATCGTCCCGCTTTATCCAAGGTGATTTGACCGATTTCCCTTGCCACGAAATTTTGAAATCCCCCTGTATCCTGTACGGTAAAATTGAGCTTTTGCTCTCCGACAATCAAATCCACTTCGGCACCGCCGGACCCTTTGCCGCAACCTTGCAGAATTTCGACCGTGAATTTGCCGGGGGAGGTCACGGTAAACTCAAAGCTGGCCGTATCTTCTACGCGGGTCCAAAAGCCCAAGGTGTTTTTATGAGGCAAAGGTTCATAGCGAAGTTGAATCCCCTCAATCAATGCCGTGCGAGAGTGCATTACAATGTTTCCTTCTTTATTCTGAGGATTCGGAACATAATCGGGGTTCGGCGTCATCTCTTTCGCGCCAACCGATTCTTTCCAAGCCTTGAGTTTCGCAGAAAGAGCTTTCACTTTTTCCGGCTCGTCGGCACTGCGATTTCGAGATTCACTCACATCGGTTTTGAGATGGAATAATTCTTTTCGCCCCGTCTCTGCAAACTCGATCAATTTCCAATCTCCTTCGCGAATGGCCGATCCGGGGTTCCCTGTTTGATTGCTGTAATGTGGATAATGCCAATATAATGCATCTCGTTTGAGTTCTTCCCCTTTCAAAGCAGGCAACAGGTTCACCCCATCGGCCTGAACGGACGATTCCAGCCGACACCCCGCTACAAAGGTTGGCAAAAAGTCGATCGTCGAAACCGGAATCGCACAGGTCGAATTCGCCTTGGTCACTTGAGGCCAACGGATCAACAAGGGAACCCGAATGCCCCCTTCATAGAGGTGCCCTTTCCCTTCCCGAAATGGAGTATTGATGGTGGCAGGAACTGTTTGCCCTTCGAGTGTGGCTAACCCCCCATTGTCGGACGTGAAGACAACGATTGTTTTTTCCGCGAGTTTGTTATCGTCCAAGGCTTTGAGTACCTTGCCAACCGCTTCATCCAGACTTTCCACCATGGCAGCATAGTTGGGGTTCCCCTGCTGACCAAGATTTCGAGGCTTATACTTCGCGAGAAGCTCGGGCTTGGCGCGGAGTGGAGTATGCGGAGCATAATGGGGCAGATAGAGAAAAAATGGCTCGGCCCGATTTTGGGTAATAAATTTCACGGCCTCTTCTGCGAGCCTATCGGTCAGATATTCTCCTTCGGGGGCTTTTTCTAAGGCTGGTAAAATTCGTCCATTTTTATTCTGATAGGGGGCAAAATAACTATAGGGGGTTCCTGCCTCGCAACCGGCAATGTTGATGTCGAAGCCCCGATCTTCAGGCAAGGCTCCTTTGCCCCCTAAATGCCACTTACCAATGTGAGCGGTTTTGTAACCAGCTTTCTTAAACAGCTGGGCCAAGGTGATTTCACTAGCGGGCAACTCTTGAACAATCTGCGGACACTGCAAGCGCTGATCGGGACGATTCCCTCGCCCTGGAAGCCAATCGGTGAGGTTGAATCGGACAGGATATTTTCCGGTCAAAAAGGCCGCCCGAGTAGGAGAACAAACCGGACAAGCCGCATAGGCTTGGGTAAACTTCATGGCTGTGGTTGCAAATTGATCCAACTGAGGGGTTTTATGGTACTGGCTCCCATAACAACCTAAATCGACCGCACCAAGATCATCGGCAAGGATAAATACCACATTGAATTTCGGGGTCTCGGCAGGGAAGGCCAATGCAGGCATGAGTCCCAATAGCCAAAAGATCGGGAAAAAGATTGGGAAGAGGTTTTTCATGTTCAAACTGTTGTGAGATTTTTCAGAAGCGGGTATCGCTGAGATTCTAGGAATCTCGATTGAGGGAAACAAAAGGGATGGGAGAATTTATCGTTTCGCGATGCAGTAAATCCCGTTGACGGTACGAAGAATAATCGATCCGTTGGCAATCGCAGGGGTTCCCATCAATTCGCTTCCAATATCGTTCGTGCTAATAATTTCGGCTTTTTCTCCACCGGCGGCAATGACCGTGCAGGTTCCTTCATCGTTGAAAGCGAAAATTTTTCCATCCGCTGCCACGGGAGAAGCCCAGTAGGTACCTCGCTTCAGGCGTTCGGACCAGATTTCTTTACCGGTTTTAGGATCGGCACAAACTAAAAGCCCCGCTCGTGAGATCGAATAGAGTTTTCCTTCGTAAAGCAAAGGGGTCGCTGCGGAAGAAACGAGTTTGGCACTTTTCCAAACTTCCGGCGCCTCGCCATTGGCAGGTTTCACGCAAACAATATCGTTCCGGAAGGGCAGCAGCACTTCATTACCAAACACAAGCGGTGAGGCAATCGCACCGGCTTCCCCTTTGACCGACCAAATCACTTTTCCATCATCGGCCGAGTAAGCATAGGCTCCGGTTTTGCCAAGGAAAACGATTTCGGTTTTGCCTTGGGCTTCTCGGATCGTAGGGGTAACCCAATTGATTTCGCGGGGCCGATCCAATTTCCAGAGATTACGTCCATCCTTGGTATCCAACGCTGCTAGGAAAGAATCTCCTGCGGTATCCATAGGGACGATGAGTTTACCCCCCGCTAAAACCGGAGAAGAAGCCATACCCACTTGGTTGGCAATCGCGGGATAATCTCCAGCGAGCGAACGATACCATTTCAAATTCCCGTCCAAATCAAAGGCCACCAAATCAGCTGTGGCGAACAGGCAATACACACCCGTTGCATCGGCACAAGGCGAGGGGGCAGCCATGCTCGATTTTGGGTGATGGCCTGTATTTCCGGTTGCTTGAAGGTCCCGCCGCCAAAGTTGTTTCCCTGTTTCGACATCGTAGCACAAAACGTGCAGCTTATCGTAGCGCACCCCCGATGCCGAGGTCACGAACAATTTCTTTCCAAGGACAATCGGACTGGAAACGCTCCGCCCCGGCGTTTCGACACTCCATTTCACATTTTCTGTCTTGGACCAACTAGTCGGCAAATTTTTTTCATCGGCGACACCGCCCCCATTAGGACCACGAAACTGGGCCCAATCTCCTGCCCAAACGAGGCTCGAACTGGTCAGAAGACACAACGATAGTACCGCTCGATACATAGATGATTCTCGCAAAAAAAACGGGTTGAATCGATCCCAATAGGCTGTTTGATATGTTATGTGATCGTTCTTCGGGGACAATGCAACGGGTTCCCAGAACTTTTCAAATTTCGCTTTCAACCCAGTGCAGGCCCAAGGCGATTGACCGAATCGAAACAGATTTATCGATTCGTTATTCATTCTCAAGAAAATCGTCGTATATTTTAGGCAATGCCCCTTGCTCCCCTCATAAGGGAGTCCCTACGATTCACCGCAATAGTCACCACCTGATGGGGGCGGTCCATGCGTACCGTCTGGCTTCTATCAATCGTTGTGCTTCTCGAATGGGCCATGCCTTTTAGCAGGGCCGATGAGAAAATTTCCTTACCGGAATTGATCGAAAAACTCGGCGATCGAAAATTTTCTCATCGGGAACAAGCTCAACTGCAACTTCTTCAACTCGGTGAAAAGGGACGCCCTTATTTGGAACAGGCCACGCGCTCGCCTGATCCAGAAATTGCCTTTCGGGCCATGAATGTCTTGCGTTCCCTGAATCAGTTACGAGATACCCAAGAAATTCTGCACGCTCCCAAAGTTCGGTTTCGTTTCCAAGAAGCGACGGTTGCCGAAGTGCTTGAACAGATATTACCGCTCATCGATAACGAAATTCATGTCATCTCTCCCGAACAAATCGATCTCAAAAAAAGAATCACCCTCGAGACTGAGGAACTTCCCCTTCTCGATGCGATCCAAAAAGTATTTCAAGAAGCAGGCTTATCCTTAGCAGGGTCAACCAATGAACATGGAACCTATTGGGAGACTCACGGCCGAGTTCTCCGCACGGGGGGCCAAAAAACCGCATCAAGCCCCGCCCGTTTGGGTCTGAGCATGCGTGCAGGGGCACCAAGGTGGTCTCGTTTTCCCCATTCAATCAATCTCATTCCGGGTGAGCTTTTTCAGTCCGAGGACAATCGGTCGCTCACCTTTCGTTTGGAATTAACCGCTTTGCCTTCGACCTTTTGTCGTGGCATCACGGGGTTAACCATCACCAAGGTTCTGGATCATCAAGGCCAACCTTTAGAGGTCCTTGGTGATAATCCCATCCAAGGGAAAGAACCATCGCCCGAGGAAGGGGTCACGCTGCAAGATCGATTACTGGAAGAAGCCAAAAAGGATCGAACGGTTCGTTTCCAGACTCCGACGGGGAAAGTCAGCGAATTGAAGCGGATTGAAGGCTATGCGAGTATTGATGTGGCCTCACCGGTTCGGCTGCGATTGACCAGTCCCGCGAGCTTGGGCCATTACGTCGAACAGAATGGTTATTTTCTTCGCGTCGAAAATTGGAAAATCGATCCCAAGAACAAGGACACGATTGCCACATTAACCTTGGGAACGTCCCATTTTTTTGTGGACTACGAAATGATTCCCTTGAATCGGGAAGGCAAATTCCGCCCCTTCCTAAAAATCCCGCATGTCACCTTGCCGAAGGCCTATCAACCTCAGGTGGAATTTTTCAATCTCCGCGGCCAAAAAATCCGGCATAAAGTGATTAGCAAATCTTCTTTTGAGCAAGTCGATTCTCATTTCGAGGGGAAATATTTGGTCGTCATCGAGACCGAGGAACTCACGGCCGAGGAAATCGAAATCCACGTTCTCGGACGGGTTCCCACCACGATTTCTCTCCCATTCTGCTTCGAGAATCTTAAGGTTCCAGAAGCCCGTTAATCTTCTCCCATCGGGAACAAACAAGGCCCCCAGAAATTGGTTCTAATCGAAATTTTCTCATATAAGTGAAAATAATTTCTCTAACGAATCGAATAAGTGTATAACAATGTTTGTTCCCTTAACCTTATAAAGGAGAATCTCATGGCTGACTGGCGAAAACTGGCAAAAGCATTGGCTTTGGCAGATGGTTACATCGACACCAAAGAAACCGAGATCATCAAGAAGGAATTGATGGCCGATGGTAAGCTCGACCGAAGCGAGATTGAGTGGTTAGTCGATGTCCGCAAGAGTTCCTCGAAAACCGTTCAAGTCTTCGATGAATTCGTCTTCGCAGCCCTGAAACCAGTAATCTTGGCTGATAAAACCATCGACGCCAAAGAGGCAGCTTGGTTACGCAAGTTCATCTTTGCCGATGGAAAAGTAGACGCGGCCGAAAAGGCGTTTCTCGCGGATTTGAAGGCCAACGCGACCAGTGTCGATCCGGCGTTCACCCAACTCCTCAAAGAAGCCGGTGTGGCCTAATTTTCGAGGTCGGCTTTCTTCCGTTGCAGTCAAATCATTATTCTGGGTAGGAAATTTTCAACGCCCCTTCTTCGATTAACCCCCTTTCAACGAAACGAAACCGAGATTATTCCTGCGAATCCTATTTTGATTCAAGGTGAGCTTTGTTGTTGATGAGGTGAATGAACCACATCGCCCCGAGTCGGTTCGGTTACAGTTCTAGGGTTGGGTCACCTTGACCGGAATGATCAGATGAGTTGTTTTCTTAGAAATGGCATCTTCCGCAGTGATTTTGAGACGATAGTTTCCCACTCGATTGAGCAAGAACGAACCATTCAAAGGGACCGCCACGGCTTTAGAAACCTTTTCGGGGTCTTTTTCTTCCACACTGACGGTCAGGGGTTTACTCTCAACGGGTTTATCGCTTTCGTCGAGAAACTCGACTTTCATGTTGAGCGAGAAGCGATTCATAGAACGATCGAAGCCGGCGATTCGCATGCGGAAATGCAAATTTTCCCCCACATATCCCCCCGCAGAAGCAGGGATTTTTCCTTCGGCATCGCGGTAAAATCGAGGGGCAAGGATATTCAGTGTGGGTTCTTTGATGGCAAAGGTTTTCTGGAATGTCGCGGTCTGATTGGCAATTTTATCTCGTGCGGTGACGGTAATGGTATAGTCACCCGGAATCGCATTTTGAGCCACGGTAAAGAAGTTGAAGCTCGGAACGGTGCCCCCCCCCAACGGCAATGCTGCTTTCAGGCTGCCACTGGTGGTAAAGAGGGGTTTCTCTTTGGGGTCTTTGTGAAGGGTCAATACGACTTCTAAATCGGTTTTTCCGGTGTTGTCGGTACTGACCCCCTTAAAAAAATACCGGAAGAAAACTTCGTCGGTGGGGTATGCATCCCACGAGGTACGGATCGGCCCGAGATAGCCATCGCATCGAACCACATCCGTAATCTCAAATTTGGCGAAACTGGAACTGGCCCCCACCACTAGCACAAACATCCCTGTAAAAAATTTCATTGAAGTCACTCCATTTGTTGAAGGTGATATTTTAGGAATCGCCTTCCACAAAAAGAGGGGGTTCGAGAATTTTTAATCCTTCCACAAGGTTCGGTCTTCGGTCCTTTTTACTCGGCCATTGGGAAAAATTTCGACCCCGATCCACTTGTTATCCGGCGAGCCTAAAAGAACATCGTAATGATCCAGCGTTTCTTGGCCGTTGGTCACCTTTATGACCGCTTCAGAATGCAAGACCTCGTGTTTGGCGTACCGGCGCGTGACCGTTTCTTGCACGGCTTGCGGGAGATTCTCAAAAGGTATTTCACTTTCGATCCACATTAATTGGCCATTTGTGGAAACGGTCACGTCAATGCGCAGATCGTTTTGCTCCAGTTGAATTTCGTACACCTCTTGCCGGTTTTCTTCACCCATTTCAAACGATTCAATTTTGGCAGTGGGAAAACGTTGTTGAATGGTTTGAAGAACCACTGCGGGGAGAAGGTCTTTCGGGTCCGGAGTTTTTTTCGGGTCCGATTTGGTATTCGGATGAGGCAAAATAACCCGTTTCCCTTTGGCTTCGGGGTGATCGCAGCCTGAAAAACCAATGAGAAAAAGCGTCAGAATGAAAAGTCGATGAGGAAAATGAGACAAAAGAAGCCCCCTAAGTGTTCCCGAGAAATCAAAAGAATCCCCTAGCAGAGAATCCATAGCTAAATAACCTAAGCAACAGCAAAACATTACAGGAGATTCGATGAGAGTGACGGTCATTGGTACGGGTTACGTTGGTTTGGTAACAGCGACCTGCTTGGCCGATAGCGGAAATGAAGTGATTGGAGTCGATCGCGATCCGAAAAAGATTCAAACGCTTTTAGAGGGTAAAATTCCAATCTACGAACCGGGCCTTTTAGAGCTGGTGCAAAAAAACACTCGCGAAGGCCGCTTGAGTTTTACTACGGAACTCAGCTCAGCGGTTCGTCAGGCCCGTCTCATTTTTGTGGCAGTGGGTACCCCTCCTCAAGAGGATGGTACGCCGAATCTGAATGCGGTGTGGGGAGTCGCCCGCGAATTGGCCGGCCTGTTTCAGGGGGTTTCGTCGAATGGCCCCGGCTCGCGCATTGTCATTTTGAAATCAACCGTACCGGTGGGTACCAATGCCCGCTTCGCTCAGATTTTGTCGGAACAAGGTTGTACTTGTTTGGAGGTCGCGTCGAACCCCGAATTTTTGAAGGAAGGGGCCGCCCTCGACGATTTCAATAAACCCGATCGGGTCGTGGTGGGGGTGCGTCATCCTGCCGTGGCCGAGACCCTGCGAGAATTGTATGCCCCGTTTTTACGGACCGAGCAACCTTTCTTGGTCATGACCCCAGAAAGTGCTGAGATGACTAAGTACGCTGCTAATACAATGTTGGCCACGAAAATCTCGTTCATTAACGAAATCGCCAATTTATGCGATCGGGTCGGGGCGGATATTAATGATGTACGTCGGGGGATTGGTCACGATGTGCGGATTGGCTTTCAATTTTTGCATCCCGGCCCCGGCTATGGGGGAAGTTGCTTCCCCAAGGATGTCAAGGCACTGGTCAGCACGGCCCAATCATACGGGCTGGAGTTGAGCTTGGCCAAAGCAGTCGATGAAGTTAACGAAAGACAAAAGACCATCCTGTTCTCGAAAATTCAACAACATTTTGGGAACCTTGCAGGGAAAACCTTGGCGATTTGGGGGTTAGCCTTTAAGCCCCGTACCGATGATATTCGCGAGGCCCCTGCCTTGGTGTTGATTGATGCGCTTCTAGCAGCCGGTGCCCTTGTTCGAGCGCATGATCCAGAAGCGATGGCGAACGTCAAAGCCCTGTATGGGGATCGCATTACCCTTTGTGATCGCCCGTATGGTGCCTTAGAAGAGGCCGATGCGCTCGTGTTAGTGACCGAGTGGCAAGCATTCCGCAATCCCGACTTTGAATTGATCAAACGACTTTTGAAAAATCCGGTCATTTTTGATGGTCGGAATGTTTACGATCCGAAATCGATGATTAATATGGGCTTTACCTACTTTGGGATTGGCCGGGCGGTTCCGAATCTCAATTCCTAAAGTTTACCCCTACTCCAAGTGAGGAAAATATGATGCGTCTTCTCCCTTTGTTGGCACTGTTGGGTTTGATCCCCTTTCTGGCCAACGCAGCTGACACCTACGAAATCAAAATTAAGAAATCGGCCAAGGGTGATGTGATGAACGTCACCAGTCAAGAAACGGGCGTGGAAAAAACCATTGTGGCCAAAGATGGAATGATTCTCAAAGAAGATGGTAAATCGAAAAAATCTTCCGTCGCCTACGTCGAGGAAATCCTTGAAAAACCTGCTGGCAAAAAACCAACTTCGATGACTCGGGTCTATTCCAAGGCAGAAACCGTGATCAATGGCAAAAATGTCGAGCATGGTTTTGTTGGCAAAAAGGTGACGATCACCTCGAAAGGGGGCAAGTACGAAGTTCTCGTGGATGGAAAAGCCCCTACCGGAGCCGATGCCGAATTCTTCAATAAAGAATTCGCCAACAAGAACGACAAAGAAGACGATGAACTCAACGAGATGCTCCCCAAGAAAGCCGTGGCCGTGGGTGATAAATGGGACATTAATCCCAAAAAGATCGTGGAAGGATTTTTGGAAGGAGCCAAAGGCGGAGTTGCCATCGATGAAAAAGGGGTCAAATCCTTCGGCACCTTGAGCAAAGCCTACAAAAAAGACGGCAAACAATTTGGGGTGATCGAAGTGACGGTCATCATTCCGTTAACGGCAATCAAATCTCCGGGTGGGGATATTGCCTTCAAAGGAGAAACCAAGTTGGAAATGAAAACGGTGATGGATGTTTGCATCGATGGCACTTCGAGCGAAGGAAACGCCTCGATGGGTTTCAAAATGAAAGGGGATGCGTCCCTGATGGGGATCGATCTGACGATTGACGTTTCCAACGAATCGAAAACCGTTGCCGTCCCGAAGAAGTAACCTTTCTGACGGTTTCGCAAACGCTGCCCCACATCCATCTTGTGCCAATCGAAGTCAGGTTCTCATGATCGGTTAGGTTAAGTTCATACCACACGATTGGACGCCGAATTAAAGATAAGCCTTAGGCGCCTGATCTAGTCCTAATCCGCGATCGAAGAGACAAGGTTCATACAACGGCGGGAAGGGGCTTATTTCACCCCAACAATTTTGTACTCACCCACATGAATTTCTCCTCTTTTGTCCCCAACGACATTGAGGGTATGGTGAATGGTGGTTTTAATCGGAGTTCCATCGGCGGCCTTGAGTTTCAAATCGATCTTTTGTTGCATGACCGGTGCCAATTCCGGAATTTTGAGTGTAATCGTTTTGTTGTCGGCGCCGAGTTGAACGCTGTCGATTTCCAGATCATCGCGTCCCTCTTTTTTCGGATCACTCACTTTGTATTGTTTGGAACCATAAGCCTGTGTCCAACGATAGTTCCAGCGTTGGATGCTATAACTATCCACATCTTCGGCGGTTTTCTTCTCAAGCGGGTCCGAGTAAGTGATGGTTAATTCGCCGGTTTTGGCATGCAGGGCGATCGGAAGATTCGCGGGTTTGCCTGTATATCGAACCCGATACAAGCCCGCATCTTTACCAGCTCGGGTTTGCCAGCCCCGTAGTCCCGTGAGAAAAAGGGCATTTTGCTTTTCGTTAAATCTCAGCCGGCAAATACCGCTGTCGAACTTCAAAGGGAGCGGAACGACACCACCTTGCATTTGCCCTGCCACTTCTTCTTTCAGTACTAAATACAGGGTGCAAGTCCCGTAGGAAGCATGCAATAACTGCCCCGACAAGGGACCAAATTGATTACCTATGATCCAACCTTGTCCCCCGTTAGAATTATCAACGTCTTTGGGCATCCAGCACAAGGGATTATCGCGGACGGTTGGTTTCGTCGGTTGATTCACGAAATCGGGCACACCAAGGAACGTTCCGGTTTTGATCCAATTCAATGGGCAAACGGGGGTCCAAGTGCCTTCGTTATCGCCACAGGTCAGTTCCCCTTTGGGACCAACCCCCATCCCGTTGGGGGCGCGTAAACCCCGAGCCACGACCTCGAATTTTTCACCATCTTTGGATACTTTGAACAGGCAACCATGGTGCGGGGTGATTTTGTCCCAGCCACTGCCTCCAGGTCGAACAGGCCCCCCCTTGGTGAAGTAGAAATTCCCTTCGGAATCGGTTTGCAGCTCGAAGGCGAATTCGTGGAAGTTTTGGGTAATCATCACATCGTTATTGAAGCATTCATAGGCATCGGCTTCGCCATCATTGTTCAGGTCTTTCAAGCGGGTGATTTGATCTCGACCGAGAACGTAAATCTCGTTGCCCACTACCTTCAATCCGAGGGCATGGAATAAACCGGCTGCGTAGCGTTTCCAAGTCACTTTCTCGAGATTTTCGTCGATTCCTGAGACAATCCATACATCGCCGCTCCAAGTAGAAACGGCAATCCGACCATCCGGCAGGAAATCGAAACCGCCAAAGCGCATCCAAGATTTGTAGGGATTTTTGAACGGCACTTCGATCTCATCGAGGGTATAGGCCCATTTCTCGTCTCCTTTTTTCCCTTTGGTGGTGACGGTTTCTTTCCATAATGCTTCTCCCCCTTTCCGTAACGGGGAGAGGTCTTTAGTACCCTTGATTGCTTGGAGAGATTTTAGCCCTTCTGCTTTATCTTTACCGCTCCAAGTGACGAGTCGGATTTGGCTTGCGGTTTCGCTGGGGGGAAGTTTCACAACAATCCGAGCGTTCTCAACAATTTCCAACGTCGCCCCTTCTGCACCGATCACCCGAGCCAAGGTCACGTTCTCTCCTTTGGTCAGTGTGGCGATTCCTTCTGAGATGGTACCTTTGGCCTCATCGACATCGGCTACCACACAGATCAAGGGATCGTTATGTTTCGATATGTTGAAATGACGGGTCACCACAATTTGTCCTTCGATTTTTTCGATCAAAGGTTGTTCATGCACTTCGGTTGTGCCGACGGTGTACAGAAAAACTACTTCTTTACCCGTGCGGATAAGCCCCTTGTATTTGGCCCAATCGCGAGGGAGCGGCCCATGCGGAATCGAACGGGGGTCTTTCAGATCGTTCCCTTTGGCCCAACCGGGAGCATATTTGGTTCCCTGAATTTGTGTCCCCGAGATACTAGGGTTCGAGCCATGCCCGCCGTCAAAAACCACTCCTTTCAGATTCAGGAATCCCCCAGACCACCCCGCTGCCAAGCGTAGGGTTTCTGTATCAAATATCACTCCACCAAGGGGGATTTTCTCGCCCGCATTCTCGAACTTCACGGCAATTCCCTTGAGGGGGACGTTTCCTTTAGGTGCCAGATTTACGAAGGTGCCTGAAAGAAAGGGACCATAATCCATTTCATCGTGGGGAGCTGCGTACAAACCACTTGGGAGAACGCTCAGCAAAAGCGTCCAAAGAATTTTTCTCATGCTTGTTCAAAAAGGGTTAGTGAGGAAGGCGGGCGATCTGCTTTCTAGTTTACAAAACGGGTCATGATTTGGAACACTCTGCCCCTAGGACGCTGCGAGTTTCTCCAAGTTGCTGCCCGCTTGGAATCATGAAGTGAGAATAATTTCACGAAACCGAAAACCCATCGGAATCGCGGGAAGTTCACCGTTTTCTTTAATAGGACTTTAGTAGGCATCACAGGGGAAAGGTTTTTGTTGTTTTGATTAAGAAGACGAGACAATCATCTTACGAACTATCCACTATTGGTAAGACTTGATAGCATACCTAAACATCCTTTTTTTGGGTATCACCATGCCATTAACTTTGAATTGTCCCAAGTGCCATAAACCATTCCGTGTGCGGGATGAATCGATCGGCCAACGGGTGAAATGTCCCAGTTGCGGAGCGATCCTTCATGTCCCCTCGACGTTGTCACCGGTTTCTCAAGCGGGAGATGGTTCCGGAGAGCAATTAGCGCCCGATGATTTTTCGGAATCGAGTAAACCGCTGGCAGGGGCTGCCCCCCCCCGTTTACCGAAACCCATGACTTCGACCCCTTCGGTGCCGTCGTTGGACCAAATGTTAGCGGCAGGAGGGGGGATAAAGCGCCCCAAACCCGGCGATGAGGTTGACCTTGGTGCGACGGACCCTTCAGCTTTGCCGGCACCGCCCAGTATCAAAATGGGGGCGCCGCCGCCTCGTCCCTCGAATCCTCAAAATATCCCAGAACCGAATCGAGATCGGCCCACGGGTACGCGGTCCGCAGGGGTTTCTCCTCCGGCCGTGTCACCGACCACTTCCGTTTTAGAACACGAAAAAGGCTGGAAGAAGACCCGTTCCGCTTTAGGATGGATTCGCTTTGGATTCTTGCTCCTTTGTTTACCGGTACTCGTTGCAGGGGGAGAGGCTATTTTCACCGGTTTGGATTCCTCGGGGGATTTGGCCCCGTTTCTGACCAAACCCGGTTACACCGTCGTGAAAGAAGAGCCTTTCTCCCCTTGGAAACCGACGTTTCTGAAGGAAATCACCTATGCCACATTCTTTGTCTTTGGCTTGTTATTTGGACTACTCAACTGGATTGGTCGAGCGAAACTTTTGTCGATTCCGGCACCTGCCAAGGGGAAAGGTCTTGCCCTCGCGAGTTGGTTTTTCTTCACGATTGGTATCGTCGCGGCGTTTGCGGCCCCGTTACTGTTAAAGGATTTCCGGAGTCGATGGTTACCAACTTTGGAAATCCCTGCCGAGACCCAACCAATCGTTTTAACCGTGGCTGTGGGTTCGTTCTTGATCAGTGAAATTTGTCTGATGCTCACCTTAGTTCAAGCAGGATGGGCCGTCGGTCGTGCCAAGATTAGTTCTGAGTTGGCCTTTACTGCCTTTTTGATCGTGGCTCCCTTAATGGGCTTGTTCATTACCAACCTCTTTTTCCCCATTCTTCCGGTCAATGAATCCCTCATTCAACGCCAAGAGGCCTTGAACGAAAAATTCGAGAGAGTCTTTTATCTCTCGGCCATTATGTATGGCCTGTGCGTGGTGTGGATATTCCGTTGGATTGGAACTATAGGGGTTGTGAAAAAGGCTATTAAAAAGGCACTGACACCAGCCTAATGATTTTGATGTTCAGACGATTTTAAGAGAGAGCTTTGCGTTTTTCTTCGATGAATTTGATGTGGTGCGGAATATGATTCACGGCACTTTGTAACAATTGTTCTAACGTCACCAATCCCCGTTCATTGTGAACCCCCTGACGAGTAAAGGCCTCGGCGGGGAGACGACTCAGCAAGGCAGCCATACGGGTCCGAATCACTTCGATAAACTGAAGTTCCTGTTCAATATCTCGGCTTTGATAATCAAGATGAGCAACAAATTCATTCTCGTCGGCTGCCAGCAACAAAGGTTTCTTAAGGGCGGCCACACGTTGGAACCGATCTGCGTAAACAGGTTCAAAGTCAGCAATATGAGCAACCACTTCTAAAGTGCTCCATTTGCCGGCGATCGGTCGGGCCTGAAGTTGTTCACGGGTTAGACCCTTGACAGCATCTTTCAACTGTTGCACCCCAGCAAGATACGTCGAAATTAGGGGATGGCTCATTCCGTTTGTCTCCAAGTTCAATATAAATCGATTGGGTTGACCTTATTCTAAAAACTTTCTCGAAAACCTGTGGGGATTTCTTAGGAAACAATCACAAGACTTGTTCAGATATTTTCGAAGAAGGCGCTAGCCGAAGGAATTATGAGTAAAGCAAATCATTACCAAATAAACACAACATTGGTATGACTCACTTTCGGGTAGGGTAGACCTTTTGGAAGATTCTCGATTCCCTCGATAATTCGACCTTTCATAATTCCATTCCTACTTTGCTCTTTGTGAATTCCTCCTTGTGAGCTTTCCACCGAGCGGGTAAAATATCCCAAGTGGCAAACAAAAGGATTTTTGCCTTGTTCTAATAGAGGCATTCCCATGCCTTCACGTCAGCTTTATCGGTTACTGCGTCCATTTTACCTTTGGGAAGCCATTTTCTTTGTTGGGATGATCGTGACGATTGCCACGATTCTGGTCTTGTTTCTGTTCGTCATTGCCCTGTTGGCTCCCCCAATCTGTCTGTTATACCCCGATATGAAATATCATCCCTACAGCACGGGCAACCACCACCAACGCCAAGTTTACGAGCGGTACCGTCGCTTAGGTCGGCGAATGTCCTTTTGGCGTCGAGTGGCCAAGGTGATTCTTAAGCCCTTGGGCTTATGGAAAACCTACTGGTAACAAGGAATGATCGCATCGGCGCCCGCCCCGAGGAGTTGCTGTTGCTTCCAACGATTGATCTGCTGGGGATTCTCCTGATTGCTGGCGACACCAATCGCTACCCCACCGACCCGTTTCACTTCCTGAGTTTCCACAATCCCATCACCAAAGCCTAAAATTTCCGATCCCTGAAAGCCCTGCTGCAGTAACCGTTCAATCACCCCGCGTTTGCTAAAGGTGGGATCGCCCTGAACGGGAGCATGTAACTCGTCAGCGAAATAAGAACGAACTTGAAGTAAACCCGCCTCGTACTCAACGGCTTCCCGATCGGAGCCGCTGGCTAAAACGAGCTTGAGTCCCGACGATTGCAAGCGATTCAAAAAGGCGCCTGCCGCAGGAACCTGCCAATTTTCGGGGGAAACCTGCCCCGAAGCAATGGCAGCACGGCGAGGTTCCACACTAGCCAACAATTCATCGAGGTAGCGTTGCCGATAGACTTGAGCCGATTCGGCCTGACCCGAAAGTTTCTGGACTTCGTCGACGAGCCATTGCATTTGTACCAAGGTGGGTTTACCGTTCAGCCCCATGATGGCTTGCTCGACCCGTTGATAGAGCAGGGGGGGGGCTTCGCGTGAGCCATGTCGAACGAGTTCGGCACACATTTGCGAAATCATGATTCGAGGCCAATCTTCCCTGAGTAAAGAGAGCGTGCCATCGAAGTCGAACAGAACAACGCGAAAACGCCGAAGGTCCCAACGATTGAGAACTTCGGATAAATTGGCATTAAACAAATCCATTCCAGCTCTCAAGAGGAGAAATCGAAGGAATCGAAAAAGAGATTATACAACCCCAAAAAAATCGACCGAGGTCTTGGTCATCGGGCAGTGAACCTATAAGATAAAAGAGTGTTCAATAGATAAGGGCGTTTAACTCAGCGGCTAGAGTGCCATCCTCACACGGTGGAAGTCACTGGTTCGAATCCAGTAACGCCCAGTAAAATTTTCCTCCTACTTTCCGCTTCACCAATACTTTTACCTTCAAGCCCTTTTACCTCCAATATCAATCAAGCTATCTAAATTTTTCCCCCTTCTTTTGGTTCCTCCATTTTTTGGGTGACACTTTCTCGGTTTGAGTACGATGCTTTAGTAAATGGATACGACGAACCCTGAGACGGAATTTGCCGAATTGCTCCAGAAAATACAGGGGCGGCTTTATGGCTTTATTCATTCGCTTGTCCGCGATTTTGACGATGCCGATGATTTGTTTCAACAAACCACCGTCATTTTGTGGAATAAATTCCCTCAGTACGATCGCCAAAAAAGTTTCTTTGCGTGGGCCTGTGGAATCGCTCGTTTTGAAGTGGCCAATTTTCTCCGCAGCCGAAGCCGAAAGAAACTTTATTTCAGCGATGATTTGAACCTGCTGTTGGTCGAATCCTTTGAAACACAACGATCCGAAAACAGTGAAGAGCGTTCCGAAGCCCTGCGTGGATGTTTAGAGAAACTCCGCCAACGGGATCGGGAGTTGCTCTTGAGTTGCTACGGCAGTGAAGAGAAAATCACCGCCATTGCCGAACGTAACGGCCGCTCTTCCCAAAGTGTTCATAATACCTTAAAGAGGTTACGCTTGGCTTTGTTCGATTGTATTGAACGAACCTTGCGCCTGACCCAACACCGGAACTCGTAATCCCAACCCGAATCGGGATCGCAAATATCGATCCTGTGACCTATGGCTGAATCGAAACCGATTGACGACCTTCTCCGGAACCAAATTGATGCCTACTTCGCAGGTCAATTGGCCGAAGAAGAATTTCGCGCCCTTGAAGCTCGCCTGCGTGAGGATGCCCAAGCTCGGGCTTATTTTGCTTCCTACACCTTGTTCCTGAACGATCTGTACATGGAACAGCGGGCCAACCAATCGTTGGTGAATCGCGGGATTTCTCCAGCGATCCCTATTTTGAACAGGAACAAATCGAGAAAATTACTTCCTTGGGCAACCGTGTTAGCTGTGGTATTAGCCCTAGGACTTGGGGCGATCCTGACTTGGCGATTTGTCTCTGACGAACCGACGATTGCTTGGATTGTGAATGCTCAAGATTGTCAGTGGGGGCACGCCAGCCAACACGAGAAAACCCTTCGTTCGGGGAGTGTCCTGCAGGTCGAATCGGGGTTGGCGGAAATTCGCTTCGCATCGGGAGCAACCCTTGTGCTGCAAGGGCCGGCCGAACTCACCTTGCACCATGCCAAAGCGGTGCAACTCAAGCAAGGGAAGCTCACGGCCAATGTGCCGGAATCGGCTCATGGGTTTGAGGTGCTGACACCAGAAGGACGGGTGATCGATCTGGGAACTTCCTTTGGCCTGAATGTGCAACCTTCGGGCGCAACCGATATTGTGGTCTTTGAAGGGAAGGTCGAAGCCGAACCCAAAGGGGGGCAACGCATCCCGTTAGAGCGTGAGCAATCGGCACGGCTAGCGGGCGGGAATTTCCTTCCGACGCATCCTTCCGAATCTTATGTTCGAGCGATCGTTCCCCCCCCAAAAATTGTGCCCAGAAAATACATCCTCGATTTCAAAAATCCCCCAAAGACCGCCCTGCTTGATAAGGAGGCCATCCCCACGGGATTAACTCATCGCTTACCCGGAACGGGGAAAAAAATCCCTGCTCAAGATAGCCGACTCACCGTCAATCGACTCACAGGGGAACTCGAATTAGTCACAACCAATAGTGATATTAATCATCAAGTGAATATGGATGAAGGAGAATACTTTGGCATTCGTTTGAAAGATTTGGGCTTCACCGGAACCGAAGATTTTGAAATTTCGGTGTTATTTCCGGATATCCCTGCGTTGCGACGGGTCGGCCAATTTGGTGTCTACGCGGGGGTGAAATCCGATCAGGTCATTCGGGGTGGGTTGATCAGCCGAAAAGATACAGTCTAATACACCCAATTCCATGTGAATAACAATGGTGGTAAAGATACCGATAGCGCTTTTATTGGACTATCGAACACGGGTGATGCCGTGCGAATCACACTCAGACGAATCAAAAATCAATACTCCCAAACCGTAGAAAATCTCACGGCGGGAAATAGTAGTACACTAACGATACGTCATCCCACCTATTTGGACCATCAATCGGATATTTATGTGGGCTTGTTCGGTGCGAACACCCATAGCAACGAGCCTAAACGACTGCGAATAAAGGAAATATCGGTCACCGTGTGGACCGTGCAATAACCACAATGGAAATCGTGCAGGAATCACATTGTGGACCATCCAACAAACCGAGATAACCGCCCTGAACAACAAACCGACGCCCCACGAATGAAAGATTACTTAACCCCAATAGAACCTATGCGATACCTCTCTATTGTTGTGTTACTCTTCACGAATTTAGGCCTGCTACAGGGAGCCGAGCCGAGCCGTTTCACCGAAGAGCAATTGACCTTTTTTGAACAAGAGGTCAAACCTTTGCTCAAAGCCCATTGCACCAAATGCCATGGGGAAGGGAAAGGGAAACTGAAGGGGGATTTAGACCTCACTCGTCGGGAGGGGATTCTCAAAGGGGGCGAAACCGGCCCCAGCGTGAAACTCGACAAACCCGAGGAAAGCCTTCTTTTGAAGGCCCTGCATTATACCGATAAAAATTTGGAAATGCCCCCGGAAGGAAAACTTCCAGCCGCCAAAATCGAAGTCTTTACCA
This sequence comes from Gemmataceae bacterium, assembly GCA_026419115.1. GTDB lineage: Bacteria > Planctomycetota > Planctomycetia > Gemmatales > Gemmataceae > SKW135. The sequence goes on from JAOAAA010000035.1 coordinate 18,300, forward strand.
AATGGGTGAAAGTCGGCTTACCCATGAAAGATTTCGGTACGAACACCGCCGCTAAAGAACCCGAACCGAAAGGCGGCAAAGTGACCGAAGAAGCCAAAAAACATTGGGCGTACCAACCGATTAAAAAACCGGAAATCCCCCAAGTGAAAGGGGTCACCACTAACCCGATCGATCATTTCATTCTGGCCAAGCTCGAAGCCAAAGGGGTTCCGATCTATCCCCCTGCCGAGAAATTGCACCTGATCCGTCGGGTCACTTATGACCTCACGGGATTACCCCCCACCCCTGAGGAGATCGATTCGTTCTTGAATGATTCTTCGCCGAATGCCTACGAAAAATTAGTCGATCGGCTTTTGGCTTCGGAAGCCTATGGGGAAAAATGGGCACGCCATTGGCTCGATGTGGTTCGCTATGGTGAAACCAACGGCTACGAACGAGACGGCGCCAAGCCCTATGTTTGGCGTTACCGCGACTATGTCATCCGGAGTTTTAATGCCGATAAACCCTACGATCAATTCATCAAGGAACAGCTCGCAGGTGATGAATTCCCCCAAGAAAGTGCCGATGCGATTATTGCAACGGGTTACTATCGCCTAGGCTTATGGGACGATGAACCGGCCGATCCAAAACAATCATTGTTCGATGAACTGGATGATTTCGTGGCCACGACTTCCCAGACGTTTTTGGCCACGACCTTGAATTGTGTGCGTTGCCATGAACACAAAGTCGATCCTTTCCCCCATGCGGATTACTACAAATTCGCAGCCTTTTTCCGCGATATTCGCCACTACAGCAACGATCGAAACACGGCCTCGGCAGCCAACATGCGGGATATTACTGACCCCGAAAAGCGGAAAGTCTACGAAGGGGAACTCGGTGCCCGCAAAACCAAAATCGCGGAATTAACCAAGCAGCTCGAAGCCTTGGAAAACGAAGTGATCAAAAAAATGTCTGCCGAGGATCAGCGTGCCAGTGAGGGGATCGATCGTCCCTTGGTCGTGGCCAAAGCCATCAAGATGTTCGATGAAAAGCAACGGAACCAATACAACGCTTTGAAAAAAGAACGAACCGAGCTGGAAAAGAAACCGAATCCCCCGCAAGAATTGGCCTTGGCCATTAACAATTGTTATGTGCAACCGCCTAAAACCCACATTATGATTCGTGGCAATCCGCACTCCCCCGGCGCCGAGGTCGAGCCGGCTTTCCCAGAAATTTTTGGTTTACCAAAACCGGTCATTCCCGCTCCGGCAAAAGGGGCCAAAAGTTCTGGCCGCCGAACCGTGTTAGCCAATTGGATTGCCTCTCGGGAAAACCCGTTAACCGCACGGGTGATGGTCAACCGAATTTGGCATTACCACTTCGGGAAAGGGATTGTGCCGACTCCCAGCGATTTCGGGAAGCTCGGGCAACCCCCTTCACATCCCGAGTTACTCGACTGGCTGGCCAGTGACTTTATGCAAGAGGGCTGGAAAATCAAGCGTGTGCATAAACTCATTTTGATGAGTCAGACCTATCGCCGTAGTGCCGTCGAACCGAGCGATCCTAAAGTGGCTGAAACGGCCCTTCGTTTGGACCCCGGCAATATCCTACTCGGACGATTCCCCATGCGTCGATTGACTGCCGAGGAAGTGCGCGATTCGATTCTGCAAGTGAGTGGGCAACTGAATCGCAAAATGTACGGTCCCAGTGTGTATCCGAAAATCCCCCGAGAGGTTTTAGCAGGGCAATCGGTGCCGGGGGCCGGTTGGCCTACCTCTCCTCCAGAGGAGGGGAATCGTCGCAGCATTTACGTCCACATCAAGCGTTCGCTGCAAGTGCCCATTCTGATCACACACGATCAGGCGGACCCCGATTCTCCTTGCCCTGTCCGTTACACCACTACCGTTCCGACCCAATCCTTGGGGATGCTCAACGGCGAGTTTACTAATCTGGCCGCCAAAGAGTTTGTCAAACGGCTGAACAAAGAAGCCCCCAATGATTTGAATCAACAAATCGCTCGGGTAATCCGCCTGACCACAGGTCGAATCGCTTCCGAAAAAGAAATTCAAAAGGATGCTCAATTCATCCAAGAATTACGGACCAAACACAAACTCAGCGAGGAAGAATCGCTGCGGCAGTATTGCTTGCTCGCTCTAAACACCAACGAGTTTTTATATTTGGATTAAAAGCAACGCCATAAACACGCACGCCGCGTTTGAACGCAACACCGAACGCCCGAAGTACAACACCGAATGCCTGAAATGCAACAAAATCATCGAACCAAGATCAATTAAGGATTCAAACATGAGAAGAAATTTTTGCGGCCGAACTCGACGAGAATTTGTGTGGGAAGCCGGTGCTGGCTTCGGCGCCACGGCCCTGACGGGGTTACTCAGTGCCGATGGTTTTTTCAATCGAGCCTCGGCCGCTGAGAAACCCAAAAATCCTTTGGCCCCGAAAAAACCCCCGCTCCCTGCAAAAGCGAAAAGCGTGATCTTTATCTTCTGCTACGGTGGGCCAAGTCACATCGATACGTTTGACTATAAGCCCAAGATGTATGATCTGGATGGCAAGACGATCGAAGTGAAAACCTTTGGTCGCGGAGGGCACAGGAATCAAGGGCGGGTCGTCGGCCCGAAATGGAAATTCAAACCCTATGGCAAATGTGGCAAAATGGTTTCCGACCTGTTCCCGAATATCGGACAATGTGTCGATGATATTGCCTTTGTCCATTCCTTCTATGCCGAATCGCCGATTCACGGCTCGGCCATGTTGATGATGAATTCGGGGCGTATCCTTTCGGGGTATCCTGCTTTGGGTTCTTGGGTCACCTATGGGTTGGGTTCGGAAAACGAGAATTTTCCCGGTTTCGTGGTCATGCTCGACAACAAAGGGGGGCCTATCAGCGGTCCGAAGAATTGGTCCAGTGGCTTTATGCCCGCTGCCTATCAAGGGACAGTCATTCGTGCGGATAAAACCCCGATTCATGACTTAGCGCTTCCCGAGGGAACCACCGCCGAAGTCCGTCGCGCATTGCTGGATCGATTGAACGAGAAGAACTCGGAGCATTTGCTCGGTCGGCGAGAAAACACCGAGTTAGATGCGCGAATCGCCAGTTACGAGCTGGCCTTCAATATGCAAAAACATGCCCCCGAGGCCGTCGATTTTAGCAAAGAAACCAAGGAAACTCTGGAACTCTACGGGGTGGGAGAAAAACGAACCGACGACTTCGGCCGGAAGTGTTTGCTCGCCCGCCGATTGGTGGAACGTGGGGTTCGCTTCATCCAGATTTATTCTGGCGGTGCCCACAACGACGATAACTGGGATGCCCACGGCGATTTGGTGAAAAATCACACCAAACATGCCGGCGATACCGATAAACCAATTGCGGGTTTACTCCAAGACCTCAAACGTCGGGGACTGCTCGATTCTACGATTGTAGTTTGGGGAGGCGAATTCGGCCGACAACCGACCGCGGAATATGCCCAAGGAACAGGGCGCGACCATAACTCCTACGGGTTTACGATGTGGCTGGCAGGCGGTGGAATCAAAGGGGGCGTCAGCGTGGGGGAAACCGATGAACTCGGTGCGGCTGCCGTCAAAGATCGTTTCCATGTCAAAAACCTGCATGCGACGATCCTTACCCAAATGGGATTAGACCCGAACAAGCTCAGCTACTTCTACGGCGGCCTAGACCAAAAACTCGTCGGCGTGGAAGGGGCCGATCCGATCCATCAAATTATCTAATCTCAACCCCCGTATCTCGGTTCAGCCAATTTCCAATCGAGTATGACGAAGTCGATCCATCAAATTATCTAATCTCAACCCCCGTATCTCGGTTCAGCATTTTCCCAAACCGTTATGAGGCTGATAGATTATTCGCCTGATTGTTTTGCTGTCTTGCGATTGTCTCACATTAGTATCTTGTTACAAACGAAATGACTTCTACTTGGTTTTGAGGAGATTGGTTAGTAAATTTTCTTTGAGTGCAATCCGAACCAACCCCTTCTGCGTCAGTAGATTGAGGAACCATGAAAAATCCCGATGGTCCAACCCCTCTGCCGCGTGAGAATCCCGCCACATCGATTCTTACCGGTGAGGACCTAGCAAAGAGCTTTGATGCCATTCGGGATGAGTTGGCCAGCACTCTGATGTATCTTTTAGGGAATCGAGAGGACGCTCTCGATTGTGTCCAAGAAACCTTTTTGAAATGCTGGCGTAACCTCGGTTCCTTACAACAAGTCTCGAATTTTCGAGCTTGGATATTCCGTGTCGGCTTGAATACGGCCAAGGATATGCGTCGTTCGGCATGGAAGCGCAAGGCCAAACCATTCTTGGGAGAAGAAGCCATGCTAGTCGGTCGTGAAAATTTACCGGGCCAACTCCTTGAAGAACAAGAGTCGTTGGAACGACTGCGGGAAGCGATTCGCCTGTTACGCGACGAAGAGAAAGAAGTCTTTTTGCTTCGTCAAAATGGGGGCTTTACCTACGAAGAAATCGCGGAAATGAGGCAAGCCCCCATCGGCACAGTGAAAACGCAAATGCGTGCCGCCCTGATGAAACTTCGCAAAGTATTGGACTAATTAAAATTATACCCTGACCTTAGATATGACCATGAACACCCCTACCCCAAACCCCGAACGTTTCGAGGCACTAATGCTCGATCAACTCTACGGATTGATCGAACCGAACGATGCTGCCGAACTCGAACAGTACCTCGCCACACCCGCGGGGGCCGAACTGAAAGCCAAGGCCGAACATTGGAAAAATCTTTTGAGCCATGCCGCCAAGGCTGAATTTCCCGAAGTGCAATTTGCACCTCCTTCCGCAACCTCACCGGCCACGCCTGCCAGCAATCCCGTTCGCCCCGCTTCGCGCACACCTGCTGCTTCACCGACAACCAAAACCAAGACTCTCAGCCAAGTTTGGCAACGCTGGGCCTTTGCTGGGGTGGCTTGCTTTGTTCTTTTCGGACTCGGCGGAGCGTCGCTGTTGCAGGTCCTGAATTGGAAGATGGCTCACGACGATTTCAAACAAATCGAACTGACCAAGAAAGCGGCCGAGGAAAGTTATAACCAAGCTCGGGAGCAGTTGAACAAAAAGATCGAACAGATCGAAAAAGAAAATCAACTGTCGAATGCTGAGATCGAAAAGATCAGCGCGGAATACGAAAAAGCCCTTGCGGACCTGCGAGAAACCCTTCAGAAAAAGGAATTCTTCGTGCGGCTTTCGGGACCAGGTCGGGCTCAACCCGGCGCGCCCAATGAATGGCTTGTCGAGACCTTGGATCGCAATCAAGTGAAGGTCGATCTGCCGAAAATCGAATTCGTCGTCAAGGATAACGCTAACAATGAGGTCTATCGTCAAACGATCGAACATCAACGCGGGCCGACCTTGCTGAAACTCCCCCCCTCGTTGTGGAAGGATATTCCCTCAGGCACGGACCTTCATCTCAAAGTGATTGCAACCAACGATCATGGCCAAACCTCGACCTTGGCCGAAAAGGTCTCTCTCTCAGGCCCAACCTACACCACTCACCTTACCACCGATAAACCGATGTATCGGCCGGGCGATCTTCTCCGGTTCCGTTCTCTCACATTGGATCGAGCAACCTTTACTCCTCCCGAGGTCGATCTGAACTTACAATTCCGTCTGGTAAAACCCGATGGCAGCGTTCAGCACATCGAAAGCGGGAATGGCCGGCTCTTCTCAGGTTTAACCAATCTGAACGACACGACCGGCAAACCGCTTCGGGGTTTAGGTGCGGGCGAATACCTTCTCGATGAATCGCTTCCGGGAGGCGAATATACCTTGCAAGTTTTCCAAAAACACGACAACGGAAGCGAAAGTTTAGTGGGGATTCGCAAGTTCCTACTCAACAAATACAACCAAGAACATTTCTTCAAAAAGTTAGAACTGGATGGAAAATCGTATGGTGCCGGCGATTTCGTGCAAGCCCGCGCCCAAGCAAGCCGGACTCAAGGGGGGCCATTGAAAGGGGCCACCGCGAAAGCCACAGCAATTCTCGATGGGAAAGTTTTCTGGGAATCGGGTCCCCTGAAATTGAATAACGAAGGGATCGTCGATGTGCGATTCCAACTCCCTGCCAAGGTAGGACAAGGCAACGCCACACTCACAGTGAATTTTCAAGATGGTGAAAACGAATCGATCACACGCCCCATTCCCGTGGTGGGTACCCAATTGCGTGTGGAGTTTTTCCCTGAAGGGGGGGAACTCGTGCAAGGTATCCCCAGCCGTGTTTATTTCCAAACGCTGCTGCCCAACGGAAAACCGGCAGACTTAAAAGGATCAATTGTGGATGAAATGGGCAAAACCATCGTCGAGAAAGTGGCTACATTGACCGATGCGCAACTTCCCGGCGTGAATCGTGGCCAAGGGGTCTTTTATCTCACCCCCCAAACCGGTCAAAAATACTTCCTGAAATTACAAACCCCCGTGGGCATTCAAGCCCCGACTCCCCAAGGATTTCCTCTCCCTGAGGTCAAAACCGAAGGGGTCGTTCTCACCACCATTAAACCGATCTATCAACCGAAAGAACCCATAACCCTGAAGGTTCAACCGTCGGCCAAGAAGATTCTTCACGTCGGCGCCTATTCTCGGGGCCGATTGATTAAGCACACTCGAATTGTTGCCGAAGCCGGTAAAGCCACCTCTGTTTCTCTCGATGGAGAAGACCAAGTCGGCGGGGTGGTCCGTGTGACGGTATTTGAAGAGGCCGCGAATAACGAGTTAATCCCCAAGGCCGAGCGTCTTGTCTATCGTGTCCCCAGTGCGAAGCTCAACCTGTTTGTTTCGCCGGATCGAGTACGGGATGATTTTGGCTCGTATACCCCTGGTGGAAAGGTCCAACTCACTTTGAACGCAGTCAACGAAAATAACCAATCGACCCCTGCCGTGGTGATGGTCGCGGTGGTCAACCAATCGAATATCTCCATGGCCGATAACAAAACCGATCGCCTTTTACCGACCCACTTCCTGCTTGCCGGCGAAGTGAAAGATTCTAGCGAACTGGAGCATGCCGACTTCCTGTTAACCGATCATCCGATGGCTGCCCAAGCGATGGACCTTTTGCTCGGTGTTCAAGGCTGGAGACGCTTCGTCGAACAGAATCCGAAACGGGTGAAAGAAAATGCCGATGTTGAGAAATTGCTGGTAGCCAACGGCCAAATCGGTGCCCCCCCCGCTTCGATGTTTGCTCTGGAAGCACAACGCATTCACAGCGAATTCCAACCGAAGCTCGAAGATGTGCTGGTCCGTCAAGCCGAAGCCGCTGAAGCTCGCCGCGAGTTTTATTTCAAACAGCAAAACGAAATGGCCGAGATGATTCGCCAACAACGAATGGCCCTTGAAAATACGAATCGGACCTATCAGACAGCTGCGATGAATTTGGCCAACAGCGAAACCCGATTGCAACGGAGCGGAGCTTGGGCATTACCGTTACTGTTGTTGGCCAGCATGTTTATTGCCTTTGCCTCGTTTGGTATCGGTATCAACCGCAAACAAGGTTCACGACAACCCTACATTCTGACCTCGCTGGCTTCAACCGGAATCGCCGTGTTGGCAGGATTGGGGCTGACCTTGACATGGCCGAGCGAGCATGAAGGGGTGAACCTGAATTTCGCCAGAAAGGGTAGAGATAAAATCCTCGTAGCTGAGGCCCCCGCGAACGTTGCCCTCGGCGGAGGTGATGTCGATATGGCCTATGCCCTCCCTGCCGATTTAGCGAAAGAATTAGAAATGAAGAAAGAACGGGACAGGAATAACCTAGTAGATCTAGGTGTGGTGAATGAGGCAGCGCCACGTTTTCCTGGCGATCCACGTCTTGGAGAAGCTGGTTTTGGAGGCCGCCCCCCCCGCAAAGGCGTTCCTCCGGGCCTTCGGTTTGATGAAATGAATAAAAACGATCGGGATGCTGGCTTCAACCTGAATCAAGGGCAGCTTAAGGAACTGGCCGAAGCCCTTGATAAAGCCAAAAAATTGAACAAGGGCGAACGGGCCGATGAGGCTAAAGGGAACTTGTTCAAAGAAGCCCAGCAACGCGATCGCGTCCGTGCCCAATTGGCTCAGAATCCCCCCCGTCTGGGATTTGCTGCCGGCAAACCTGCTATGGGTCGCCCCAACGCGGGAGGCATCCCTGAAGCTGCTCCCGGTGCCCCTCCCGCTCCGCCTTTTGTGGGGGGACCCGCAGCTCCGATCGCACCGCTCCCACCGATGTTCGAGCAAATCCAAGCTCGCCCCTCCGATGTCGGGCCGATGTTCGTTCGGGAATATGCCCATCAACGGGCACCGGAATTGGGTGAAATTCGCGGAGATAATACCGAGACGGTCTATTGGCATCCTGCCTTGGTGATTCCCAACGAAGGACACACCACGATTCAGTTCCAATTATCCGACGAGATTACCCGTTACCAAGTCCTCGTAGCCGGCCACACAACCGATGGCCGTCTCGGGGCCGTCACGCGGATTATTGAAGCACGCAAACCTTACACAATTGAACCCAAATTACCCGTCGAAATTTCCAGCGGGGATATTTTGGATATTGCCCTGAACCTCAACAACGATTCTGACGAAGCTCGGGAATTGCGCTCTGAACTTCAAGCCAAGGGACTTCGTTTCTTGCTCAACGGAACCGATACTTGGTCGATCACTAATAAGCTCAAGCCCGAGCAAAAAGCCCGTGCCATCGTTCGGGTTCAGCCGACCATCAAGGAAGGCCAAATCGCGTTGCTGGGTAAGGCCTCGAGTCTGCCTTTAGCGGAACCCGAGGCAATTTTCCGACAGATCAAGGTTCTCCCCGAAGGCTTCCCCGCTTCGACCGCTTTCGCGGACCTGCTCGAAAACCAAGCTCACGGGACAATCAAAATTTCTAAGGATCGTGTGGCCGGTACCTTGAAGGCCCGCTTTGAAGTTTATCCCACGAGTATGTCCGATGTAGTCAAAGGGCTGGAAGGATTGTTACGGGAACCTCATGGCTGTTTCGAGCAAACCTCGACGGCGAACTACCCGAATACCATGATTCTCGACTACCTGAATTCGACCAATCAGGCCGCCCCCGAGTTGAGCAAACGGGCCAAAGACCTGCTCACACGCGGATACGGTCGTTTGACCGGTTACGAATGCCCCTACGATGGAAACAAAGTTCGTAACGGCTTCGAGTGGTTTGGAAAGGCCGACTCGGCTCATGAAGCGCTCACGGCTTATGGCTTACTCCAATTCAAGGATATGGCCAAAGTCCACGAGGTCGATCCAAACTTAATCAAACGAACGCAAGAATTCCTGATGTCGCGCCGAGATGGCAAAGGAGGTTTCCTCCGCAATCCCGTGGCGCTCGATCAGTTCGGTGGTGCCCCCGAACATACAACGAATGCCTATATCGTTTGGGCTTTAGTCGAATCGGACCCAGATAACAAAGAGAAACTCGATTTGACCAAGGAAATTGCCGCCCTCAAAGAGAAAGCCCTGAAAGCCGACAGCCCCGAAGGAAAGGATTCTTACTTCGTCGCCTTGGTGGCCAACACCTTGTTACTCCGAGACGATAAGGATGCCGAAATTCTGCTCAATCGTTTGATCGAAAAGAATCTCGAATATACCGATGCAACGAAATCGAGTGCGAAATTCACGGGCGCTCAAACCAGCATTACCCGTTCCAGTGGGCAATCTCTGGAAATTGAAACCACCTCTTTGGTGATTCTGGGTTTGCTCCGCTCGAAAGAAGGGAAATTCATGCCGATTGTCAAAGCGGCCACTAAATGGATCGGTCAACAACGGGGCGCCTTCGGAGGTTATGGCTCGACCCAATCGACCGTTCTCGCTCTGAAAGCCTTGATTCTGTACGCCAAGAAAACGGCTCATCCTGCCGAGGCGGGACGAATTACCTTGACCGTGAAAAACTCGAAGGGAGAAAAAACCTTTACCAAGGATTTCACCGAGAAAGATATTGAAGTCATCGCCATCGACATCGAGAACCCAGAAGAGGTCTTCCTTGCCGGAGAAGAGGTGAATGTGGAAGTCACCACGACCGCGAAACATCCGTATCCGTTCTCGCTGAACTGCACCTATACCACACTCACGCCGGCCTCGGCCGAGAAATGCCCCATTCGTATTGAGACCAAACTCAACGCGGAAAATGCCGAAGAAGGGGCACCCGTGACCTTTGATGTGAAGGTGAAAAACCTCGAAGATAAAGTTCAAGGGATGACGGTCGCCATCGTCAGTGTGCCTGCCGGATTGCAGTTCGATAAGAGCCTGAAACAACTCAACGAATTGCGGGATAAAGGTGTGTACGACTTCTATGAATTGAACGGTCGCGATGTGGTGTTCTACTGGCGCTCCCTGAAGGAAAAACAAGAAGTTTCCTTCAGCCTGACCACACAGGCCACCTATGCAGGGGAATATCGCGGGGCAGCTTCTCGGGGTTACTTGTATTACATGCCGGAACATAAGCATTGGGTCGAACCGATGAAGGTTTCGATCAAAGCGACCGAAGCCAAGTAACCAGCTTCCTTGCGATAAAACTGGCCCGCTGTTCCCGCTTGTCTGTGCTTCTTTTCTTCTCTTCTTGACTCATCCCCATCACAGAAAAAAAAACGAAAAGCCCTATAGGTTGACTCAGACCCAGTTCCCCTTCTTCTTCAAGTTCTTGGAATAGATGCGATTTCTTAATACCTTTTTTCATTCTTTTCTCTTACGATAGACCAAACATATCGTCTCTTTCACTTAGGAGCATAGAACATGGGTTCGTTTGCCTTTAATCCCGAACGGCGTTGGGTTCTTCGTAGTGGCATTGCACTGAGCACAAGTCTATTCCTCGTGCCCGGACTATTTGCGGAAGAACTGACCAAAACAGAAGCTCAAACAGAGGGGCCATTTTATCCCGATAAATTGCCTCTCGATACCGACAACGACTTGTTGATCATTAACGATAGCATTACTCCCGCAGTCGGGGAAATCACCCATCTGACGGGACGAGTACTCGATCTGAAGGGGAATCCGGTCGCCAATGCCGTGGTGGAAATTTGGCAATGCTGCAACAATGGTGCTTATCTTCACAGCGGGACCGGAAATAAAGAAAAACGCGACAAGAATTTTCAGGGCTTTGGACGCTTTACGACCAGCTCCAAAGGGGAATACTATTTCCGGACCATCAAACCGGTGCCCTATCCAGGGCGAACCCCCCATATCCATTTCAAAATCAAGAAAGGGGGCAAAGAACTTTTGGTCACCCAGCTGTACATTAAGGGGCACCCCGGAAACGCCAAAGATGGCATTTTCTCCCGCTTGAAAACCCCCAAGGCCGTTGAGACGGAGTTCACCCCCATCAAGACCTCGAAGATTGGCGAATTGGCCGCTCATTGGGATATTGTGCTGGGGATCGTCCCTGAGATGAAATAATCGGCCACCTAAACCGTTCGACCTTTTGTGTGCAAGTAGTTCTCTAAAAATGCCATGGCCTCGAGTTCCTGTGGGCCGCCTGTTTTCTCAACTAAAATCCTCAGCTTTTGATATTCTTTGGCAATCTCGTTCGGATCGAGCAAATGAATACGGGTCGCTAAAATTGCGGCTTCGACAATCGCATGTTTCGCACGATTTAAGCCGAAGAAATCGCGCAGAGTGCCCCGCGCTACGATTTCGGCCCGCATGGTGACCCGTTCTTGGGAATCATCAATCTCCGTGATTCGGAATTCTAAATATCGACAAGTCGAGGTCAGCACGAAACCTCGAACCACCTGAGCGGGGAGGTACTGCGCCCGAATCGGTTCTCCTACGGCCGCTTTCGCAAGGGTGAGGACATCATCGGTAATGTGAAGTACCCCTTCTCGATGTCGGCGAAGGTTCTGGTAAGTTGTTGAAGTATTAAATGGCCGAAGTAAAAAATGGGTGAATTCGGGGGAATCGACGAGCGGCCCCATCGGTGCCAGATGAGGTTGCTGATCGGAATTCAGTGATGTAACCAGTCCCTCAAGAATCATGAAAGTTAAGGTAAAAGTCGAATTGGTATCGTTATAGGAAAAAAAATCCCCGTCTTCTAAGGTACGCCCTAAGAAGACGGGGCCGGAACAGAAAAGAGGTTTCTGAGGGTTTCAATATAAACCCTAGAAAATGATCTGTCAACAACAAGCAAAACTTTTTTGGAATTTTTTTGGTAACCTTTATCTTTCGACTTTTCACACTCTCCGAAGCTCACGTCCGTTTTGGGAAAAGCTGTGGTCAAACGGCCGAGAAATATTTTGGGCTGTTTCGCGGTCTTGGTCAAAAAAATTGAGAACACGATTCCATTCCACCTGTTCGGCTCAAGGGAAAGGCAAAAAGCGTTATCGTTCCCGTAAGTGCATTGCTCTTAACTCGCCAAGGGTTAGTCAAAGCATTGGGGGCTTTCGACTAAAAGTGTCAGAGAGAGTTAGGGCTTCGCAGCCACCACCAGTTTTCAGGAATATCGGAAGCGTGCTAGAGCGGAGAAAATTGAACGTCCTTTCAAATCATTTTCCCAAATTTTACGCAGGAACGGGTTGCGTAACATTTTCACTCGTTTCAAATAAGTTTCATACAATGAATTATTCAACCGGAGTGGGATACAGATGAAGCAGAAACTGATTTACTTGAGCTTGGCCTTTTGGTTTCTAACCTCGATCGTCACCGCCACTGAATTGAGCACCAACGATGGCGAAAAGATCGAAGGGGAATTTGTTTCAATCGACTCATCGGATTTGATCTTTAAGACAAAAGATGGGGAAAGAAAATTTCTACTCACCTCGTTGAATCTCGTGGATTTAAAAAATCCGTCGAAAGGTCCCCTCCCTTCCCAAACCTATACTCTGGTCGAGTTGATCGATGGTTCGACCTTCCGTTGCCAAGATTTCTCAATCAAAAAGAAAACGGCCTATCTGACGTTGTTCCCCGGCCCTAACCAAAAAGCAGGACGAACGCTGGAAATTCCTTGGGAAAAATTGTCGTACTACTACAAAGAAGCCAATAACCTCAAAACTCAACAAGAGTTCCTCGGCATAATAAAAAACCGTCCCAAGGCGGACCTTTACCTTCGCAAGCAGCCGATCAAAGGTGTGGAACCCCCCAAGGGAGGCGAACCCCCGACCCGTTTGGAAGTCGCTGCCGAAGGAATTTTCGGTGATGGCTCGGAAGATGGAAAAAAAATCGCCTTCAAAGGGGCCGGCGTGGAAGGAGAACTCCCCATTGAACGGGTCGCAGGGATCATTTAC
>JAOAAA010000036.1 GCA_026419115.1 Gemmataceae bacterium
TAGGGACGGGTCCTCCCAGAACGGGAATTCCAAACCGATGCTGGGTGTTTGTAGGCCTAGTTCTATATCGTTGATGGCGAAAAAAATCCCCCAGATTGGATACTGTTCGGGATCGAATCCGCTGAGGATATCGGCACTCAAGTAGGCTTGAAGAAAGTAGCCTCCTTTGAAAATCTCCACTTCAAACGGAATATCCTCGGGATTCGGCAAGGGGGCATCTATCAAGGCGCGGTTGATTTTTTGAGGGACAATTGCTCCTTCTTGATTATCGGTACCTGTACCATTGGGAAGGAAAAAGAATTGCATGCAGGTTCGGTTAGCCCGATGCGATGTCCGATCGCCCCGCGTATCGAGCCACAGGCCCAACCCGTCGAATTCCCGAGGTCGTTTCGCATCTCCGACCGGTGGTGCTTTTTTTCCTTTCACTCGACAAGAAATGAGTAAGCCTGTCTCGTTCCAACCAAGCCGAAAATCGGCAAAGTTTCCCGACCCTTCATTATCTGTGAATGATTTGAGTTGATGGGATTCAGGAAGTTCTAGAAAGCTCCCTTTCGATTTACCAGCGAAGGATTTTACATAATGGGCATCGTAACTTAAACGGGTGAGAAATTGGTACGGAATCATTTCTTAAGTAAGCACAACAACGAGCGAGAATTTTTACTACTCTACAAGTGGTAAGGGAAATGTCTTGGTCGGTTGGCAAGAAGGTTGCGAAAAATTCGGCTTTCGTTTGGGGTCACCCAACGGGATCGGTTTTTCTCTTGAGATTTTCGTTGAAGAGGATGTCCCTTGGGGCTGAAAAAACTCTTGTTCCTGTGCGGGTGTGATTCGGAAATCACCTTCGACCTGAGTGGGTTCCGAATGACCTAAACCAAAACATTTTGCGGCCAATATGCTTCCGCAAGCGATTGTGAAAACAAATTGTCTCATCCTCAATCCTCCAAGTGTCAAACGTGGGGGAATACCGGAACGGTTCGTGTAACACAAGCGGATAATTTCGTTGACGTATGGGAGATTTGAGAAAGGAGATATGCAATGTGATTCAGTTGGGGCAAAGGTGAAAAGGGCTAAAAACCTAAGGGCATAGAAGAAAGGGTAAATGGTGCAGAGAGGAAGGAAAAAGGGAGAAGGCTAAGGGGACAAGTTTAGGGAGAAAACCAAAGGGAGAAAGCCAAACGGAGAAGATCATCATTCAAGGAGAAAGTCATCCGTCGAGTGGATCATGATTCTTCGATAGGCGGGATGAAGTATTCAAAATGAGGAGGATCGAGAAGGCCCTCACTTGCCGATTCATACAATAAAAGCATCTCCAACCCTCCTATTTTGCAATTTTATGCGACAATCGATTCTCTTAGTGATGGTCCTTGTTGGTGGACTTCAGGCCGGTGAAAATTGGCCTGCTTACCGTGGCCCCCAAGGTGATGGTTTGGCGAATGCCAAGAATCTTCCCGAAAAGTGGAGCGAAACGGAAAACGTGCTCTGGAAAACTGAGATTCCCCATAAGGGCTGGTCTTCCCCCGTTCGATGGAACGACCAGATTTGGTGTACCGGCGCCACCGATGATGGCAAAAAACTTTACGCTTACTGCCTGAACCTAGCAGATGGTAAAATTGTGCATGAGATTTTGGTCTTTGAGGTGAAGGAACCGCAAAAACTCAGCAATCCGGTCAATGGCTACGCTTCCCCCACCCCCGTGATTGAAGAGGGGCTTGTGTATGTTCATTTTGGTTCACCAGGAACCGCTTGTCTTGATACAAAAACCGGTAAGAAAATCTGGGAACGGACCGACTTTGTTTGCAATCACTTTCGAGGGAGTGGTTCTTCGCCGATCCTTTACGATAAAATGTTGCTCCTGACGTTTGACGGTTTCGACAAGCAATATCTGGCGGCTTTGGATAAAACGACAGGGAAAACGATCTGGATTCGGGATCGGAATTTTCACGCACCGGAAGATAATGGTGACTATAAGAAAGCCTATTCGACACCCTCGGTTTTCAAAATGGATGGAAAAGAGATTGTGGTGAGTAGTTCGGCAGGTGCCTCGGCTGCTTATGATCTGGCAACCGGTCAGGAGGTATGGCGGGTCAAACATGGGGGAATGAATGTGGCTTCGCGGCCCATTACGAAAGGGGATAAAATCTATCTCACAACAGGAGATGGTGGCAAGAATGCGATTTATGCCGTCAAAAAGGGGGGAACCGGTGACGTCACCAGTACGCATGTTGCTTGGACGGGTAAGGCTAACCCCAAATATGGTTCGTTAACCCTGATTGGTGATTATATTTTCCTTGTCAGTAACGATGTGGCGACCCTACTCGATGCCGAGACTGGGAAAGAACTTTCTAAAGAACGACTGGGGGGCAAGTTTTATAGTTCTCCGGTGGTGGGAGATGGCAAAATTTTTGTCTTCAATGAGGATGGAATTGGCTTTGTTCTAAAAATAGAGGAAGGGAAAATCACTATCGTGCAACAGAATAAACTTGCTTCAGGTTGTATGGCCTCGCCGATTGTGGTGGAGGATACCCTTGTAGTGCGGACCAAAACTCATCTGTATCGAATTGGTTTGAAAAAGTAGTTATGCCGCCGGATAACAACGAGTAGCCAATTCTTGGTTCAAATAGGAGTTTCGTCTGAGTATCGATCGTTAAGAGCCTTTTTTTTCTCGAAGAAACACGTCTCTTTTGAGCAAGAATCCTACCCTGAATCGTAATCGAGTGTTATAATCGTTGCTATATGGCACAGCCTGCACCTGTTTTGCGTTATATCGTTCGGCACGGGTCGATGCGCTTTCTGGGGGATTTTGCTGCTCCACCTGGGCGCACGTTTGGTCGGCTCGATAACGTCATTCTGCAGACAGAACGCGGAACAGAACTGGGCCAAGTTTTGTGCCCCACGACTCCGGAAGCCCTTCGCTTTTTACCGGAAAAAATCACTGGTCAAATCTTACGGGCTGCCACGCCCGAAGACCTCAAACATGCCGAGAATCTTCGAGCTAAGCGAAATGCCGATTACGAATTGGCCCGTAAACTCATTATGGAACATCGCCTGCCGATGCAACTGGTCGATACCGAACGTCTTTTCGGCGGTGAGCGGGTGATCTTCTATTTCCTAGCGGAGAGACGGGTCGATTTTCGAGAATTGGTTCGTTCCATGGCTCGGGAATTTCAATCCCGTATTGAACTGAGGCATATCGGCATTCGGGATGAGGCTCGGTTGCTGGCAGATTATGGGGATTGTGGCCGTCCTGTTTGCTGCAACACCTTCTTAACCGTAATGCCCTCAGTCACGATGCGAATGGCCAAGATTCAGAAAGCCACACTGGACCCGAATAAAATTTCGGGTCGATGTGGAAGATTGAAGTGCTGCCTACGGTATGAACAAGATGTGTATGATGAACACCTGAAGGGCATGCCCGAAGTCGGAATGCGAGTCTTAACCCGTGAGGGGCAAGGGTTGGTTCTGTATCAGGAACCCTTGGCCCGACGATTATTGGTGGAATTTGAGGATGGCCGGAGACTCCCCATCCCTGCGAATGAGATTATCAGCCAACTTGGTTTTGCTCCCGGATACCAAGCCCAAACTGATGGCGAGATATGAAACACAAACAACTACTTGAACTCACTCGGAACGATCAGCGTTACGCTTATGAGGCCTATGAGTTTTTGTTCCTTGCCTTGGAGCATACTCAGGAACTGTTTGGAAAACGACCCTGTCAGGATAATCGACCAACCGAAGAACATCATGTGAACGGTTCGCAGATTATCACTGGGATGATTGACCTTGCCCGTAAGGAATTTGGTCTGATGGCTCGGCTTGTGTTCCGTCAATGGGGAATTCATCGAACAACAGATATTGGCGAAATCGTATTTAATCTGATCGATGCCGGCTTGCTTTCCAAAAACGAGTCCGACTGCCGAGAAGATTTTGAAAGTTCATTGAATCTTGAAAGGGCCTTAGTTGCGGATTACATCATCTCGCTAGAATTTTCGTCGCAACCCGCCCGAGGTAAAGCATGAGGTCTCGTATCCGATTTTATATCCCCCTAGCCATTTTTGTGATCTGGCTGGCTTGGTTGGCCTTTTTGGCACTCACTCAAACCAATAAACAGATCGTCTCCCGAGCGCAACTGATGAAAGCGAACGCTGCCGTGGTGGTCGAACTTTCGCCAGAGCAAATGAAGCAAAATGCTCCGGTTACGGTCATGCAAATCCTCTGGGGGGAATTGGCTGGGCTGGAGGTGAATAAGCCCATTCAAGTGACCAATCTCAAGAACGCCAGACTTTCGGACGGCAAAGAATTGTCAAAGCCGAGTCAAATACTCATGTTTCTCACCCCTGCAGGGGAATCGGGCCAATACGAGATCGCAGTCGCCCCGAGGTCCCCGAATTTGGGGCCGTTACCGAAAGAAAGTAAAACCCTAGAGTATCCATGGGAGGAGCATCCCCCGATTTATACTTGGACCCCCGAGATTGAAAAACAGGCCATGGCGTTACAACCGAAGTAAGTTTTGCCTAGTCCAGCGGTCGAAAGTGGGATTCGACTGAAATAAATACCTCTCCGTTTGGTACAATCACTGCTGGAAGACTCGACTTAATTTTGAGATATTTCTAATAATTGCTGAAAAGAGTATGCCCCTTTGGAGGACTCATGTCGTCCCACATTCATAATTCGCATCATGACCCTCATAATTCATATGATCATCATTCCCATCATGATAATCATGGGGGCCATAATGCCCACGACCATGCTCGGGAGTTATCCAAGAAGGTTTGGCCACAACTCCGAGTATTATACTCGTTGGAGTGGGGCGATGTCGTCATCATTTTTGTCTACTCGATTTTTGTGGCCCTCCTTTCATTAGCGACTCCCGTGGCCGTAGAGGCTATGGTCTCCACCGTCATGTTCGGGGTTGTGGTATGGCCCATCATTTGGCTGGCATTAATGCTTCTTTTGTGCTTGACGGTAGCAAGTGTCATTCACGCGACCGAGGCCTATGTAATTGAGGTTCTGCAACGCCGACTTTTCGTACGCACGGCCATGGATTTTGCCGATCGACTTCCTCGGGTGAAAATGGAAGCCTACGAAAAGAATTTTGGCCCCGAAACCGTGAATCGATTTTTCGACATTATTCAGGTGCAAAAATCATGCTCCACGTTACTGCTGGATGGTGTGAGTATCATCCTCACCACCGCTGTGGGGCTGGTGGTTTTGGCGTTTTATCACCCTTACCTACTAGCATTCGGGATCGGTCTGATCCTTTGTATGGGGGTTTTAATCCTACTAGGGCGTGGTGCCATCGCTAAAAGCCTTGCCGAATCCCACTCGAAGTATGAGGTTCTGAATTGGTTACAGGAACTAGCCCGTTCCCCCCGTTCGTTCAAAACCGGAAGCGGGACCTCGCTTGCCATCAATCGTGCTCAAGAGCTCGCCAAAGAATACGTCAACAACCGTGCCTCCCATTTCAATGTGGTGTTTCGGCAGTTTGTTTTTGGACTGTTTTTGTTTGTGGTCGCTAATGTGCCTGCTCCTCAGTTTGGGGGGGTACCTCGTGATGGCCCGCCAGTTAACCCAAGGGCAACTGATTGCCGCAGAGCTGATCGTGGGCCTTGTGATTGGTTCGTTCCTCAAACTCAACAAATATCTCGATGCGTGGTATGACTTGTGTACTGCTGTGGCCAAATTGAGTATGGTCACCGACCTGCCCCTAGAACGAAAAGGGGGCGCTTCCTTCAGTTGTAGTGATGGTATCGAAGTGCGGGTAAAAGAACTCAGTTATGAAGGTCAACATCGCATTCTCGATCAACTTTCTTGGTCCGTCGAAGCTGGTCAAAAGGTGGCTCTTTCTGGGCGATCCGGTACGGGCAAATCGGTCTTGTTGGACGTGATTGCAGGATTACGAGAACCGACCACGGGGATTATCGAACTCGATGGGATCGATTTGCGCGACCTAGAGCTTGAATCGATCCGCAGAGAGGTCGCCCACGTCGGAGGAGTGGAAATTTTTGCCGGTACGATTATGGAAAACCTACGGGTCGGTCGTGACGGCATCGGCTTGCATCAAATTCGTGAAGCATTAACCACCGTCGGGCTTGAGCGAACCATCCAAAATCTTCCCAATGGCCTGCAAACCACTCTAATCCCGACCGGATCGCCGTTATCCTTTAGCCAATCCCTGCGCTTGTGCATCGCCCGAGCCATCTTGGGCAACCCTCGTCTTTTGATTCTCGATGGTGTGTTAGACCTAATTGACCTAAGCGACTCGAAATTGTTGCTCGATGTGCTGTTCAGCAAACAGGCCCCGTGGACTTTAATCGTCGCCACCCGATCGGCCCGAGTGATTGAACGCTGTGATAAAGTCATCGGCCTGGAACCGCAAGCATCTTTAAACTAGGAGACCAAACCATGATCGTTAAAAATAATCGATTCGTGTTGAATACGCCGGCTCCCAGTCATGCGGTACCAGAAACTCCGCTGGTGGATCAAATCGGCGTCAAAACTCCGCGGGGGGCCAAAAGTCTCGCCCAATGCTTGATTCTTCTCTTTGCCGCAACAATAGTGGGCTTGGCCTTTCTCCCATGGCAACAAACCGTAACAGGACGAGGACAATTGATCGCCTTCAATCCGAACGATCGCAAAATGGCCATCACCGCACCTATTTCCGGTCTCGTCGAAAAGTGGCATGTCTACGAAGGCTCCCGAGTCAAAGCGGGCGATCCTATTGCTGATTTGCGTGATCCGGACCCTGATCGAGAAAAGGTTTTGCAAAACCGAAAAATCTTTCTCGAAGGCGAACAAGATCGCCTCAAAAATCAAATCGAGAGCCGAAAAAAAGCGATCAACGAACTGAAAAAATCCCAGGCCGAACAAGTCAAAGTTGCTGAAAAAGGTATTGAAATCGCGAAAGAGACGGTTCGAGCTCGCGAAGCATTGGCGAACGCTTCGAAGGAGCGTTGGCTTGTCGGACAAAAGCAATTTAGCCTCTTCGACAAAGCCGTAGAAACAGGCGTTTTGGCAGGCATTCGTTTGATCGAACAAGAAGCTCAAGTGAAAATCGCAGAACAAGATTATCTTCGTTCTGTCAACGAACTCAATGCTGCTAAGGCATCGCTCAATCAAGCGGAAGCTCGCCGCAATCAGGTTGAGGCCGATACTCTTACCGGCATTGAAATCGCCACACAAGAATTGAATCGCCTTGAGCAATCTCTGTTTACCGTGCAAGGTAACCTAGAACAACTCGATACCGAAATTCGCCGATTCAACTCCCGTTTCGTAAAGGCCCCAGTCGACGGAACTATCCTAAGTATCGAAGAGAATAGTTCACAAGGTGGGTCAGCTGTGAAAGATGGCTCGGTTTTGGCATTTATTGTCCCTGAGTCTCAGGAGTACGTTGTCGAATTATTTATCGATGGAGTCGATGCTCCCCTCATCCAACGCGATGCCGATGGCCGATACCCACATGTGCGATTGCAGTTTGAAGGTTGGCCTGCGGTGCAGTTCACCGGTTGGCCTTCGGCTGCTTATGGTACCTTCGGAGGACGAGTTCGACAGATCGATCAGGCCGCGAATAGCAAAGGGCAATTCCGCATCCTCGTCGAACCGGATAACTCGGTGTGGGAAGACGACAACTGGCCTTCCCCAGAATTTCTCCGTCAAGGGAACCAAGCCGTGGGCTGGGTCTTCCTCCAACGGGTGACTTTAGGTTGGGAAGTTTGGCGTCGTCTGAATGGTTTCCCACCTGTGGTGGCTCCGGATGAACCCGGTAAAGCCCCCAAAGACGGAAAAAGCGAAGGTAAACCTCTTAAGGTAAAGGTTCCATGAGCTTCGGGGGAAGCCCATGACCTTTACCCGACCAGGTTCGAGGTTCGGTCATGCAAGGAATGGATTTCCCACAAACTCGCTCCATACGCCTTTTCATAACAATGGGGATTTTTCTCTCTTTGTGTTATCTGTCAGAATCAACCAGTTATTCCCAAGCCAAAAAAGAGCCACCTAAGAAAACCGACTTCAAAATCGAACTTCCTAAAGATACTCCCCCCCCCCCGCGAATGCTCCCTGCCATTCCGGGGATCCGTGTCGGTGAACCTGCTATTCCCTTAACACTTAACGAGGTTCTTGAATCGGTTGAAATGTATTTCCCCCTGTTGCGTGCTGCCGAGGAAGAACGGGCCATCACCGGTGGGCGTCTTTTGAGCGCCCAAGGACCTTTCGATACCGCATTGGCTCTTTCGAGCACCAATGCCCCCTATGCCACTTACGAGAATTATCGCTTTGTCTCTGGAGTGACCCAAGCCTTTACAAGTAGTGGGTTACGAGTGTTTACGAATTATCGAGGAGGCTATGGGGATTTTCCTGGTTATGGTGGCGGTGCCAAAACAGCTGATGGGGGCGAGTTTGCCGCAGGGGTTCTGTATCCTTTGCTTCGTGATGGAGCGACCGATCGCAACCGGACTAATCTCATTCAAGCCGATCTCAATCGTCAAGCTGCCGAACCTTTTGTCCAACGCCAAAGGCTTGATGCTCAACGATTGGCCTCGCGTGCCTTTTGGGCTTGGGTCGCTGCCGGTCAGCGAGTTCGCATTGCCTCCCGAGCTGCGAAACTCGCCAACGATCGCGATGCGCAATTAAAGCAACTCCTTGCCAATCAGTTGATCCCCGTGGTCGATCGGGCTGATAATTTGCAAAACCTTTTTGCTCGAAACGCAGTCCTTGCCGAGGCGGAAAGGGCTTTTGCTCAGGCCTCGGTCGATTTATCCTTATTTCTGCGTGATAATTTTGGGCAACCGGTGGTCCCTTCCTTGGCCCGTCTCCCCAATTTTCCAGAGGTTCCCGAACCCGATGCCAGCGAACTAGGCAACGCGATTGATCTGGCGATTTTGAATCGTCCCGAGCTGATTCGTCTGAGACTGCAACGCCAAGTGCAAGAAGCAGAACTTCGCTTTGCACGCAACCAATTACTACCCGCCTTGAATGCGGTGGTGGTGGGGCGCAACGATTTAGGTTACAGCAAGCCTGCATTCGGTTCCTCCCGATTGGATCGTTATTCAGTCGAACTTGGGTTTGAATTTCAAGTTCCCTATCAACGAAGTGAAGCTCGCGGCCGCGTCCTGACCGCAGAAGGGGAAATTCGTCGGACCGACCGCCTCATTCAATTTCAAGTGGATAGTATCGTTGCCGAGGTCAAATCGCTTTTCTTTGCCCTCGAACGAACCCATCAGGCTTACCTTCAAGCTCGCGAACGAACTCTTTTGGCCCGCCAAGTTGCCGAGGCAGAACGGGTCGCGTTTCAGGATGGCTTTTCCGATATTGTCCGAGTCAACATTCGGGAGCAAAACGCCATCGATGCCGAGAACTTGGAAGTCTCTGCCTTACTCGAGTTTTTCCGAGCCGTCGCCGACTATCGGGCTGCTTTGGGGATTTCCGAAAAATAACCTGACGACCTTTTCCTGAACGAGTATCGAAGCTTATGCCATACACCCCGATCTTGGCGACTCTCGGCTACGTCTTCTCCCCGGATCGACAACGGATTTTGATGGTCCACCGTAACAAGAAAGCTCACGATCATCATCTCGGGAAGTACAACGGCTTAGGGGGGAAGCTCGAACCGAATGAAGATGTGGTGGCCGGTTTTCGCCGCGAACTTCAGGAAGAGGCCGGCATTACCCCCACCCAAATGGAATTATGCGGTACAATCTCTTGGCCGGGGTTCGGCAAAAACGGTGAAGATTGGTTTGGTTTTCTGTTTCGGGTCTTTGCTTATTCAGGCGAATTACTCTCGACTAATCCTGAGGGAGATTTACTTTGGGTCGAACGCGATCAATTGATGAATCTGAATCTGTGGGAAGGGGATCGCTTTTTTTTGCCTTTGGTGCTGAACCTCGACATTCATTCCTTTCATGGTGTCATGCCCTACCAACAAGGCCGGCCTCTTTCGTGGAGTTACACCCAAATTTCTCGTGAACCAGAAGAATAAACCGGTTGTCAATACCCCCAATAACCAATAAGATTTCCAATCTTGGAGAGGTGGCAGAGCGGTTGAATGCGTCGGTCTCGAAAACCGATATACCCGCAAGGGTATCGGGGGTTCGAATCCCCCCCTCTCCGTTGAGCCTGATTATCTTTTGCCCTCGATTCAACAACTCCCAATTCGATTTTCTTTTTCCTACTCCTAATAATCTTAAACCTTTGAATCCCGAACCTTGGACCCTGAATCCAGAATTCTGATTCTTTTTTGTAGGTGAACCAGATGGCAACGATTTTATTCCTGCACGGTTGGCGGAGTGTGCCGGGGGGAGTGAAGCCGACCTATTTGAAAGAGCATGGCCACACGGTCATTAACCCTGCATTGGACGATGATGATTTCGAGGCGGCCGTCCGCACGGCTCAAGAAGCGTTCGACAAATATCAACCCCAAGTCGTGGTGGGAAGCTCTCGCGGGGGGGCCGTTGCGATGAACATAAACGTCGGTTCCGCCAAATTGGTTCTTCTTTGCCCTGCATGGAAAAAATGGGGGGCTGCTCAAACCGTTCAATCAAATACCGTCATCTTGCATAGTCGAGCTGATGACGTCATTCCCTTTGAACATTCTGAGGAATTAGCTCGACGATCGGGCGCTACCTTGATTGAAGTCGGCAACGATCATCGTCTCGCCGACCCAGAACCCCTAGTGGCTATGCTCAAGGCTTGCGAGCAATAAACGTGTAACCTGTCGATTCAATCACTTGTCTTGACGGGTAACCTGAATTGATTCCACTTCAAGTTTGAAAGGGCCTGCTTTCTTGTCGCTGAGCATGAAACCGAGAGCTTCGATTTCTTCCGGTTTCACAGGACCCGCATCGGGAACGATACGCCCAAACGACGTGGCCTCGAATCGATCGAGCGGAATTTTCACTTCGATCCATTCATCTTTTTTGGTGGGCAACGCAACCCGATACGAAAAGGCCATCAGCGGTTTATTCACATAAAGGTTCACCGAGTAGGTTCGACCATCGCCTTTGACCTTGATGACGAGATGATCCCCTTTCTCCAAGCCAAGTTTTTTAGCCCGACTGCGAACCGAGGCAAAACCGCCGTTGTTCTCTAAGGATAAAGTGCCCGAAAACTCGAGTGTTTTTCGCTCAGTGATCTGAAATTTACCCACCGAAACGCCTCCCATGACCCCGTCGTTGACCGGTTGCCATTCTCGGGAAGCAGACTCGCCAGAGAATTCAAACAAAGGTTGAAGTGTTTCTTTGGCCATGAGGATATTTCCACAAAACAAAACGAACAGCAGGGGATAAATGGACCGCATTTTTATTCAATCCAAAAGTAAGGAATATCCGAAGGCACGAAAATCCAAAGGTACGAAAGCTCGAATATCCGAAGGCACGAAAATCCAAAGGCACGAGGGCATGAAAATCCAAAGGCTCAAAAATTCAAGGCCGTAATAGAAAGTTGCAGGATCGTGGCGATCGTCACCCAAATCAGATAGGGGACTTGTGCCAAGGCGATCCAGCGAGAATAGGGCCAAATGGCTACCATGCACCAGATGATTGTTCCCCAAACGATCACTATATCAACGGCGGCCAACTCAATGCTGCGTAGCCCTGAGAAGAGGGGCATGAACATCAAATTGGCTATCAAATTGATAGCAAAGGGTAACGCAATCTTCCAAGGAATTTTCGCTTGATATGCCCTAATAAAGACAAGGGTGAAGGTCACCGCAATGATGGGATAGAGAATGGACCAAATTAGCCCAATGGTACTCGGTGCGGGTGTCCACGAAGGTTTCGCCAACGAGTTGTACCAAGTCATCCAATTCATGGGTTATTCTCACCAACGCGGATTAATTGCATTTGGTCCCCTCCGAGGGAAGAATAATTTGACAACAACCCAGATTCAATAATTCCTTGGGGATACCGGCCTCGATGACTTCTTCGAGAACCCCTTCACAGAGGGAATAAATCACAAACCGACCCCGTTTTTCCCCTTGAATAAGTTGGGCTGATTTCAGAACATTCAAATGGTGTGAAACGTTCAAAGGAGGAATCTTCAGGGTTTGAGTAATTTGGGTAACATTATGAGGCCCTTCTGCAAGCAACCGAATAATCTCCAAACGTTCCGGAGCCGCCAAGGCCGCTAAAAGTTGGGCACAACGGGTGGGTTGAAGGGGATCATTTTTTGCCATGTGTGGTTCCGTCGATCAATCCGAATTGCTATAGGTAATTTAGTAATTTAGTTTCGAGATTTCGATGGTTTAGACAAAAATCACAAACCTCGGCCCAAATTTTCGTCAACGTATCAAGTGGAATGGTGTGGTCTGAACACGGAATCGCCCGCTGTAAATCCGATAGGGGGTCACCGGAATGGCCTGCAAGCGATTTTCGATGATGGCTCGGCCGATTATTAAGAATGCCCCATACCAAAGCCAGTTATGACGAAACAGATTATGTCCAAATAGACCCTCGAACAATAATAAGAATATCCCCATGCCGATGGCGTTACTGATCGGATAGATCGCCGAGGTACTACCGAAGGGGTCTCGTTTTTGGGCACGGCGTATCCAAAGCACATTCGCAAATAAGCCGACCACAACCATCGAAAAGGAGACAATCCCCAGCCCACCTAATTCTCCCATCAATTGAGCATACAAACTATGCGATTCGATTTTACTGCGGGTGGCCTGTCGCCAAACCCCAGGCCCGACCCCCGTGAGGGGATTGCGTTCCAATAATTCCAACCCTTTGATGTACCCTTCGATCCGTCCTTCGCCCGATTCTTTCGCATTTTTGGGACCCACATCGGGATTAATAATCGTTTCAAATCGATTCTGTAACGAGCTAGGAAGCGCAAGGAAAATTACCGGAGAGAGCACGGCAAAAGCAAGGAAAGCTCGTCCACGATAACGACTGCGAAACACAACCCAAAGGCCCCAAACAAGGACCCCAACCAGAGAACCACGCGAACCCGTTAGCAGAACACAGAGCACCGAAAGACCCAAATAACCGATCGTCAGCAGGCGTTGCCATTTTTTTTGGTAGATTTGCCAAAAGGCAATCACAAAAGGCAGGGCAAAAACAATACTTGCGCCGAAACTGTTGGGGTCCCCCAAGGAGGTATCCACACCAATCATTCGCACGATACCCATGCGGTAGGTGTGCCGCCCGCCGAGAAATTCGCGAAACGAATGCAGCAGATATAACCCCATTACGCTGACAAAACCGACGACTAACCTTTTGAGACCTTTCTCATCCGAGGCGCTCGAGACCAGCAACACATAGAATACGGCAATTTTGAGCCAGTTTTCTACGGCAAATTGTCCTTGCTCGGACCAAGGAGACATCACCCAACAGAGTAAGATGGCACATCCGAATAGCACATAAAAAAGGTGCAAATAATTCGGGTGAAATTTTTTATCCGGATAAAGCAACCATATCCCAAGGGTCCCGAGGATGTAGATACGCTCAACGTGAAGATCACCTAAAATCGGCCAGACCTCAAAGGGTCGGTCGATAAATAAGAACATGTAGCCAATCAACAGATAGTGCATAGAAGGTCATCCTGACCAGTTGAAGCATCCAGATGGTGATGCTTATTCTAGCAAATCGGTGGAAGGAGTGGAACTCGAAAAAGAAGGAGACGGGGCAATAATTTATGAGCCAATGCGAGAAGGCGAAGAGGCGAGGATCGATACACAAGAACCAAGAAATCGGCGGTTGGCTATAACGAGTTATGTCGAACAAGGAGAGGGAGGTTAACGGGGCTTCAAAGAGCCAGCTAGCGTTGTCATCCATTCTTCGAGGTATCGGGCATGTTCTTCTCGACATTTCGCTTGAACGGCGTAAATTTTTCCATCGATTTCGATGGCAGAGAGAATCCACATTTCTTGTAAATCCGGGTTGGTTTTATCGCGATGGATAAACCGACCGATCTTTGGTCCGGTGGGAAGCTCTAACCCTGTGGGAGAGTCGTAGGGTACAATTTTCCCATCGTTATCACCTTCCACATATTGGCGTTTGATATACCCCTCGGTGTAAGTTTTGACTGTTTCGAGAATATCGTCGCCCGATTTGGGAAGCTCCAAAACCGCGGCAGTGGCTTTGACGTTGGTCCAACTTTTGGTTCCCTTGACCGATGTTCCCTGAAAGGCCTTGCGTCCCTCTAAAAGGTAAACGGTTGCGGGGTCGTAGGCTTTGAGGTCCGGCATCCGATCTTCATTCAAAGGACCATCAATCGATTTCCAAACCCCTCCATGATGATCCTCAATATCGTAGGGCGCGCCTGGGGGAGCAATGCTTTTCTTTGGCGCGCTAGATTCTTTCCAATTCTCACGGCCTTTACCGAGTTTCACTAAATCTTTGACGCTGTCGAGTTCTTTCTTCGCGGCATCCCATTCTGCTAAGGGGGCCAAAAGGAACACA
This sequence comes from Gemmataceae bacterium, assembly GCA_026419115.1. Lineage (GTDB taxonomy): Bacteria > Planctomycetota > Planctomycetia > Gemmatales > Gemmataceae > SKW135. The sequence continues at coordinate 14,397 of JAOAAA010000036.1, forward strand.
ACGTAACCAATCCCTTTGCTCCCGACGGCATACGCTTCACCACGGTAAACATCTCCTCCTTTGGTGGTAGGCGTCCCTTGGAAAGCGATGGCTTGGGCACCAAGGCCAAGGAGTTTGCCATCCTTCTTATTCACGATTTCGCAACCGGGCATGTAACTTTTCACCCGAGAGGTCATCGCATCACGAAGTTCATTGGCTCGGGGCATGCGATCTTTGTAATCGTTGGCCCAAAGAGCAAACATTGCTTTGGGCGATTCCTTTCGACTCATGCCGATCACGTTGGCATCAATTTCGCGACGGAACGATTCATCTTTTTGCCATTCATCGGAAAAGGGAATAAACTCGAGATTGTAAATTTCTTCACTCTGTTTATCGGGTCCCTTTGCGGGTTTCCCTGATTTGATGAAGAAGATGACGACTCCCACCACAGCTACCACGAGAAAGGCCACCACACCCGAAAGAACGAGGGCCGTTACGGGAAGGGTTTTTTTCGAGGGGAGTCCCACCGCACCGACGAGCCTAGGTTCCCGTTGATACGACCCTTGGGGCGCTCGTCCTGTTGAATCGGGTTCCGAGGCCGAGACCGAGGTCGTTGGTTCGGGCTGATTAAAATTGCCAAAATCGAATTCACCGGCCGCAGACGGAGGAAGGTGCGAAGCCTGAGTGGATGATGCGGGGGGGGGGACAGCGACCGGTTGTGCCATCACCACACCAATGCCTCGGCGATAGGGAAATTTCGTCCGACAAAATGGGCAAGTTACCATTGCTGCCGGAGGCAGTTGATCGGCGTTAAATTGGTAGGTGCAACCCGTATTCGGGCAAGGGAATATCGACGACATGACAAACTCCGAGGGACCCGTTTCTAACAAATATCATAGGGCTTTTTTGGTTCAGAAGCAAAAGGAGTTTTGGGTTCCTCATCCTACTTTCATCGGGGGGGGGGCGATCACCAAAGTGCCGTGATGGGGGTGCCTTGATCCACTAAGGGGACGGGTCGGCCTTGGGGGTCGTTGATTCGAGTTTCTGGATCGATGCCCAAAGCATGATATAACGTCGCAGCCAAGTCCTCAGGACTGACCGGATGATCGATCGGGTAAGCCGCATCTTTATCTGAAACGCCGTAGGTGGTTCCACCACGAACCCCAGCGCCTGCGATGAGGGCAGGGAACAAGGTGCTCCAGTGATTTCGGCCCCATTCCGGATTCGCTTGGGGAGTGCGTCCCATTTCACCGAGTGCAACAACCAAAGTTTCTTGGAGTAGGCCCCGTACTTCGAGGTCAACGAGTAACGCAGCGGTGGCTTGGTCGAAGGTAGGCATCAGATGATTCTTGACATCACGACTGTGTAAATGGGAATCCCAAGAGTAACCATCGCAGCAATCGTAATGGACCGTCACGAAACGGGTGCCCGCCTCGATCAATCGCCGAGCCATCAAGCACGATTGTCCAAATAGCCCCCGACCGTAGCGATCTCGAACAGCGGTCGATTCCAATCGAATATCGAGGGCTTGTCGGGTTTTCTCCGAAGTGACCAACGAGAAGGCCCGTTCCCGAATTTGATTGGCCGGCGTGAGTTCCGCAAGGGACGATTCCATTTTTTGACGTTGGGCTTCAAAATTTTTCAACAGGCTAACTCGATCCTGAAGACGATCCAAACTGATTTCGGAACGAGCCAATCCATCGAGTTCAAATTTCAATTCTTCATCAGTACAATCCCGCCAATAGGGGTTATCTTTCGGATCGCGTTTTTCGACGGAGGTGGTTAAAGGGTTATACGCTTTCCCCAACCAACCGGCATACTCCCCCGGCCGACGATATTGACCTTCATCTTGGAGTTTGCCCAGCCACGCAGGTAGAACCGCATACTTCGGATTGCCCTGTATGCCGACTTTCTTTTGACTCAAAAATTCAACGACCGAACCAATCGACGGCCAATCCTGCGGAGTCGCATTAAAACCACCGCCGATCGGCAGATGCCAGCGTTTGCCTGTTTGGATGTAATGGCCTGCGCCGGAATGATCGTTGTATGAATGAGTGAGTGTGCGAATAACGCAATACTTGTTCGAGATCGCAGCCAGCCTTGGAAGTGCTTCACTGATCTTCAAACCGGGAGTTTTGCAAGGGATCGGTTTGAACGGTCCACGAATTTTTTCGGGAGCATCGGGTTTCAGATCAAAGGTTTCTAACTGCGAGGGACCCCCATACAGAAATAGAAAAATGATCGACTTCGCTCGGGCAAAGCCTGTTTTTCTTTCTGTGTCGGCTTGCAACAGTTGATCCAAGTGCAGACCCAATAGGCCAGCGCCACCAGCTTTGAGGAAAGTTCGACGGGTTCCAGAAATGTTTCGACAAAGGGAGAGCATTAGTTAACCCTCGGATGGATTTCTGACCTCATTCATTGTAACAGATTTGGATCGAATTACAAGACAAAAGACTTTTGATGATGATGTAGTGAAATGGTTTTAGCCGACTCCGTTTTCTTCTAATTCAAGCATTCCTGGTTTCTTTTGCACTGGGTTAATGAAAATCGAATCCCGTGTCAAGAATTTGAGATTGGTGCCGAGTTCCTTTCTGTTTGCTGCAAAATTTGTAAACCAACTCGAATACTCAAGGGGCCTACAATGGATGTGGTTGCGTTCGGGGAGGCAATGTTACGGCTCACTCCTCCTAACTTTCGACGTATTGAACAAACCTATCAATTCGATCTGGAAATTGGTGGGGCCGAGTTAAACACCCTCGTTGGTTTAGCTTGTTTGGGGCGTTCCGTCGCGTGGGTTTCACGAATATGCGATAATCCGTTAGGACGCTTGTTGTGCAATCGGGTACGGGAAACGGGTGTGAAGACGGATCATGTGCAATTGGTGCCCGAAGGCCGAGTGGGTTTGTATTTTCTCGAACAAGGTGCGGCACCACGGCCCGATGCGGTCTACTACGATCGGATTGGCTCAACGGTGAGTCTGACTCGAACGGGTCGATTAGATTGGCCAAAAATTCTTTCGGGGGCCAAATGGTTTTATCTCACGGGAATCACTCCGGCGATCAGCGCTTCATGTGCTGCGGTTGCTTTAGAGGCATTACAAACGGCCAAAGGCCTGGGCTTATGGGTTTGCCTTGATCCGAATTATCGATCCATGTTATGGTCGGTGGAAAGCGCGACGCGCTGGCTGAACGAGGCCATATCGTTTGTCGATGTCTTGATCACGAATCCCGAGGATGCGCAACGATTCTTCTCGTTAAAGAACGATCAAGAACCGGAGAACGTCTGTCGGGGTTTACTCGAACAATATCCTCAGCTTCAGGCCGTGGCTTTGACGACTCGGGAAACCCTATCCGTGTGGAAGAATCGAATCACGGGATACGGTGGCGATCGCCAGAGTTTTTTCCGCTCTCCTTGTTATGAAGTTGAAATTGTCGATCGTTTGGGGGCAGGCGATGCGTTTGCCGCAGGGCTTTTGCATGGGTTACTTGAAGGAGATTTGCAAAAGGGGGTGGAATGGGGGATGGCGGCCGCTGCCCTCAAACACACGATTCCCGGCGATCTGCCTTGGTTGCGGAGCGAAGAAATCGAGGCTTTGCGTCAAGGTTCAGGATTGAAAATTCGTCGCTAATCGGTGATAATGGCCCTTAGAATTTTGGGGAGCACATGGCACGAACGGCACAAATCAACCGCAAGACAAACGAGACCGAAATCACCCTGAGCTTGAACTTAGACGGGACAGGTCAACAGGAACTGGATACGGGAGTTGGTTTTTTCGACCATATGCTGACCCATCTTGCTCGACATGGATTATTCGATTTGCAAGTAAAATGTACTGGGGATTTGCATATCGATTCCCATCATACCGTTGAAGATGTCGGTATTTGCCTTGGCAAGGCCTTGGCGCAGGCCTTGGGAGATAAATCGGGAATACGACGATACGGCTCGGCCACATTACCAATGGATGAAACTTTGGTGACGGTGGCAGTGGATTTATCGGGTCGGCCGTTCGTGGTTTGGCAAGCCGAGTTGGCAAACGAAACATTGGGGATTTTTCATTCCTCACTCGCGGAGGAGTTTTGGCGTGCAGTGGCGGCCACGGCTTTGATGAACTTTCATGTGGTGGTGCATCATGGAAAAAATACCCATCACCTAATTGAAGCGATTTTCAAAGCGGCCGCGATTGCCCTTCGCCAAGCCACCGAGTTCGATCCGCGGCGCACGGGTATCCCTTCCACAAAGGGTTCGTTATAGTATCCATTAGGAGGACCTTTTATGTCAGACGAACGTCAACAAGCCAAGATGAAAGAGTTCATGTCCTTGCTCCCATTAACCTTAGAGTTAGCGGGCTTACCCAAGGCCGAACATGGTAAACTTTTTACCGACGGGCAAATGGAAGTTCGCGTGAATATGATCCGCAATGCCTATAAATTGGCTCGGCAACTGTTGATTGAAATTTCTAAACCCTCGGAATCGGCAAGCGGGTGAACGGCTCGAATTGGTTTGTATTTTCCATGCTGGAAACGGCAGAAACTCGTTCCACCGAGTTCCATCGCCCAGAGGATAAATTCGTCGTAAGATCGTGCGCGGGAAAAGGGTATCATCCGCGTTGGATCGCATCGCTACCTTACTGCTAAGCGAAAAGTCATTTCCCAACAGCAGCGGCAACGAGGGTGCCCAGTTCGCGGCGTAATCGTGAGACGTTACCCTTATCTTCAGGATGGACGCGGTTGGTAAGCAGAATGATCGCGGTTTTTGTACTCGGGTCGATCCAAATGCTCGTGCCGGTGAAACCCGTATGACCGTAACCTTCCCCTCGCAGGAACAAATCCCCCCGTTGCCCCGAATACGGCGTGTCCACATCCCAACCCCACGAGCGAAGGCCTTTCGTTGTGGTCTTATCTTTGGCAAGCAGAGGAACCGCGTGTGGTGCGGTGAAGGCTCTCACGTTTTTTGCTTCCAGTATGCGAGTCTCGTCCAGTTCGCCGCCCCGAAGCAACATGCGGCAATAGCGTGCAAGATCATCGGCAGTGGAGAACAAACCCGCATGCCCCGCAATGCCATCGAGTTTGTACGCACGCGGATCGTGAACTTCACCAAGAATGATTTTGCCAGAACGTAAACCAGTTGGTGCAATTCGCAGTTTCAGTGACTCGGGGGGAGTGAATCCTGTATCGCGCATCTTCAGGGGGTCGAAGATATGTTTCTTGGCGAACTGGTCGATCGGCATGCCCCCGATACGTTCAATAAATTCCCCCAACACAATGTAGCCAACATCGCTATATTGGAATCGCGTGCCCGGCGCCGCTTCGAGCTTCAGTCCTGCGATGCGTTCCATCGCTTTCGCTTTCCCATCGGCATAATCTCCTATCGCGTTATCGGCTGTGAGTCCCGAAGTGTGTAAGAGCAAATGTTCGATGGTGACCTTGTCTTTACCGTTACTTTTGAACTCGGGCCAATGTTGACTCACCAAGTCATCTGGCTTGAGTTTACCTTTTTCAATGAGCAGCAGAATGGAGGTAGCGGTGGCAATGGGTTTAGTGAGAGAGGCCAAGTCAAAGATGGTGTCGGTCGTCATCGCGATTTCTTTGGGTTTGAGTGAGCGGTTACCAAACGCTTTGCGGTAAACGATCTTATCATCGTGGACCACCACTACAACTGCACCGGGGCAATCCCCACGCTGGATCGCAGCCTCCACAAGGGTGTCGATTTCTTTTAGCTTGGTCGCGTTGATTTCTGCAGCAGAGGCAACATGGGCGCTGAATACCAGCCCATTCATGGCACAACAAACCACAATTAACCGCAGCATGGGATCGCCCTCCATCCAAAGGTTATTCGGAACTATGGAACCGCGTCGTGAGGATAGTGTATTGCGGAAGCAAGCCCATACCGCATCAACTCAAGTTAGTTCCGTGTCGATTCATGCAAATTGCGGATGAGTATGACGATCGTCGGGAATTACCGAGACAAGGCACGAATTTTCTTTTCCAGTTGCGTTTTGCGTTCTTCTTTTTTGGGTCGGGGATCGAATTCGATTTGCCTCAACGCTTTTTGCCATGTGTTCAGGGCTTTCTCGATAAGCCCAAGTTTCACGTAGACATCGCCGAGATGGTCCAGCAAAATCGCATCATCTTGCCCATCCGAAATGAGGACGGCTTTTTCGATGTATTCGCGTGCTTCTTCGTATTTTCCCCTTCGGAATAAGACCCAACCCAAACTATCAAGGGTCGATGCCGAGACATCATCTTCTTCGATATCCTTCAAGGCAGCTCGTTCAATGGCAATGGCCCGTCGTAAAAGCCTTTCGGCTTCTTCAAGGCGTTTCCCCGAATCGGCCAGTTGATAACCCAGATTATTCAGGGCTAAAGAATCGTCTGGGTTGATTTCCAAGAGAAAACGAAGTTGAGCTTCAGCTTGATCGGGCTGACCGATTTGAGAATAGACGTTAGCCAAGGTCAAGCGGGCGGCCCGTTGATGCTTGGGGTCTTTGAATTCTTTTAGAATCGCTTCGCATTCGCTGACGGCTTTTTCACGTTTACCCAGTTGAGCATAGTACTGAGCCCGAATCGTAAGGGCATTGACTTTGGTATCCTCTGCGGAAATATCGATGGCCTTGGTGATTTCTTTGATGGCTCCTTCGAGATCACCCCGTTCTGCGAGGACTCGGGCAATATTCCGATGGAACAACCCAGGAAAAGTGGCTCGGGCAGGTCGGGGACCGTCTAACGCGGCTCGACAGACTTTTTCCACTTCCAAGGGTTTGCGACGAGCCCAAAGAACTTCGAGGAGTCCCCCGTAGACCTGATATTCCAAATGAGCGGGAGCTTCTCGCAAACAAGTTCGGAACAAGGTTTCTGCCTTGTCTAATTGCTTCGTTTTTTGGGCAAGATACGCTAAGAAATACCAGGTGTGAATTTTTCTTTCTTTCTCCTTCTGATTCAACTCCTGAAGACACACGGGCAACAGGGCAGCCACTAATTCTTTATCATTCCGCAGGGCTAATCGAATGGCCCTTTGTTGCAGCTGGAGACGATCCCGATTCTGGGGTTTAAGTGTTTCCTCTTGCAAAGCTTTTTCGACATCGTCTACCATATCAATGATGCGTGTCATTCGATCATCAAGTTGGTACAAACGAAACAAACCTTGATAGACCTCGGGTTTGAGATGGACTTCGAGTAATTTCAAGTAAAAATCTTCGGCCTCTTTACGCAACGGTGCCGACTGACTCAACTGAGCGGCATACAATAATCGTAAGGGCAGGCGTTCCGGAAAAGATTCGCTGACCTTTTTCAAATAGGGGAGAATTTCTCGATCGCGGCCAAGCATTTTGAGAAGTTGGATTTTTCTTTCGTAGGGGGGAAGTTCAACGGGTTTTTGCTGCAAATACCAGTCTAAACTTTCCAGAGCGTTTTTGGGATCGTTCCGCTCGAAGTAAATTTCGCACATGTACCAATGGATTTTGCCGGTTTGCGCTCGTACCTTCGGATCGGGAATTTTGGCATAAAATTCGTTGGCCTTTTTGAACTCCGTCAAGGCCGTGAGGGAATTACCCAATTTCAGATAAGTAGCTCCAATCTGTTCGTGGTATCCCCCTTGAACAATCTCATAATCCTCCACGCGAACGACATCGGCCATGAGTAATGCTTTACGAGATTGGGCCAAAAGTTGGGTGATTTGTTGAAGTGTGGAGATGAGGTCCCGCCAGAGTTGCTGTTGCTGTTCGATCTTCGCAATCTGGGTGAGAACTTTGTAGGCCAATTCAGGTTTTTCTTGCAGCACCTTGGCTTCGGAAGCCCGTCGCAAGCGATGCAAAGCGCGATGGTGTTGCTCAGACCGAGTGGCCATGCGAGCATGATCGAGCACCGTCGAAATATCGGTTGGTTCACGATCCAATACGAGTTCGGCCAATTCCAGAGCTTCTTCCGATCGATCCAATACCTCGTACAACGGGTATAAAGCCCGCACAATTTCAGCCGAATCGGGATCGAACTTTCGGGCAGTCTCTAAAAGTTTGATCGCTTGGAGAAGTTTATCTTCCCGAGTGTTGCGGATGCCCAAAGCATAAAGGGTACGGGCTTCTCGCAGGAGATTTTCGACACGTTGTTTGGCCAATTGTTCTGGTGTTTTGGGAAGCACCATCAGGGCCGGTTTTTCTTCGGTCTGAGCCGGTAAACACAACAAGACCCCTACGAGCAAGGCACTTGAACCGGACATGATGACTCCTTGTTCCCAAATGATGGTGAGCATTTTACCCGAATAGCATGGGTATGCCAACGCCACTATTCCACAGGGGCAAGGCACACAGGGAGCGGGTTTCGGTGCTGGCTCTTGACTCTGGTGGGGAATGCCTTTAACTATCCACTACAAAAATTTTTTCAAAAGGGTGAGGTGAAATCATGGCGGATATATCGGCCCCTTCGTTTGTAGGGAAGGTCGCATTAGTCACAGGGGCATCCTCGGGGATTGGTCGTGAGGTGGCCTTGATGTTAGCCCAATCGGGAGCCGACGTGGCCATGAATTATTGGACGATGCCCGAGGCAGCCGAAGCCACCGCCTCGGAAATTCGCCAATTAGGTCGCCGTGCCCTTTTACTGCGCGAGGATATTAGCAATCAACACGCCGTGGAGCAAATGGTAGCTCGGGTGGCTCAGGAATGGGGCGGAATTCATCTGTTTGTGTCCTCGGCGGTGTATAGCGATCGCGAGCCTTTCCACACGGCTAACATGGAAGGTTTTAAGCGAACCTTAGATGTTTCGTTGATGGGCGCCTATTACACATTGCGGGCGGTCACGAAAGTGATGTTAGCCCAGAAAATCCAAGGTTCAATCGTGATCGTTTCTTCCCCCCATGCAAAAATCGCCTTTCCCAACTGCATGGCCTACAACATCGCCAAAGCAGGGTTAGATTCCATGGCCCGCACGGCTGCAATGGAGCTTTTACCGCATAAAATTCGCGTGAACATTTTCTACCCCGGCTGGACCGATACACCGGGTGAACGAAAATTTTTCAGTGAAGATGTCCTGCAACAGGCAGGGAAAACCACTCCCGCAGGGCGTCTTGCCACCAGTGAAGAAATGGCACGGGGCATTCTATTTTTGCTGGATGAACGGAACGTCTTCGCCAATGGCACCACGCTTGTTATGGACGGGGGCTTGCTCGATTTACCGCATTGGTCCAAACGAGGAACCGGCGATTTCTAATCGCCAGTTGCAAGCAGCTCAAGGTCCCACTCTCCCACCTTCAAACCTTCCCACCTTCCCACAATTTTGGACGAAAAAAAGTCGAGGCCTCTCTACTCATTCTCTCTTTTCTGGGTAAAATGCCCGTTTGATTTAGATGGGAATGCGAATGGGTTTATCAACCATTGGGGATCGTATTGGCTTTATCGGGGCCGGACAAATGGCTCGGGCATTGGCTCGCGCGTGGATCTCCTACGGTTTGCTCTCCCCTGAAAATTGTCGTGCCTTCGACCCTCTTCCCGATGCCCTGACCCATTTCGAGAATCAAACCGCAGGTCAGGGTTGCGACTTCCCGACACTGGTGAACCATTCCGACATTCTGATTTTGGCTGTCAAACCCCAGAATGTCCCGAGTGTTTTGGCGTCCCTTTCGGAACGAATTAGCCAAAATCATCTGGTCATCTCGATCGCCGCGGGGGTCACTCTTCAGCAATTGACCGAGGGACTGAAAGGATCGGGATCGGGAACGGGAACGGGACCATTTCGGCTTGCTCGGGTCATGCCCAATACTCCCTGTTTAGTGGGTTGCAGTGCAAGTGGTTACACCATGGGGGTAGGGGCACTTCCGGAAGATGGTGAAGTCGTCCAAAAATTATTCGCTGCCGTGGGGAAGGCCTTTCTGCTGCCGGAACACCTGCTCGATGCCGTGACGGGGTTGAGTGGTTCGGGACCTGCTTACGTTTATGTGATGATCGAAGCGTTGGCCGATGGAGGTGTTCGGATGGGGCTGCCGCGTGACGTCTCCTTGACGCTTGCGGCGCAGACCGTGTTGGGCGCTAGTCGCATGGTTCTCGAAACGGGTCAACATCCTGCCGTTCTGAAAGATGTGGTTGCCTCTCCTGCGGGAACCACAATTGCAGGCTTACACGCTCTCGAGAAAGGAGGCCTGCGAGCCGCATTGATGGATGCGGTGTGTGCCGCGACCTTGCGTGCTAAAGAATTGGGCCAAAAAGGATCGTCCTAATGGCTTGGAATACTGGAACCGGAAGGGATCGTAATCCTTGAGCCGGAACAGGTACCAAAATTTCTTTCGTCCTCGTCCTTGTGTGAGATTGCTTAACGAATGTCTGTTTTACCCGATTCGGAACTGGTTCTGATATTCGATTTCGGCTCTCAGTATGCGCAACTGATTGCCCGTCGCGTTCGCGAACTGAACGTTTATTCTCAGATTGTTCGCCACGATCTTTCTGCCCATCGTGTCGCTGAACTCAAACCGAAAGGGATCATTCTTTCCGGTGGTCCCGCGAGTGTTTACGAGAAAGGGGCCCCTCAGCTCGATCCCAAAATCTTGGACCTAGGGATTCCCGTACTAGGCATCTGTTACGGGATGCAAATGGCCTCGAAAATTCTCGGGGCCGAAGTCAAACCCTGTTCGCACCGAGAGTTTGGCCGCTCCCCTATTCAAGTGGTTCACCCCGACGGGTTACTCGCAGGGGTCCCTCCCGAAACGATTGTGTGGATGTCTCACGGAGATCAGGTTTTTCCCAGCCAAGCGAATCTGGAAGTGTTAGCCTCCACGCCGACTTGTCCCTTGGCGGCGGTTCGTTCGCCGAGTCGGCCTTTTTATGGGGTGCAATTTCATCCCGAGGTCAGCCATACTCCCGAGGGGGGCCGGATTCTCAAGAATTTCCTGCACGATATTTGTGGTTGTCAGGGCTTATGGAGACTCCAAGCGTTCATTGACCATGCCATCGATCAGATGAAAGCCAAGGTCGGTAATGCGCGGGTGATTTGTGGTCTTTCCGGCGGGGTCGATTCCTCCGTTGTGGCCGCGTTATTATTGAAAGCCATTGGTCCCCAAGTAGCCTGTATCTTTGTGGATAATGGCCTGCTGCGAATGGGGGAAGCCGAATCGGTTCAGCATACGTTCCGCGATTGGTTCAAGGCCGATCTTCACATGGCCCAATCCGAAAATGATTTTCTCACAGCATTGAAAGGGGTGACCGACCCCCAACAGAAACGAAAAATTATCGGGCATACCTTTGTCGAAGTCTTCAAACGAGAAGCGAAAGCCATCCCGAATGCGAAGTTTCTGGCACAGGGAACCCTCTACCCAGATGTGATCGAAAGCGGGGGAGCCGTCGATGGTCCCGCTGCGACCATCAAAACCCATCACAATGTCGGGGGCCTTCCCGAGGAACTTGGCTTTGAATTGATCGAGCCTTTACGGGACCTTTTCAAAGATGAAGTCCGCAAATTGGGAATCGAACTAGGGCTACCCGAAGCAGTGGTTTGGCGGCATCCGTTTCCAGGGCCGGGCTTAGCTGTGCGTTGCCTCGGCGAAGTGACCAAAGCCCGCCTTGAGATTTTGCGACAAGCCGACGTGATCTTTTTGGAAGAGTTATACGCAGCAGGCTGGTACAACAAAACGGCCCAAGCCTTTGCGGTTTTGCTTCCGGTCCAAAGTGTCGGGGTCATGGGAGATGGTCGAACTTACGAAAATGTCATTGCTCTTCGAGCCGTTCAAACCGACGATTTCATGACGGCCGATTGGTCGCGATTACCAGACGATTTACTCGCTCGGGTTTCGACGCGCATTATCAATAGTGTGCGAGGAGTGAATCGCGTGGTGTACGATATTAGCAGTAAGCCCCCTGCAACGATCGAATGGGAATGAGAAATCCCCCCTTGAGATTTTGGAACGACTGTGCGATAACCAGAAGTTAAGAAAATTCCTAATAGGTGAAAAAGATGATAGTAGGTGTACCTAAAGAAACCAAGCCCGATGAATATCGAGTTGCTATGATGCCCGTGGGGGTGGAAGAACTCCGCCGCTCGGGGCATCGAGTATTGATTCAATCGGGGGCCGGTCTCGGCAGCGGCATTGCCGATGAACGCTATTCGGCCGTGGGGGGGGAGATTGTAACCGATGCGAAAGAGGTTTGGGCGCAAGCCGATTTGATCGTCAAAGTCAAAGAACCGCTTCCGGAAGAATGGCCCCTGCTTCGCGATAAACAAACAGTTTTCACCTTTTTCCATTTTGCCGCCGACGATCGCTTGACCCGTGCAGTCATGGCCTCGGAAATTATTGCCATCGCTTATGAAACCATTCGCGATAAGAAAGGAACCCTTCCGTTACTCACTCCCATGAGTGAAGTGGCCGGTCGCATGAGCATCCAAGAGGGGGCCAAATATCTCGAACGGCCTCAACAAGGACGCGGAATTTTGCTCGCAGGGGTCCCTGGTGTTCCACCCGCCAATGTGGTCGTGTTGGGGGGGGGGTCGTTGGGGCCAATGCTGCCAAGGTTGCTGCGGGCTTGGGCGCTCATGTAAGCATCCTCGATATTAACCTCGATCGACTCCGTTACCTTGATGATGTGATGCCTCGCAATGTGACTACCTTGTTTAGCGATCGACATACCTTGATCGATTTGATTTCGCGGGCGGATTTGGTGATTGGGGCGGTCCTCATTCCGGGCGCCCGAGCGCCGATGCTCATCCGTCGCGAAGATTTAGCACGCATGCCTCCGCGAGCGGTGATTATTGATGTGGCCATCGATCAGGGGGGATGTATCGAAACTTCTCGACCAACAACCCACGCCCAGCCCACTTATATCGTCGATGAGATTGTTCATTATTGTGTCACGAACATGCCCGGAGCCGTGGGCCGAACCAGTACCCAAGCGCTCACCAATGTGACGTTACCCTACATCTTACAATTGGCCAATAAAGGGATCGATAAAGCCTGTCGAGAAAACCCCGCGTTGGCAGAGGGAGTGAATATCCACAAAGGATTGGTGACGAACAAAGCCGTTGCGGATACCTTTGGTTTCCCCTACGTTCCTTACAATAGCATCTGATTTTATTCAACCCTTCGGCATCAAACATCCGTCCCTAGTTCGGCATCAAACATCCGTCCGTTCAAGGATTCATCCGCGGGAGAGTCAGTTGTGTCACCCTGATTGGTGTTAGTCAATCCCGCTTATATCCATTTCAATTCTCTGGTTGATTTCCTTGCCTGACCATTGGTTTGTTTGAACAACTCAAAGTGAGATTCAAGGGATCATTGAACGAATCAAGGTTTTTTGATGCGTTCACGGAGCGAAAATTGGTTGAGCAAGGCGAGAATGGGCAAGAAAAAGCCCCTCAAGAGAGAGGATCGGTTTTTGGTTCGGGTGAGGGGTCTTTTTTCGGTTCGGGTTTTGCGGTGACCCGTTTCACGGCAAGTTTGGCGGCTTCACGAACTGCAACTTGAACATCGGAAGTGGCCGATCGCAATTCCGGAAGAGCCTCGGCCGCCGCAGGGCCAAGCCCGCCTAATTCCTGAACGATAATTAAACGGACTTCTCCTTCAGGTTCTTTGGTGAGCAGTTCGGCCAGTTCCTTAACGAAAGCGGCCGATTCGATTTTCAGGGCAGTGGAGAAAGAAAGCAGGGTAAAGATACGCACATCTTTATTGGGTTCTTTTGCAACGGTTTGGAGAATTTTGCTTCCGTGACTTTTGATGGCTGTATCCATTTTGCCAAGCGATTTTGCCGCTTGGATACGAACGGTAATTTCTTTTTCTTTTTCTTGATCCAGAGCCTCAAGAAGGGCTGGAATAGCCGCTTTGGCCTCGGTACCCAAAAGGCCAATCGATAAGGCCGCTTCGGCCCGAACTAAAGGATCAGGATCGGAGGTCAACAATTTGCCTAGCTCTTCGGTGGCGGTAGCCCCCTCGTTTCCGATGCGACCCAGTGAAAAGGCGGCCCATTGCCGCACGATCGTTTCTTTATCTGCCAAGGCCGCTTTGAGTTCGGGGGCACTGGCACTAGCAGCGGTGCCGATCCGACCGAGAGCTTCGGCAGCTGCGGCTCGGGTATTCACATCCTTATCTTGTAGGGCATTGCTGAGGACTTTAACCATCGGCGTACTGAGATTTCCCAAACGCCCAAGAGCTTTCGCTGCGGCGGCTCGAACTTCGGGAACTTTGTCGTTTTGGAGAGCATCGGAAAGGGGAACTGTCATCTTACGCAGTTCCAAGAGTTCCCGTTCGCGAATTTTCTCATCCCGAGTCGTGGGCATCACAACCAAGTTACAAATTTGCACTCGGACCCGTTCGGCGGTATCCTCATTCAAAGCGGTCTTAAAAGCCTCGGTGATGCCCGATTCGGCAAACCCAAATGAGGCCAGCACACGGGCGGCCACCTCTCGGCGACGGGAGTTTTTATCCTCCTTGAGCATCTTGAGCCATTCGGATTTTGGCGTACCGTCAAAAGTAGGCTCCTGTGCCCGAACCATAACGGGAGAGACCAGAAAAACCGATAGCAAATAAATCGGGAGAGAGAATTTTCGCATAAACCACCTATACTCATCACAAAAGCTCATCTTGGCATTATGACGTTTCGGAATCATCACGCCAACGTCATTTGCGTAACGTCTGGGCATTTCTTGGGAATAAACAACTATGAGCCGATGCGTAAGGTCTGGGAATTTCTTGGTAAGAACAAAGTGCCCGATCGAGAGAGGTACTGATTCTGCTTGTGAAATGCTACTCCCACCGAGATTTCTCAAAGTTTAGGCCCCTTCCGGAGTCGAATTCGGTTCGGGGGTCGGGGGATAGTTATAGATCGAGTTAGGATAATGTTCGATACAGTAACTGACTAATTGCTTCATCGATAGCACTCCCCGAGTTTTACCTTGTGGGTCGAGAATCGGTAGGTTCCGGTAACCCCCATTTTCCATTTCGCGCATGGCACTGATAATCGGCTGAGAATCCTCCATGGTCACCACGTCGGGGGTCATGACTTCCGTAATCGGAGTCTCCAGAGAAAGACCGGTGGCCAATACTTTGCGGATGAGGTCGCGTTCTGTGAAAATCCCTTTGAGAACTCCGGAATCTCGGATGAGAACACAGCCGACGGCTTGACGTTGCATCAAATCCCAAGCATCGGAAACCAAGGCAGTGGAGGGAATTTCATCAACAGGAGCCAAGTCCAAATGTGAGATTTTGTCAGAGCGAAGATTCCGAGCAAGTTCCATAGTTGTGTTCAACCTGTTGAAGTCGTATGCGGCAACAAAAATTCCCAAGGAAATGGCGCGGGAACTTTGTGCAAAGGCCAAGTCTCGATACGCTATAATAAATTGTCAGTATTCGGGTCGATTAGACAAGACCTCTTTGATCCTCCTTAACAAAAGCTCTTTATGGCCGACCTTTCGCAACGAGTGCGAACCCTGCAACGAGCGTGCGAACTGATTCGCAATACCTCCGGCAGACAGGGGCGATTCCTGCAACTGCCTGCCTGTGAAGAGATTATCGTTGTTGGGGATCTGCATGGACATATCGAGAATTTGCAAGCAGTCTATAAGTTGGCCAATTTGCAAGCCCATCCGAACCGGCATTTGATCTTTCAAGAGTTCATTCATAGCAAACGCTACTATCCCAAAGGGGGCGATCGTTCCCATCAGGCGTTGGACCTATTTGCTGCTCTGAAGGGGCAATTTCCGCAACGGGTTCACTTGCTTATGGGGAATCACGAACTAGCCCAATGGACGGATCGACCCGTAATGAAGGGAGATGTGAGCCTGAATGAGCTTTTTCGACAGGGGGTGAACGAAGCCTATGGTGAAATGGGCACCACGATTTACGAGCTGTATTTGAAGATGTTTGCCGCTTTACCTTGGGCGATCCGCACGAGTAATCGTGTTTTCATCAGCCATAGTCTTCCGCGTGCTAAAGTGTTGGACACTTTTTCCTTACATTTGTTAACGACCGAAGCCGTGACCTTAGCCGATCTCAGCCCTCAGGGTACGATCTACGAACTTCTTTGGGGCCGCGATACCCGTCAGGAAACCGCCACCAAGTTTCTTCAATTAGTAGATTGTGATTGGCTTATTACAGGGCATATTCCCTGTGAAGAGGGTTTCGAGTATCCGAATGAAAAGCAATTGATTGTTGATGCTTGTGGCTATCCTGCTACGGTAGCGCTGATTTCAGGCCAGCACCCTGTCACCCGAGAACAATTCCGTAATGCTGTTCGTTTTCTGGATAGCGCCGAATGAAATCGAGAGAATGAAATTGATGCTCAAACCTAAAAATGGTTGTCAGATAGGGTCAACGAGATACCGCCGAATGAAATCGAGAGAATGAAATCGAGTATGGACGCAACTCCTCACTTTGTGACCTCGCCTTATGAAATTATTTCGAACACCCGAAGAGAAAAGGTCACGCTGGGTAATCGGGAATTTTGGATCGAGGTGCCAGAACGGGCCGATGATTTATTCTCTCACCCCACGATTCAAGAGGCGCATCAGGTGGATGAGTATATGCCCTATTGGCCACAGATTTGGCCGGTAGCTCGCATGTTGGGGAAAGCGTTACTCAAAGAAGATTGGTCAAAATATCCCAAAAAAGGCGATAAATTGGAAGCCTTGGAGTTGGGGTGTGGGCTTGGGGTATCGGGTATTGCTGCGTTGTCCTGTGGCTTGCGGGTGACCTTTAGCGATTACGATTTGGCCGCCATCGAATTTGCAACCCGTAATGCCCGATTAAATCACTTGTTTGATTTTAAGACGTTGCCTTTGGATTGGCGATTTCC